>CAYRQW010000057.1:0-9938 GCA_964426505.1 uncultured Caldisericota bacterium
TCGATGATGATGCATATGGGAACCTCACGCCGGAAGACTTGCCACGGATTCTCGACGCAAAGCGTGCGGGAGGCGCACAGTGAAGCTGTTCTCGACTCAGATTATCGTCCCTGTCGATTCTAACTCCATCCTTCAGGGCGCTCTGGAAGTGAAACACGTCCTGGAAGAGACAATTGCCAAATACAACCTGGGCAGCCAGGTTTCGGTGGTCGAGACCGGGGCTCTTGGCATCTATGACCAGGGTGTTGTGCTTGCCATCTTCCCTGACGATGTCTACTACGGCGGCGTGAAGCCGGCGGATATTGAAGAGATCGTGACGGAGCACCTCCTGAAAGGGCGCACTGTCTCGCGTCTGTCCATCGACAGAAGTCTGTCAAGCAGGCGTCTGGTCGAGAAGGAGACGGGGAAAAGCCAGCAGAAGATCGTCCTGAGGAATGCAGGACTCATCGATCCACAGAGTATTGACGAGTACATTGCGCGTGACGGCTATGAAGCTCTTGCCAAGGCTCTGGCGATGAAGCCTGAAGAGGTCATCCAGGTCCTGACCGACAGCAGGCTTCAGGGTCGCGGAGGCGCAGGCTTCCCGACCGGACTGAAGTGGGGAATGGTTGCCAAAGAGCAGAGCGACGAGAAGTACATCGTGTGCAACGCAGACGAAGGTGAGCCGGGCACATTCAAGGACCGCCTGATTCTCGAGGGTGACCCGCACAGTATCGTGGAAGCGATGACCATAGCTGGTTACGCTACCGGGGCTCATGTTGGGATTGCCTACGTCCGCGGTGAGTACACCATGTCCATAGCGCGCCTCGAGAAAGCCATCAAGGATGCTACTGAGTACGGACTGCTTGGCAAGGACGTTCTGGGAACAGGGTTCCAGTTTGGTATTGAGGTCTATCGTGGGGGTGGCGCCTATGTGTGCGGAGAAGAATTCGCGCTGCTCGAGTCCATCGAGAATCAGCGGGGAGAGCCGCGGAACAAGCCCCCGTTCCCGCCTCAGCACGGGCTGTTCGGAAAGCCTACAGTGGTCAACAATGTAGAGACATTTGCCAACGTGCCGCCGATCCTGCAGAATGGCAGCGATTGGTTCAAGTCGTTTGGGACTCCATCGAGCGCCGGTACCAAGGTCTTTTCGCTCTCGGGGGACATCGTGAATCGGGGAATTGTCGAAGCACCTCTGGGTATCACGTTGAGGGAACTCATCTATGACTTCGGTGGCGGTCTCAAGGGGGGCAAGGGTATTGGCTTCATCCAGACCGGTGGAAGTGCCGGGACTGTGCTCACTGACAAGTACCTCGACACTCCGCTCGACTTCGCATCAATGAAGACCAGCAATGTCTCCATCGGGTCCGGAGTCATTCTGGTGGCTTCGGAAGATGTTCCACTCCTTCCATTTCTGGAGGAGGTTGCCCACTTCTTCTGGCACGAGTCGTGTGGCAAGTGCACACCTTGCCGTGAAGGTACGCGGCAAGTCAAGATGATCATGGAAGCGTTGATAGGCCGCACTGCCGATCCTGATGCTTTGAGGCGGCTGGGCAGACTGCTCAACACGCTCACCAGTACGTCTTTTTGTGGGCTGGGGCAAGCCGTGCCACTTGCGTTCGAGTCAGCACTTCGCAACTTTCCCGAGGTATTCGACAGTGCGCTGGCGGAGTCACACGTTCCAGAGGTGTGTCAGGAAGAGGCATAGTATCGATCACGAGCTGACCGAGAGGAGTGGTTGACTTGAAACTGAGTGAAGTTCTTGAGATTACTGGGGCAACGTGTGTCGCGGGTGAGCATCTGGACACCGTTGAGGTGAACCATGCGTTTGCTTCTGACCTCATGAGCGATGTGCTTGCCATGAGTCGCCATGACACCCTGCTCATCACCGGGCTGACTACTCCTCAGATCATTCGAACGGCGCAGATGCTCGACCTGCCAGCCATTATCGTGGTAAGAGGCAAGGAGGTTCCGCAGGATGTTGCTGACCTGGCGCGCGTTACAGGTGTCGTGGTTCTGGCGACACGCGACATCATGTACGTGACTTCGGGCAAGCTCTACGTCCGAGGTCTCTCCGGATAGTAGATGTCCCTTGAGCAAAGCGTAGAGGCACTTCGATACCTGGGGCTGTTCAGCAACCTCGACGCCTCCAGCGTCATGTCCATCAAGGTACGTGCACTTCACCCTGGGGACCGTGTTGCTGCGGCTCGTATCCTTATGCGTGAGAACTCGATTTCCGGGGTGCCCATCGTTGACGCCGACTTCCGGCTGGTCGGGCTCATCTCGGTCTCGAAGATCATCGAAGCGCTTGCAGACGGGCGTCTGGCGGACTCTGTCGACTCCGTGATGACACGTGACGTCGTCTCTCTTCATGTGCATGACAGCTTTGAGACGATCCTGTCCTGTTTCGAGCGCTTCAAGTTTGGGCGCTTTCCCGTGGTGGAGGATGACGGAAAGCTGGTCGGCATGATCACAGACACCGACGTCTTGTCGGCGATCATTCGCAGCTTCTACTCGGTGTATGTCCACGACCAACGGCGCACGATCACGCTCGGCAGCTTCTCGGCTCTGTCGAAGGAATTCGAGAACAGTGCGGACTTCGTGCACGATATCAGTTGCACGGGACTCGAGAACGCCGGTGAAGGCTCGGCTCGACTGAAGGCGTTCCTGCAGACCAAGGGGTTCAGCGAGTCGGTCATTCGGCGGGCGAGCGTGTGTGCCTACGAAGCTGAGATCAACGTTTGCATCCATGCCGGAGGTAAGGGCACACTCCGGGCCATCGCCCGCAACGGAGAGATCATCGTTCGCATCGAAGACGAAGGACCTGGAATCGAGAACATTGACCTGGCGATGAAGGAAGGCTGGTCTACTGCAACGGATGCGATAAGGGAACTGGGTTTTGGCGCGGGTATGGGCCTGCCGAATATCCGTCGGTTCTCCGATCACCTCGTGATTATCTCGGGCAAGGATAAGCCTACCAAGGTTGAGATGATCTTCCTTGCGGACAGGGAATAGGAGGCAACATGACCGTTCATGATGTTATTGAGTCGCTGGGTGCGGACGTGGCGGTTGAGGGCGACATGACGAAGCTGATAGCGTCCGGGTACACCTGTGACCTGTTGTCGGAAGTCATCGCCAAGGCTGGTCCGGGATCAGTCTGGGCTACCATCCAGACGCACGTCAATGTCATCGCTGTCGCAGCGATGGTCGGTATCAGCGTCGTAATTGTCTGTGAGGGACGAACGTGCGAACCCGACGCGGTCGAACATGCCGCAGAAGAACACCTGACTGTCCTCTATTCCAAAGACTCAGCGTATACCGTTTCCGGAAAGCTCTACGTCCTCGGGCTGAGGTAGCACGTGCTGGAGGTATCCGCTGACCTGCACCTGCATTCATGCCTGTCACCGTGTGCGGACATCACGATGCTGCCGGGCGAAGTGGCGAGGCGACTCACTGCGCGTGGCATACGGGTCGCTTCTCTGACCGACCACAATGTGGCATGCAATGTCTCTGCGTTTCGGCGAGCATTTCAGCGGGAAGGCATTCTGCTTGTGCCAGGGATGGAAGCTACCACTGCCGAGGAAGTCCATCTGCTGTGCTACTTCGAGACGATGGATGCACTCTGGAAATTCGGTCGCGGGCTTCTGACGTCATACCCGCGCATCGTCAATGATCCCGAACGTTTTGGCTATCAGCTTGTCTGCAATGAGCGGGACGAGTACGTAGGTCAGTTTCCCTTCCTGCTTTCCATGGCGAGCCTGTTGAGTCTCGAGGACTTGAGAGCGCTTGCTGAACGCCTGGACGGCGTCGTCGTGCCCAGCCACCTGGATCGTCGCTACGGGCTTCTGTACCAGTTGGGGATCGTGACGCCGGACATGGAGTTTCCGACGTATGAGATCGCACACAAGACCAATGTCGACAGAATCGCGTCACAGCTTCCAGGACACCCGCAGTTCGTCTCGAACAGCGACGCTCACAACCTCGACTCCATAGGTCTCCCCAGATGCATATGCGAGATCGAGGAGATGACCGTACATGAGGTGCTCATGGCACTCCGACACGAAGAGGGAAGACGCGTGAGGCTCCTGTGAAGACAATAGCCGACCATGTCCTGGACATCGCATCCAACAGCGTGACAGCTGGCGCTACCGACATATGGCTCGACATCGATCAGGATACGGCAAAGCACTTGTTTGTCTTCGCGGTTCGGGACAATGGACGGGGGATGGATGCAGATATGCGCACACGTGTGTTTGATCCGTTCTTCACCACGCGGCCGCACGCGATCAGGAGGTTCGGCCTGGGCCTGCCGTTCCTAAGGGAGAGTGCAGAGTCGACTGGTGGCGGGGTCGATCTGGAGAGTATTGCGGGCGAGGGAACGACACTCAGGACGACCTTTCACACCGACCATATCGATTGCCTTCCGCTCGGAGACTTGGCATCGGCCCTCTTTGCCTTACTTGTTTCTTGTGACGAAGTGCGGTGGCATATCCGCCGCCGTGAGGGAAGTGCGGTATATGCAGTTGGTACCGAGGAACTCCGAGCGGTCTTTTCGCCGGAGGAGATGGACGACCCTCAAGCGCAGTTGCTGCTTCTGGAGTTCCTGCGCGAGCAGGAACGCAGCGTGATCCGGGGCGACGGTTGCGAGTCCGGGCAAGACGCTATCTAGAGGTGGGAGCGGTGACAAAATACGGATTGGAGGACATATCGAAGGCGACCATTTCACGTATGGCCACGTATCTGCGCTGTCTCACCTATCTTGAGCAGCAAGGTACGGTGACCGTTTCATCGCGGGAATTGGCTTCTCTGACCGGGGTAAGCCCTGAACAGGTTAGACAGGATTTGTCGGTCTTTGGTCGATTTGGCAAACGGGGCACCGGATATGATACTGTTCGGCTAAAGACCGAAGTCGAAGCTGTCTTTGGCCGTGGCGTCGAGCAGTGGAAGTGTTGTATCGTGGGCGTTGGATCGCTAGGCACTGCTCTGGTTTCCAGTCATATGGTTCAGAAGTGGGGATTCAGGTATGTTGCGGCGTTCGACAAGGACCCGCACAAGATTGGAACGCGCGTAGAGCGCATACCTGTGCATCCTGTCGATGAGCTGAAGTCGATTGTGCGCCGCGAGCATATCGCTATAGGGGTCATTGCCGTTCCTGCATCCAGTGCTCGAACCGTTGCTCGACTCCTCTGTGAGGCCGGCATTCGAGGCATCCTCAACTTTGCTCCTCAGAGTGTCAAGGTGCCGGAAAAGATCCCCGTACTGTCGGTTGATATCTCGCAGGAACTCCTCAAACTCTCGTTCTACATCCAGAGCGCAGAACAGCGTGCACGCGAGGAGCAGTCCCAGATCGATGCCGCGTCACACAGCGAGTAGTGCATTTTCAGGACACTACTCGCTCCGGGTGTGAGCAGACATTCATCCGTCCGCCTCGCACGAAGGCGATGACCGTGACCCCAACCCTTTCTGCAAGAGCGATTGCCTGGGCAGTCGTAGCACTCCTGGAGGCCAGGATCGGTATCCCGACGCGGGCCGCCTGAGCGACTGCCTGGGCTGGAATACGCCCTGTGCCCATCAGTACAGCCTCTCTGAGATTCCAGGAATGCATCAGGGCATGACCGACGACCTTGTCGAGCGCCGTGTGCCGGCTGATATCCTCACAGCAGAAGACATGCTCTCCCTGTGCCACAAGGGCTGCGTGAACGCCTCCGGTGTTCCTCCAGTGGAGCGCACTTCGCTGCATCTGCTCAGCCAGATCCTGAATCCACGAAGCCGACACGGTGAATCCCGAGGAGACAGCGATATCTTCAGCCAGAGTCTCTCCCGAAATGCAGTCGATGTCGACAGACGTGGACGCTCCTGGTCCTGCGGCATCTGAGGAGACTGTCAGAAAAGCCGAGCGCTCTTCCACAGTGACCGCGAGGATCTGAGAGGGTCGAGCCCAGCCGTCAGAAACGGCGTGACCAACCGCGGCGGCATCAACCAGCTCACCCGAGCTCGCGAGGCGTACCGCCCGAGCGCCGTTGACGTAGATGGTCAAGGCACGCTCTTCGGTGACCTCGTCCTCGCACCTGGTGGCCGTGCCATTGCGATCGTATTTCCAGATGGTCGTCATCATCGCTCGTTACCTCCCAGAGTCCAGCCTGCCATTGGTCTGCGGGTGCATGCCGCTTTCAGCTGACACCGGCTCTCAATCTTCAGAGATGTTGCATTGTGGGGCTCAGAAAGGTATTATACACATGATTGTCAGCGTTGTTTGCAAGGAGGCCCTCATGGGCAGAATTACAGAGTACTATCGCGCAGCATCTGTGGAGGATGCGTTCGCCAAAGCGAAGCAGCTCGGCTCTGTCGCCGCATATGTCGGCGGTGGTGTGGAACTGGTCCTTCGCCGGAACCCGGAAGTCACGACTCTGATTGATCTGTCCGGCTGCGGTCTCGACTACATTGCGCCAACCGCGGAGGGGATCGAGATCGCTTCTCAGACTACGCTCACGACGATCAGCCGCAGTGCAGACATCAGGCAGTATGCCGGCGGTTCGCTTGCCTGGTGGACCGGACGTATCGCGCACAACAACCTGCGAGACATGATCACCGTCGGCGGAGCCATCGGGCGCAACCAGCCATGGAACGACGTCGTGCCACATCTTGTCGCCCTGGGCGCACAGGTGCGGCTGTTTGATGGTGCCGAGCGTCTTGTTCCTCTCGCTGCGTATATCGAAGCGAAACAGCCAGGAGCGATTATCAAGAGTGTTCTGCTGCCGGTGGCGAATGCCGGTTCGAAGGGATTCATGTGGCGATTCACGCGTACCCAGCAGGATATTTCGACGCTGCACTTCTCGGCACTTGTCAACTATGATGGCAACGTCATAAGGGCGTCTAATCTGGTCTTCGCCGGACGCCCGGGCCATGCCGCTCTCTATCCCGCTCTCTCTGAAGAGCTTGTCGGGAAGGTGCTGGCCCATCAGACGTTCGTGAGATTGGCAGAGATGGCGCGTGACCTGGTCGAGGTCGGCACCGACCTTCGTGCGACTGGGGAGTTCCGACGTGAGTTGGTGGGAGCGGCCATCGTGAACCTGGAAGAGTACATGACAGGAGTGGCGCAATGATTATTTCGATAACGGTGAATACCGTTGTACGCTCGTTTGATGTTCAGCCTGATGAGGTTCTTCTGGACGTTCTCAGGCGTGAGGGCTTCCTTGAGGTGAAAGGAAGCTGTCGCTCCGGAGACTGCGGCGCGTGCACGGTCCTGATGGACGGGCATCCCGTCGCTTCGTGCCTGACACTGGCTGCCAGGGCCGACGGGCACGCTGTCACGACCGTACGCGGCATCGGGGATCAGGCTCACCCTCACGCTCTTCAGGAAGCTTTCGTGAGGAACGGTGCACTTCAGTGTGGGTACTGTATACCTGGTGCCATCACGTCTGCCAAGGCGCTGCTGGACGAGAATCCTGATCCTACGGAAGAGGAAGTCCGGCTGGCCATGGACAGCAACTACTGCCGGTGCACTGGGTATGAGCAGCAGGTCGAGGCTGTCCTCGATGCCGCTGCTCAGCTTCGGAAGGGGAATGCAGAATGAGCGCGGAGAGAAAGGGCTTCCGTCACCTGACCGAAGGCTTCTACCCGGCGACGCATGTGGTCGGCAAGTCCGTAGACAAGGTCGATGGCTACGCCTTGGCGACCGGTGCCCCCATGTACACGGACGACATTGCGGCTCGTGACTTTCCCAACCGTCTCTATGGGAAGATCCTGACGAGCCCGATCGCAAACGGCCTGATCGACGAAATCGATACGAGTGTTGCAGAGGCGCTGCCTGGTGTGCGCCTGATACTCACCTGGAAGAACACGCCGCGTACCTTCTATACGACTGCCGGCCAGGGGTGGCCGGAGCCTTCTCCCTACGACAACCAGATGTTCACGGAGCGGGTGCGCTTCGTGGGTGACCGTGTGGCTGCCGTTTTTGCAGACTCCACAGAAGTGGCCGAACAGGCGCTCAAGCTTATCAAGGTGAGCTTCAAGGAAGAACCCGCCGTTCTCGACGCCGATGATGCGATGAAGCCGGGGGCTCCGATCGTGCATCCGGAGGACCCGAAGGGTGCCTATGACTCGGCGCACAATGTTGCGGCCCATGTGGACATCAACGTCGGTGACGTCGACAAGGCGTTGGAAGAGTCAGAAGTGACTATCTCCGAGACGTTTCAGACACATTATGCTCAGCATACCCCGATGGAGACGCATACGGCGTTCGCCTATACGGATGACATGGGGAAGATCGTCATCGTTTCGAGCACCCAGGTCCCCTGGCACGTGCGGCGCATCGTCTCGAGGGTCCTTGGCCTTCCTATGAGCAAGCTGCGTGTCGTCAAGCCCCGGATCGGCGGCGGTTTTGGCACCAAGCAGGAGATCCTCATAGATGACCTCGTGGCGTGCGCGGCAATCAGGACAGGTCTTCCGTGTGAGATCGAACTGACGCGCAAAGAGGAGTTTGTCTCTTCCAGGACCCGCCATCCGATGAAGATCGACATGAGCATCGGGTGTGACAGGCAGGGCAACTTCAAAGCTCTCAAGATGTACGTTCTCAGCAACACCGGGGCGTACGGCAGCCATAGCCTTACGGTCATGTCCAACACCGGCAGCAAGACCCTGCCACTGTACAACAAGGCGTCTGACGTTCGCTTCTTTGGCGATGCGGTCTACACCAATCTCCCTGTACCGGGGGCATACCGAGGCTATGGGGCGACCCAGGGATATGCTGCCCTCGAGACCACGATTGATGATCTGGCCGCCAAGCTGGGCATGGATCCGATCGAATTGCGGAAGAAGAACATGATCAGGGTCGGCGAGGGTTCTCCAATCTTCGAGGCGCTCGGCGAAGGCCGCCAGGGAGTTGCTCAGACGATCAAGAGCAGTTCACTGCCCACCTTGCTTGACCTTGGGGCTGAGGCGATCGGGTGGAACGGGAAGCGTGGCAAGCGAACGCGCAATGGCCACAAGGTCCGCGGCATCGGAATGTCGATGCATATGCAGGGCTCCGGTATCCCGCTCATCGATATGGCTTCTGCTTCCATCAAGCTCAACGAGGACGGGAGCTACTTCCTGACCATGGGTGCTACCGACATCGGTACTGGTTCCGACACGATCCTGTCGCAGATGGCGGCCGAAGTCCTGGGGGTCACCGTGGACAAGGTCAGCTGCCTCTCGAGCGACACGGACCTTACGCCATTCGATGTCGGAGCGTATGCTTCCTCGACCACGTTTGTCTCGGGCGGTGCCGTCGTCAAGGCGGCCAAGGCGGTGCGCAACCAGGTTTTCTCGGTTGCTGCTGAAATGCTGGGCGAGGAGCTGGACCAGCAGCTGGTCATCGCAGAGCCCAAGGTCGAGTGGGACAACGACCAGCCGGACCCCATCCTGTCCTTCTATCGTATGGAGGATGGAAACGTTCTGTCGGTGAGGAGTGGAAAGAAGGTCTCCGTGTCTGGCGTTGCCTACCGCGCCTTCTACGAAGTCAACCAGAAGCAGATCGCGACCACGCAGTCGTTTGTCTCCCCATACTCTCCGCCGCCCTTCGCCGCGCACTTTGCCGAGGTCGAGGTGGACGAGCTCACCGGGAAGGTTGAGGTTATCAAGTATGTGGCAGCCGTCGACTGTGGCGTGTCCATCAACCCTGACCTGGTACGCGGGCAAGTGATGGGCGCGATAGCGAACGGCATAGGATTTGCCCTCACCGAGGAGTACCATTTTGGATCCCACGGCAACATGATCAATTCCTCACTGTTTGACTACAAGATCTTGTCTCGACGTGATATGCCGCCGACGGAGGTGATCGTCGTCGACAACTACGAGCCGACGGGACCGTGGGGCGCCAAATCGGTGGCCGAGATCGGCATCAATGGACCCATCCCCGCAATCGGCAATGCGATCTTCGATGCGACCGGGATTCGCCTCCACCGCTCGCCGTATACGCC
>CAYRQW010000058.1:0-9922 GCA_964426505.1 uncultured Caldisericota bacterium
ACGAGCTTGCCTACTGGGCGTTGAAGAAGGTACCTGCGCTGATACCCTCTGAGTTCAGGGCTCTCGGCGAAGTACGCCGCGCCGAAGCCGTCAAAGGCACCAGGTGTTCGGCCTGCCTTCTTCCTGACTCTCACCCGACGATTCAGAACTCCGTCGTGCAGACCGGTGGGACGTCGGTCCTGAAGATGTGATCGATCCGTCCCATGTCTGAGTCTGGGACAACCACCGCCCGCCCAAGCTGCACGAGTGTCTGCAGCGAGACAGCGCCGGTCAGCAGGCTGGATGCGTCCGCGGCACCGACCTGGACCCGTGAGGCGCACCGTTCTGGCGCCATCGTGGCAGCCCGACCATCTTCGAAACACAGGCCGATCCGACGGGTCGTCTCAGATGTCAGTGTCTCGGCAATGTCCAGCGAGATGGTCATTGTTCCTTGTCCAAAATGCGCCGAGGCAAGGATCTCATCGGACAGTTCCTGCCCCGTCAGCCTGACCATCAGTCCGACTCCACCCTGATTCATGCGGTGATAGACTTCACCAACCAGAAACCCCGACGTGTCACGCGGATCGTCGACCAGATGATAGAATTCCGGGTCCTGTGTTCCGATGCGCACCCGGCGCACTTGATCGGCAAGACTGTTCAGATAGGCCAGTATGGCACGAAATGCCGTGCCAGTCTCATGTGAAAGCTCACTGACGACAAGGTCGTAGCTGAGAAAGTTGTCGCCGATGCTGTCGGTGAATCCAAAGCGCAGAAGTCCAGTTACCGTCGCCCCCTCCTGAACACCAACAACCTGCGAAGGAGAGGCGAACATTCCCTTCAACTCAAACTCGCGCTTGTCCACCATTCCGTTGCGCATCGCGACGACCCGGTGGCAATGCTGCCGGATCAGGTCCAGGTCCTCTACTCTGAGGGCGCGACAGAGAGAGCGGTCTCCCGTGGACGGCAGCAGTCCCGGCACGAGTTCATATCGCATGACCGGTGAACTGAACCCAAATCCCATCCGATGATAGAACGCCGTGGAGAAGGGATACAGCAAGGCAAACAGCGCTCCCCGATCTCGCTCCTCTTCGACGAACCAGCGGATCATGTCGCGCGCAATATGTTCTCTGCGGTGCATGAGCGACGTGGCGACCATGCCTACTCCGCCCGCGCGAACCAGGGCGCCCCGCCAATTCATAGTGAACGGATACACGATCATGCCTCCAACCATCTCGACGCCGTCGAAAACCCCGACGTACGAGCACTCCACGGGTTTCGCATCCAGACGGGCAAGCATGCGTCCGGCTGCGAGATCCTTCTTATCGGGAGTTGTCAGCTCCATGGTCGGATAGCATCCCGCGATCAGCTCGACATACGCAGGAATCTCTTCTCTTGTCATGATCCGGATCGTCGTCATCTGGTTCGCCTCCACTCAGGGATTACTGGAGAGACCGTGCATAGATTCGGGGTTTCTCTCGATACTGCGATCTTCTTGAGGCAGATATGCATACATCGGTTGGTCAGTGAGGGATAGGCTCACCAACTGGTTCGCCATCCGGCACCCTGTCTATGAAGGCAATCCGGTCCAGCGGAAGGCGCGGAGGCCGCTCAACTTCATCGTGCAACTGCTTTTCGGAGAGAATGGGATCTGGGACCGTCGTATGTTTGCCGACAATGACCAGCGTCAGCAGTCTCATGTTCTCCGGTATCCCCAGCATGGGCTTCACCTCATCTGGACGAAAACCGGCAATCGGGTGTGCGACCAGTCCCAGCTCGGTCGCCCGCAGGATGAGCAGGGCCGTCGCCATGCCCGTGTCGAACCAGTTGTACTCCCGGTCCTTGATGATGCAGTCGAGGTCTGGCTTGCTGAACACGGCGATGATCATGGAAGCTCGCTCGGTCCACTGGTTCCCTTTGGTCATTCCGGTGAACACTCTCGCCAGCATTGCAGGATCGCGAACGAACACATACCGCCACGGCTGGTTGTTGAAACACGAGGCCGAGAGACTTGCGGAACGGGCCAGGTCCCAGATCAGGTCGTCAGTGATATCCACAGGAACCAGAGAACGATATGCTCTGCGGGCTTCAATGGCGTTCTTCACATCCATAGGTGTCTCCAGGTGATCACTCTGCACAATGTGCCAGTACTTCGTCGATGTCGGGCAGTTCGGGGATGTCATAGACCTTCACCCAGGTCACGTTGCCCGATGCATCGATGAGCACGTTGGCACGCTCGGAGAACCCCTCGATGTCGCGGAACAGTCCATATGTGCGTGCCACGCCTCCGTGAGGCCAGAAATCGGACAGCAGCATGGTCTCGGCGATGAGCAGCTGCTTTGCCCACTGGTTTTTGGAGGGAACGGGATCGATGCTGAGGCCGAGTGCGATGGTGTTGAAGCCCGAGTAGTCGGCAAGGTGGACTTCGAGAGCCTTCATCTGCTCGGCGCAGACTTTGGTCCACGCGAGCGGGTGCCAGGAGAGCAGTACCTTCTTGCCACGGTAGTCCGCCAGATGGATGGGCCGCTTCCGGTTGTCATTCAGAGTGAAGTCGGGAGCGATATCCCCGACGGCAATTCGTTTGATCTCTTCCATACGTTCCTCCCTGTGCCTGCTGTCGGTTGCTCAGGCGGCTGGCCCTGTTTCCAGTATGTCCGCCTGTATCGCATGTGTCAATGCGACAAGTTGGCAATCCCTGCAGTTCCGTCGCAGTCTCGACGCGGGCTCCGATCTTCTGTCTCCCCGCGTCGACCGTATGCTGTCAGGCCAGCCCATCCAGTTCGGCCTTGAGCCGGTCGAAGAATGCCTGCATGACGGCCAGCCGGTCGATGGCGATGGAGCGCCCCTGCCGCGTGAACAGGCGGTCGGGGATGCACTTGAATGCGATCTCGAATTCGAGGTTGGGCGTATGCTCGCCCAGCACCCTGATGCGCCCGGTTGCCGTGCCGCCGACGTGATTGCGGGCAACGTAATCAGCGACGTTCTCGTCACTGTAGATCGCCTCGCCATGTCCGGCCGCCAGCATGTACGCCCTGGCGATTCCCACGGCGCCGAGAGAATCGATCTTGTCCGCATCAAACAGGAGCTTGGCTTCGATTGTCGCTGGAATGGCGTCACCCCTGAAGCGATGCGTTGCGATGCACGAACACACGTGCCGGACCGTCGCTTCGGGATACCCTGCATCACGCAGGATGGGCTCGGCCATCGTCGCTCCCAGTGCGGCATGATCGGTCAATCCAGTGTCGTCAGTGTCCTCCCGCACCCTCGCGATGTCGTGGAGGAGAGAGGCCAGTTCCAGAACCTCTGCATCCACATTCGTCTCGTCCGCCGCAAGCTTCTGACAGAGACCATAGACGCGCCATACATGGGCCATGCTGTGAGCCGAACAGACCAGCTCACGCTCAACTGCCTCGCGGACCTTCTGCATCTTCTCGTCCATACCGGTTCCTGCCTCCCCGTTCCACATCTACGTTGACTGCGCGTCTTCGTCCGGCGCGTCCAGCTCGACCTTCATGCGGTCAGGGTCCTCGAAGTAGACCGCGTAGCAGTCGGGCCCTCCGGCATGGGGATGCCGATCCTCGTACAAAACACGCACTCCCCGACCCCTCAGCAACTCTGTCACCTCGTCGACCTGCCGCCGCGAAGCGGCATGGAATGCGAGATGGTTGAGACCGGGATGACAGCGATGGTATGGTTCGTCGCAGAACCGCCCTTCCGCCTGCACGAACACGAGATAGGTCGGCCCCAGCCGATAGCTCCGTCCACCCGGCCAATCCTGGTAAACCGAGTACCCGAGAATACCCAGGAACCATCCCCAGAAGTCCGTCTTGACCTTCAGATCCGCGCAGTAGATCTCTACGTGATGCAGCAGTCCCGCCTGGCTCGACTCATCCGACTTGACCATGACGCCTCCTTGCGCGGCCGGCAACACGGTCCACGCTGTCTCGTCCATTATCGCCCTTCAGGCTATCGCCGCAAGCAGTTGTCCTGCTATACTGCATTCATGAAACGCCCCGACAACGCTTCCCTTACCCAGACTGTTGCTCCAGGAACTGGAAAGAGCACGGGAGCCGACGTGTCCATCGATCTGACCACGGTGGAGCGCGTGCAGGCAATGGTCCTGGGCTGGTATGCCGCCCACGCACGCCGTTTCGTGTGGAGAGTCCCCAATCCAGACCCCTACGTCGTTCTCGTTTCCGAGACAATGCTCCAGCAGACCCAGACGGCTCGCATCCAGGAGAAGCTCCCCGTCTTCCTCCGGCAATATCCGGACTTCAGCGCGCTTGCTGCTGCGGACAATGCAACCATTATCCGCGCATGGCAGGGTATGGGGTACAACAACAGGGCCCTGCGGCTGAGGGACTGCGCTCGCGCCGTCGTCGAGCACTTTGACGGGCTTCTCCCGGACACATCCGAAGACCTGCGGTCACTCCCGGGCCTCGGCCCCTACACGGTGTCGGCTATCCTCTCATTTGCGTTCCACCGGGACATCGTTGTCCTCGACGTTAACATCAGGCGACTATACAGCCGACTCTTCGCACGACTCACAACAACACTTGACATCATGGCCGAACCCACGTTGCTGTATGTAGCAGGTGAAGTGTACCCTCGCGGGCGGAGTTCAGACTGGCACCAGGCGTGCATGGACATTGCCGCGCAGTACTGCACGGCACGCAGTCCGCGATGCCTGTTCTGCCCTGTCGCCAAGGCCTGCCGTTCAGCGTTCAGGCTTGCCGAGGCTGTCCCGCCACGAGTCTCAGAGCCTTCTCATCGGGGCAAGCCCAACCGCATCTGGCGAGGCCGCATCGTCGAACTGCTGCGCGGCCTTCCACCTGACGCAACACTGGGACTCGTGGAACTCAGGACGCAGCTGTTCCCGACCGAAGAAGAAACCGATGGTCCCTGGCTGGACCACATCCTGGCCGCACTCGAACGCGACGGGCTGGTCGACCGGAACGAGACAGCCAACAGCATCAAGCTGCGCTCCTGACTGACCAACAGGCAATCGACCTCCGAGGGCGAGAGTACGCGATGAGAGGCTATCACAGCCCTCCACGGACCCGTCCTGAGCCCGCCCTTCTGCAGCTCGCTGAGTGCCTCGTCGCGCCGCCCCCTCCCGGCGGCGCGACGAGGCACTTGAGGACGACTTGTTCCAGTCGTACGGCTCCCTTGATGTCAGCGACGGCATGCTCCCGACTATGTGGCTTGACCACCCTCAGGAAGAGGTCGCCGAACTGTTCGGCCTCACGGTTGGAGAGCGTCGCGTGAACATGGTGGCGCTTGCACATGACTTCACGTACAAACCAGTGCACGAAGTGGACATATGGATGCGTTGTCACTCACAGACTTGCTCGGTCGAGTCATTGACGCAGCACGCCACACAGCTATATGTATAGTGTAGTAATTGGATTCTGAGCACGTGGTTGCGGCCCGGCGCATGGTCACCGGGGAACAGGAGGCAAGCAATGGAGCCAGTACGCAAAATCTTGATCATCCTCTCGACGGCCGAGCGCGAGAAGGCCGTGGCCGGCTTGATGTATGCCAAGAACGCCCATGACAATCACTGGTTTGATGATGTACGCGTTGTTCTGTTTGGTCCCTTCGAACGACTCCTCGCCGAGGATCAGGAGATCCGGGCACTCGGTGCTGAGGTTTTCAAGATCACTGCTCATCCTGTCGCCTGTGATTCATTCGCAGAAGAGACAGTCGTGAGCGATGCCATCAAGAGCCTGGGGTGTGAGATCAATCAGGTGGGAGGCATCATCTCGGAGTGCATCCGGAACGGCTACGTTCCACTCGTATTCTAGGCCGATTGCTCCGACAACAGGCTCATGAACAGCAAGCGCCCCGGGAAATCCCGGGGCGCTTGCTGTTCCCTCATCCTTTGTGCTACTTCTCTTTTCTCTCGCACAGCTCAAGAAGAACGCCATGCGTTGCCCTGGGATGAACAAATGCTATCCGGGCACCACCTGCGCCGTTGCGAGGCACTTCGTCGATCAGCTGGACCCCCCTGGCCTTCAGCTCCGCGAGAGCCGACTCGATGTCGTCGACCCTGATCGCAACATGATGGAGACCCTCGCCGCGCTTCTCCATGAACTTGGCGATGGAGCTGTCAGCGCTGGTGGGTTCCAGCAGCTCGATCTCGGTGTCGTCAATGGGCAGGAACGCTGTCTTTACTTTCTGTTCAGCCACCTCTTCGATCCCGTGCAACTCGATGCCCAGCGAGGTCTCCCAGAATGAGAGCGACTCTTGAATGCTCGTGACAGCAATTCCGATATGATCGATGTTCTTCAGGTTCATGCATTCCTCCAGCCTTGCTCAAAGATGATGTCTGCCAGCGAGTACGGGTCGCTTTGCTTGCTGGCGACCTTCTCCAGCTCGACCTGCACGGCCGGCTGGTCCAGTTGACGTTTCATTGTGTCTGCCAGGCGCGCCTTGAGGATCTCCAGAACGTCCAGCCTGGCCATCCGAATCTTGATCGCGTCCAGCTTCCCGGAGGACACGAGGTGCGTGCGGTGTCGTTCGATCGTCTCCACGACACTCTCGACGCCGGTGTTCATTTCCGCTGATACCTTCAGTACGGGCGGATTCCAGCCCGTCGTCATCGACAGCTGCAGAATCGACTCGACCTGCGTTGCCGTGCGGTCCGATCCATCCCGGTCCGCCTTGTTGATGACGAACAAGTCCCCGATCTCCATGATGCCTGCCTTCATGGCCTGAATGTCATCTCCCATGCCGGGCGCCATGACGACGGCCGTCGTATAGGCGACATCGTGGACGTCGACCTCGGATTGCCCTGCCCCGACGGTCTCGACGAGGATCCAGTCGAAGCCCGCTGCATCAAGGATGCGGGCCGCCATCCGGGTGGCCCTGTTGAGGCCGCCGAGCGAACCCCGGGTCCCCATGCTCCGGATGTAGACGTCATGAGTGAGAGCGACGTCGAACATACGGACGCGGTCACCGAGGATAGCTCCACCCGAAAAGGGACTACTGGGATCGACCGCCAGAATGCCGACCTTCTCTCCACGAGCGGCCAGCAATGCGGCCAGCCGCGACACAAGCGTGCTCTTGCCAGCGCCGGGTGATCCTGTCAGTCCAACAATGTAGCCACGCCCCGTGCTCCCATAGACACCGCGGATGACCTCGGCGCCGCGTGGGTCTCCGTTCTCGACCCACGTGATCGCACGCGCGACCGATCTCTTGTCGCCGGCCAGGACTCCCAGCTTGACGTCCACCAGACTAGGCTTCCTTCTTCACGTGGCTCCGAATGTAGTCCACGCATGTTGCAAGAGGAGTCCCGGGTCCAAAGACCTCGACGATCCCGTGCTCCTTGAGGAATGGGATGTCATCTTCCGGGATGACTCCTCCGCCCAGCACCAGGATATCGTTGGCTCCCTTCTCCTTCAGGAGGTCGACCACCCTGGGGAAGAGTGTGTTGTGGGCTCCCGACAAGCATGACAGGGCAACCACGTCCACATCTTCCTGCACAGCGACTTCCGCGATCTGCTCGGGCGTGCGGCGGATGCCGGTGTAGATGACTTCCATGCCCGCGTCCATGAAGGCCCTGGCGAGTACCTTGGCTCCACGGTCGTGCCCGTCCAGGCCAGGCTTTGCCACGAGGACTCTGATCTTCTGTTCCATGGTCTCCCTCCTTAGAACGTCGCGTCCGGCCGATATTCGCCGAACACGGAGCGCAGCACGTCACAGACTTCACCAAGGGTCGCGTAGGCGTCCACCGCATCGATGATCGCAGGCATCAGATTCCCGGTTCCACCGGCGACGACTTTCACCTGAGCGAGCGCAGCTTCGACTTTGGCCGCATCACGGCGACCCTTCATCGCATCCAGCTCCTTATGCCTCTTCTCATAGAGAGCGGAGTCGATGTGCATGAGGTTCTTGAATGGTTTGTTCTCGACCTGGAACTTGTTGACGCCGACGATGACCTTCTTGCCTGACTCGATTTCCAGCTGGTACTGGTAGCTGCTGTTCTGGATCTCCTGCTGGATGAACCCCCGCTCGATGGCCTTCACCGCTCCGCCGAGCTCATCGATCCTGGCGATGTACTTCCAGGCCTCTTCCTCGATGCGGTTGGTCATGGACTCCACAAAATAGCTGCCTGCAAGAGGGTCGACCGTATCGGCCACTCCCGACTCATATCCGATGATCTGCTGCGTCCTGAGCGCAATGCGGACGGAGTCCTCCGTCGGCAGGGAAAGAGCCTCGTCTCGACTGTTCGTGTGCAGTGACTGCGTTCCGCCCAGGACCGCTGCGAGAGCCTGCAGCGTCACACGCACGACGTTGTTGTCGGGCTGCTGGCTTGTGAGCGTGCAGCCTGCCGTCTGCGTGTGGAAGCGCAGCATCAGGCTTTTTGGATTCTGTGCGTGGAAACGGTCTTTCATGATCCGCGCCCACATGCGGCGGGCAGCACGGAACTTGGCGACCTCTTCCAGCAGGTTGTTGTGCGCATTGAAGAAGAACGACACGCGAGCAGCGAAGCTGTCGACGTCAAGTCCCGCCTTGACGGCGGCCTCAACATACGCTATCCCGTCCGCAAGTGTGAACGCCACTTCCTGGACCGCGGTGCATCCGGCCTCGCGCATGTGATAGCCGCTGATACTGATCGAGTTCCAGTTGGGGACCTCCTTGGAGCAGTACGCGAAGATGTCATTGATGATGCGCATCGATGGAACCGGCGGGTAGATGTACGTGCCGCGGGCGCTGTATTCCTTGAGGATGTCGTTCTGGATGGTGCCATTCAGCTTGTCCACGCTGATGCCTTTGCGTCTCGCAAGCGCAATGTACATGGCCAGCAGGACCGCAGCAGGAGCGTTGATGGTCATGGACGTGCTGACCTGGTCGAGGGGAATGCCGTCGAACAGTACCTCGAGGTCCGCAAGCGAGCTGACCGACACGCCGACCTTGCCGACCTCACCCTCTGAGAGCGGATGGTCTGCATCCATGCCGAGCTGGGTAGGAAGATCGAACGCAATGGAGAGGCCGGTCTGGCCCTGGTTCAGCAGGTACTTGTACCGGCGGTTGGACTCTTCGACGGTCGCGAACCCTGCGTATTGGCGCATGGTCCACAGACGGCCGCGGTACATCGTAGCCTGGTATCCTCTCGTGTACGGATACTCCCCGGGGAACCCGAGGTCGCGTGCATAGTCCATCTCGCCAATATCCTCGGGCGTGTACAACAGCCTGACGTCGATGCCCGAACTCGTCGTGCAGTCTGAATATGCCTTGCACGTCTTGCCGGCGGGAACCTTGTCAGCGCCTTGCTGCCACTTGGACTTCGCCGCCTTCAGTCTCCCCACACTCTCCTTGTCGAACATCCGATCACCTCACCTTTGACTTGTCCAGAACAGACCAGGGGCGTCATTTCACCCGATGCCCGTCCTCTGAGAAGTATAACAGGAAACAGTGGCGTCGCCACGTGCGCGGCCCCGGGAATGACAGAAGCAAGACGGATTGCCAGATACGCGGGAACGGCGGAAGCACTATACTGTCGGCGAGATTCCTGCAGTGGAGGCAGCAATGGAACAACATGGTCTGGTGATGGTATATACGGGCAACGGCAAGGGGAAGACGACCGCGGCGCTGGGTCTCGGCCTCAGGGCGATCGGAGCCGGACAGCGGGTGCTGCTCGTCCAGTTCATGAAGGGGGACCCGAGCTACTCGGAGCTGAAGGGCATCGCCTATCTTCCGGGCTTCGAGGTTGTCCAGACGGGCCTGCATCATTGGGTCGCCAAGGATCAAGCCAGCCCGCTGGACAAGACCGAGGCACAGCGGGGAATGAATATCGCCCGCAGCGCTTTCGCCGAGGAACGGCATGAGCTTGTCATCCTGGATGAACTCAACTGCGCCATCGACTACGGCCTGATCCCTGAGGCTGACGTCCTCGATCTGCTGTCACACAGGCCGTCGTTCATGTCGGTTTGCATAACGG
>CAYRQW010000059.1:0-9754 GCA_964426505.1 uncultured Caldisericota bacterium
GGTGCAGGAAAGTTCTCGCCTGCTGCCTCCATCACGCGACAGGAGATCGCCACGATGATCTACCGGGCCCTGGGCAAAGCAGTCTACCCGCTCAAGGCAGTCAACCAGACGGACTTCCCGTTCACGGACAAAGGCAAGATCGCTGCATGGGCGCTCGAAGCAATGCAGTTCGCTTATCAGAACGCCATTATGAAAGGGCTCAGCAGCACGACCATCGATCCGCTCAGCAACACGACTAGAGAGCAGGGCGTTGTTCTCATCAAGAGAACGTATGAGGCATTCAAGGGGGCACCGAACGTCAGGGCGACACTGGTGCTGCCGACGGGCAGGCTCATCACGAAGACCGAACAAGCCAAGTACCTGGCATCTGACTGGCACGGTCTGCTCAATGCTCCTGTCTATGATTCGCGGCTGACGCTGTATGCTGCGACAGGTTCGGCCAAACCAAAGAGCAAGCCGACGGACAAGCTCCAGATTGCTTCTGCATCGACCTATACAAAGGCTGATAACGCTGCTCTCATCGAAAGTGCAGGCAACCGCGTACGGTACTTTGCCTATGCATTGACCAGGGCTGTACCGGCCAAGGTGGTCTGGCAGGTCTCAAGAGTACCATTCGTTGGATTTCCCGAGAACTGGCAGAATCCGGCAGGGCTTGTTGCCTCGGGCCAGGCGACCGGGACAGCAGGCGAATTCTCCATCGATTTCGGGGCGTTTGCCTCAAAACTGGGATCATCTGGCACCCTCCAACCCCTCTCGCTGCCGATTGTCCGGGTCTTAGCGGCGGCCAAGACCCAGCAGATTCTGTACGTGCGGGCAGTAGCCGTCGATGGCTGGGGTCAGTGCATCGGTGATCCGGGCGAAGGGATACGGGTGTTGTACGGGAGTCCTCTGTCGATCCCTCCGTCCACTTCCACGCCGCTCGTTGTTTCTGCAACGTTCCAGATCTGGACCCCCCAGCATGATCTTGAGCCGACTCAGGGAAAGGAGTTCCCGAATCTCCTGGCGCACTTGGCTGAGGTCGGCACCAATGCCGAAGGAACGAGTGCACACTGGTTCCAGTTCCGGGGCGCTGACGCTTCAGTGACAAGCGTTGTCTTTCAGGTGGCGGCCAAGCCGTTCAGCAACACCGAGAGCTGGGACGCGCCGAGCGGACTGGTCTACTCCAAGGCGTATACGACGCTGCCCATCTCAGTACTCGGCAGCTACCCCAATGCTGTTCCGATCACTTTCAGCCAGTTTGGTCCGGCCGCCAGCACGCTGAAGCCTGGAGACTGCGTACCATACTACCTGCGGGTGGTAGGGTTCAAGGCATCCAGTACTCCCGGCACGACGAGCGCCATCCTCTCGGAGACCGTGAAGGTCAACTACTGCAAGCAACAGAAGGTCACGATCTACCAGTTCAAGACGGTGTCGGTTCCCTCGTACACCCCGACCATCCAGGTCGTCCACTACCAGCCTGTCAAATGGGAGGACCCCAACTGGGCTCACTACTACACCGTGTACCGGTACCCCAAGTGGAACGAGCTGACGTTCAATGTCACGAATGGAAGTTCAACGCTCTACACGTATTCACACTATTTCTGGCAGGATCACAGCATGACGCCCGATCGCTATGAAAAGGAGATCCTGTGGAAGTGGCTCGCACCAGGGTCCTATCTCCAAGTCTGGGACAAGCAGGAGAACAAGTCCTGGTGGGGGGAGCTGTGGGATGGTATTGTGGGCTTCTTCAAGGCGATCGTCGAAGTGGTCAGCAAGGTCGTCAACTGGGCGTCGACGTCATTTGCCAAGCTCAAGGCGGGCATCATCTCGTTCATCGCCAGCAATTTCCCGTTGATACCCGACAGCCTGAGAGGCTATCTGAATGTTGCACTGACGATGCTGGTAGACAGTGGTCTTGCGTCCCTGGGCATTCCACCATCTTTGCCCAATTTTGACCAGCTGGCCAACGGCGGTCTGGATTACCTTGCCAAAGAGGGGCTGGCAGCGGCCGGCGTCGAGGCAGACGCCATAACGGATGCTGTCCTGAGTCAGGCGAAGTCCGTGATCAAGGCGAAGCTGGCGGATGCCACCAACAGCGAGTCCCCCAACCCACTCAATGCTCCGTTTCTGCACCCGGACCCCAGGTATCTCTATCAGCCTGCGTACATCGATGTCAAGGTGACCAATCCCTATGCGGACAAGCCCTCGCTTGCCGGCTTCCTGAATGTCGACACCGGATGGAACTGGCGGGAGACGGGGATCACAGTCACCACGACGACCTGGGCGCACCTGCCTCTCGATCAGCAATACGCAGCCGGGCTGACGTATGCAGGGCACTTCTTCTACGGCCTCAAGAAGGGCTATTCCTACTACCCTGTCAAATACTGCATCTACGAGCCCATGCGGGATATTGCGATCCCGTCGCTGAAGCCGGGAGACAGTACAACCGTACGCGTCTACCTGAAGGAGTACACCGGAAAACCATATCCCTTCGCCCCCCAGGGTGAGTCAGTGACCTGGGACGACTTCACCAACCTGTACTGGGGTACCACGGGCAAGGCGGATTTCACGGTGTGGACCAGTGGGTTCAACTTGCCAGCCATCACGCCGGCGACGTCACTTGATCCCGCCACAAACACCATCTATACCTACAGGTACAACGGCGGGCCCATGTCCGAGACATTCGAGACGGTGCCGAAGGACCCGTACAAGTAGCAGCCTGAAACGCCTGGACCCTTTTCTGATGGCCGGAGGCCAATAACCGCCGGCCATCACGACGATCTGCGTGACAATGCCACGGCCGGCAATATACTGTTCGTGACAGGAGGTGAGCGATGGACGAGAAGGAGAAAGCACGGCTGGCGCAGGCAATGAAAGTGCAACTGGCTGGCGTACAGCGTCCTGGCCCCCTCATCTCGTCGGCGTATCCTGCCATTCGACCCGACATCGCCCCATTTGCTCTTGCTGCCTGTGCGGCCATGACCCATCTCCACAGGCACATCGATGACGCTTTGCGGTCGGCTGACCCCGTGTGGGAGCCGCAGGCAGCAGTCAGCGCGCTCGTGCATCATCCGGCCCTGGTCACGCTTTCTGCTGAAAATGCCGCATATGCGTGCAGGCTGGTGGGCGTATCGATCGCCGCAAAGCACGACCAGCGGGCGAGGGCTTGCCTGGGTGAGATCATGCGCGATGGATGGCGCCGCGTGTGGCAGACGGTCAGTGCCGGAGACAGTATCAGCCTCGAGCGGTTCCGGGAGATGCATCCGGTCGAACAGCAGGAGGAGCTGGACAGGGAACTCGTAGTACTGACGTGGTATGCCGGCATCTGCGGTGTCCAGGTAGTGGAGACTCCGATGCGTGAGTCTCTGGATCACTCGCTCGTCAAGGCACTGCACCGCCTGACCCTGGCTATGGCGGAGATCGATCCGGCAAGCCGGTCCCGCTACGATGCTGCGCTGCGGTATAACCACGTCTGGTGGCGCACAGTCAGTGGCGACGATGGAGACCAGGCACTTGTGATGCGCCTGAGCGCTGCTCGCGACATTCTCAGAAAGGTAGCGCAGGTTGACCAGGCTGATTCTCCGGGGGCCGGCGACGTCTGGCATGTTGCCTTTCTGCTTGCCGGAACCGATGCCGGACTCGACGACGGGACAGCCGTCAGCATTCTTGCCGGGCTGTTTGCTCTGAAACAGACACCCGTGACACAGCCGCCGGCCACCTATGAGCCGACATCACTGGTCGGCGTGCCCGCAAATGGCGAGGAACTGCGCAGGATACGTGCAGACCTTGCTGTGCAGTTGCGTGACGTGCATCGCCTGGCCATGGAGCTGGACGGCGCGCGCGCGAGGCTGAGTGCGCGCGAGGCTGAGATCTCACGGCTGATGGGCATTCTGTCGGCTCGGGGCGAACCCGAACCCGAAGTGCAGTATTCTGTGCGGTCCATAGCTGAGAGGGTGCTGGTGGCAGGTGGGCATGAGACACTGTCGAGAAACCTGCAGACATGGCTTCCCAACAGTGTCTGTATTGCCACAAATGGCAAGGAGGACCTCGATCCCTCAGTGCTTGCCACGGCCCACCTCGTGGTCATCCTGACATCATATATCAGCCACGCCTTCTCGGGCAAAGTGATCAGTGAGGCGCACAAGAGGGACCTGCCCATCCTGATGCTGGATTGGCGCAGTGCCAAGCACATCCTGCAGGAGATCGACCGTGCCCTGACGGCGCGGCAGGACCTTTCGCCGAAGCAGTAGGACATGTCGTCATGTTCGCCCGAGTACTCCTGTTCAAAATGAGGGGCGCTCCTGAGTGGCATTCCCTGGCGAAGGAGGAAACATTCCCTGGCGAAGGAGGAAACCCATCTGTGATCTTGCTGCCGTTGTCCAGGCTGGTGAGTGCCATATACTAAAAGGTCAGGACCAGACGGTCCTGTGTCGCGAATGTGGAGGTCCAGAGAGTGAGAATGGGTAAGGCAGCGGGATGGATCCTGCTGGTGATAGCAGTGACAGCCGTGGTCGTGGTATCGGTGGGGTTCAGCCGTGACCGTATCGGCCAACGCTATGCAGTCGCCTACGTACAGCCGGCGGATGTCTGGCAGGCCAGGCAGCACCTTCTGTGGCAGGAGATCAATGTCGCCTGGGATGCTCGGGTGGCACGACAGGAGCAGATCCTGCAGTCAGCTGATGCTGAAGAGGCGGCCGACGTAGCTGCTGTCGATGCTGGAGACAGAGAGGCCATGATGCGGCAGAGCAACCGCGAGGACCAGCTGATCCGGTCGGTCATCGCGGCGTGTGACCCGGCGGTCTCCATGCAGCTGCAATCCATGCAAGAACTGGCCTGGCCGCTGACAGGACCAATGAAGATCACGTCGCCCTACGGCGAACGCATGCACCCCATCATTGGTGAAGAGGCGTTTCATCGAGGCGTCGACTTGCGCGCTCATTACGGTTCACCCATCCTTGCTCCCGCCGATGGAGTTGTCCTCTATATCGGCCGCAAGACCGCCTATGGGAACACGGTCGCTGTTCTGCACGGTGGAGGTATCGCAACTGTCTACGGCCACTTGTGGAAATTCACGGTCCAACCATACGAACGCGTGGAGAAAGGACAGCTGCTCGGGTACACCGGTAACACGGGCTTCAGCACCGGACCTCATCTGCACTTCGAAGTGCGCCAGGGTGGCGAGCCGACCAACCCGCTGGAGTGGCTGTCTCCGATCGAGACAACGGAACAGGAGGCTGTCACCTGGTGACCGAGCAGGGCGCCCACAGGCACGTCGTCCTGAGAGGACGGTTCGACACGGCGCGCATTCTGCCAGGTCTCCCTGCCGTCCATGTCACCCCGGTGCGGGATCCGCGCATGCGCGGATCTGCCGCCAGTGCTATTCCCGTTGGCACGGCCGTCATCGACCTCGTGCCAGCAGTGCTGTTCAGCTTCGCCTCCAATCCAGTGACCTATCGAAGGGTAGGATCGCTGTACGAGCATGACGCACAGCGGTTTGGCCTGCTGGCGTCGAAGAGCCCGCTCGTGGGTCATCCCGTGTTTGGCAAGCTGACCGGGATCGCTGCATCGACTGCACGCCACTTGCTGGGGTTGCTCGTTTACGAGAGCGTGGATCCTGCATTTGCGTCGAGCGTAGACAGGCTGGTCGAGCGCAGCTGGCATCGCGCCTGGGCGTGGGTCGCCAACCACGAGGACGTGAACGTTGGTGATTTCATGGTGGCAAGTCACATTCCACCTCGCACGCGGGACGAACTTGACGCAGAGTGTGTCGTGCTGGTCTGGCAGGCTGGCAGAGTGGGACGGAGGATTGCACCGACTCCGGAGCTGCAGTCCCTGCGCGAGAGTCTGCTCAGCTGGTCTGTCCTCATGGCTCTTGAAAGCATGCGGCCTGCTTCGCGACCGCCAGTGCCTCGGCGCGACGCTTCATCCTATTTCGAAGATGTGTGGTCGCGCGTCGTCGACGAGGGATCGGCCGGGAATTTGACTCGTGTCGTTACCAGGGTCATGGAGCTGGTGAACACACAGCTCCGGGAACCTGTCGTGTCGCCGGCGTCGGCAGACGCTGAGCTCGTGCATTCAGTATGTGACACTCTTGCCCGCGTGGCGCCCAGGATTGGAGACGAGGAAGCTGCTACTGCTCTTGCATGGCTGATAGCCGTTGCCCAGACGTCTCGCGCGGCACATACCGGCGACAGGACAGAGGAACTGCAAATGCAGGTACGGCGCCTGCAGGAGGACCTGAAGGCCGAGGAACGTCGTTCGGGTCAGCTTGAAGCATCACTGACCGTTCTCGAACGGATGGCGCGGCAGACGACTGCCCAACTGGAGAACGAGCGGGCACGCGTCAAGCGTCGTGACGCCGAGATCATGGGGCTTCGCGAACGGGCGGACGTTGCGATTCACAACCGAGTGCCTCTCGAGAAGAAGGCGTTGGAGCCCATCAGAGAGCGACTGCTCGTGGCGGGAGGATCACAGGCGCTGGCGGCGCGTCTGAGGCAGTGCATGCCTGAGGCCGTGTTTGTGCCCGAAGACAGTGCGGCCACGCTCGACCTGTCAGTCGTAAGAGGCTGCAGCGCCGTAGTCGTGCTGACAGCACACGTCAGCCATGCACTGGCGGACAGAGTTGCGGACGAAGCGCGGCGACAGGGTGTTCCTGTCGTTCTTTCCGGCTGGAGCAATGCCCAGCGCATCGTGTCTGCAGTGCAGCAGGCACTGAACCCCCATAGCTGAAGATTCGTCTACCGAGGCAAGCCGTACGTGCGCGTCGGCGCATCCATGAACAGGGGGATGTGCGGTGGTCGCAGCGTGAAGGCGATGAAGACGACGGCCAGAGCCATGATCGATATCACGGCGGCGGCGCGACCAGTCCGTGTGCAGTGAAGGCGCATGGCCAGCCTGTAGAACATCATCTGCCCGAGGACGACCGTCAGCACAAAATCCACAAGGTCCATCACGAATACGTCACCGCGAGTGACAGCCGCATAGGCGTAGTAGAACGTTGTCTGGAACACAGTCATGAACCAGAGTGCCATCGCTGCGGCCCCAGCCAGTTCAAGGCTGTGCATCTGTCGCAGTGACAGGGCAATGAACCCATACCACAGAAGCGGCGGCCAGAAGACCAGCTTGGCATGTTCCCAGACGGACTCGTTGACCGGGCCGAGGAGTCCGACGATGGTTCTCTGACCAGACCAGTCGTACACGAAGTGCATCGCAGAGCCGGCCAGCGTCATGAAAACGGCGCCAGCGATAGTGAGAAGCAGGAGTCTGCGATTGGTTGCCTCCGAATCACTCATGTGGTTCTCCTTGCAGAGCTCAAACCTTCACTGCTGAGCCGACCTTCATCTCCACATCCTCGCGGATGACGCAGGTGAGTGCACGTGAAGTGAGCGTCACGTTGCGGGTCTTATGCCCCCGGCACGATGCCGCCCATCGGCGTCAGGTCGAGACCGTTCGCTCGCAGGACCCTGATGAGCGCGTTGAGTCCCACGGAATCGCACGCCATATGTCCGGCGACAACGAGCGTTCCTCTGGTCTCCGACTGACGCAGCTTCAGGATGTCGGCGACCTCCATGTGCAGTGTCATCACCGTCCCGACGCCATGGCGCCAGTATGCCTCGACGACCGCAGCTCCTCCATTGGTACCACCCGCAAAGGCGGTGACGACCTTGCCGGCCGGCGCGGCTGGGTTCCCGACGACTATTGCGGGACGTGTCTTTGCGTGCGCGTATTCCGGGAGTTCGAGCAGGATGTTGGCCAGATCCTGTACCGTCGCTGCAGGGCCAGTCTGGGTAAGGCGCTGCTGAACGTGGGCGTCCACTATGCGTTCCATCATCAGGTCACAGGGATAGTGGACGTTCATGAACGGCATACCCATCAGGCGGGCGACGCTGGGCATGTAGTCCCAGTTGTGCATGTGGTTGTTGCGCTCGACGCCGAATTGCCGTGGCAGAAGAGCCTCGCGTGCCTCGTCCTCCGGTACGCCTGCTCTGGCAAGCGTCTGCAGTTGCCGGTTCATGACGAGATGGAGGTTCAGCATGGCGTCGTCTCCCTGCGGATGGTGCACGATGACGCCGTCGTATCCCAGGTCGCGGGCGATGCTCAGCAGACCCGTATCAGCGTCGATGCACACCAGTGCCTTGGTGATCTCGCCGGGCACGTACACCTGTGTGTCCTCGGGGATTTCCGTGAGCCCTGCCATCTCGAGTGCCAGCTGCATGATTCGGTCGGTATACATGAGTTCCTCCGTCTAGTAGTTGAAGTAGCTCTTGCCGATGAACTCGCGGATGATGGACGTGCTAGGGATTACGTCGATGTCCATTACCGGCAGGAAGTAGTCGAGGAACCGGACCAGTCGGCGCGCCTCGGAGTACTCCGGTACCGTGTTGTCGATCTGCAGCAGCAGCTGCATGGCGTAGTTCTTGAGGAACGCCAGCTCGTACACGAGCGACGAGTTGAACATGGCGTCTGCGTTCTCCTGGAAGGGGAAGACATGCCGCTCCTCGCCCATGCGTACCGAGTGCCATATCTGCAGAGTCTGCAGGGCCGAGTACCCGCGGAAGTTGTGGTCTCGCACCATACGTCGCAGGATGCGCACGTCTGTCGTCGGGATCCGGTTGTCTGCGTCCAGGTTGAGAAACGTGAGGGCTGACACGTAGATGCGATACTTTGCGCTGGCCGGTATCTGGGATGTCAGCTTCGGGTTCAATCCGTGGATGCCCTCAACAACAAGGATAGTACGGTCGTTTGGAACGATGGTGGCACCGTCATCGGAAGAGGTCCCCGTCTTGAAACTGTACTTTGGCAAAGTGACGGTCTCGCCTGCCAGGACACGATTCAGATCATTATTGAACTTGGCAAGGTTCAGTGACTCCAGGCACTCGAAATCGGGTTTGCCATCTGATCCGAGCGGGGTCTTGTCCCGGTCGACGAAGTAGTCGTCGAGCGACACGGCGTGGGGATCAAAGCCATTGACCTTAAGCTGCAGGGCCAGCCGCTTGCTGACTGTCGTCTTGCCCGACGATGATGGACCCGCGATGAGGACCAGGCGTGCCCCCGAGGCGGTGACGCGGTCGGCAAGCGCTGCGATCTTCTTTTCGTGCAGCATCTCACTCACCATGATGAGTTCGCGCGTGCCTCCGGCGGCCACAACATCATTGAGATCTCCCGCCGTCTCGACACCAATGATATGCCCCCATTCCTCCGCTTCGCCAAAGATGTCGGCCAGCTTGGTTTGAGGCACATAATCCGGGAGGGCGTTGGGGCTGGTGATGCCGGGGAAGACCAGCACCATGCCGGTGCGGTAGCAGATAAGGTCGAAGATCGGAGTGTCCCCGGTGCTGTGCGGCATGAAGCCATAGAAGTAGTTGGGGTGTTTTCCCAGGTAATAGATGTTGACCGTAGACTTGCTGCGGTACCGCAGCAGCTCGGCCTTGTCGTGCATGCCCATGCCTTCCAGCAGCTGCAGGGCGTCCCATTTGTACAGTTCCTTCTTCTGAAACTCCACATCCTGGTCGACGAGCTCCTGCATGCGCTGCCGGATCTGGACGACTTCATCGTCGGTCACGTGCGCCTCCCGGAAGTCGCAGAACAGGCCCAGTCCGAGCGAATGGAGGACGCGCAGCCTGCGGTCGGGAAAGAGGTCGCGAGCTGCAGCATACAGGATGAACACGAGGCCGCGCTGATAGATGCGTGCGCCATCCTCCATCGTCATGTCGATGAAGCGGACGGTGGCGTCGTGGTTCAGCGTCTTGAACAGCTCACGGATGTCGTTGTTGAC
>CAYRQW010000060.1:0-9681 GCA_964426505.1 uncultured Caldisericota bacterium
CACCCATACGCTGGACCCATGGGGCCATGTGCGCAGCTGCGCACTGTGCAGAATGGGAGCCCGTGCCTGCACGGGCGTAGGCGCGTCCATGATGTCTGCCGTGGCCAGGTCGAGCAGGACGGCGAGGCTTGCCGACACCGGATAGCCGATACCCGCTATCTCTCCCAAAACGACACGCAACTGAAAATTGGAACTGACACTCAGGATGCGTTCGATCTCATCGGGGTTCAACCCAAGGTCAGTCGCGACCGCCACGGGGGTGCCGAGGTCATCGAAAGCCCCGGCCAGCACCAGGCGCTGCAGGGCTCGCCGGTTGACCCGTGTCCGGCCCACGAAGTCGATCGCCGAATCAAAGGGCCGTTCTTCCCGCGCGGTCATGATGGAGACCGCGTCCTTTGCAGACAGCGTGCTGAACAGGCTCAGTCCGAGCTGCACTGTCATGTCGTGTGCAGTCGTCCGGACCATGCTGCGTGTCACCAGGGGCTTCTCGATCAGGACATGACAGCGGCGCGCTTCGTCCAGCAGGATGAATGGGGGGTAGAACCCCACAGGCATCGCATTGAGCAGCCCCGCAGTATACTGGGCTGGCCAGTGCGTCTTGAGGTAGGCGGTGCGATACGCCAGCAATCCAAACGAAGCGGCGTGGCCCTTGTTGAATCCATAGCTGGCAAATCCCTTGAGCTGGCTATAGACGTGTTGAGCCGTTTCCGGGTCGGTACCTTTGGCTGCGGCGCGTTCCAGAAAGAGGTGCTCGAATCGAGCCAGTTCTGCCTTGGGTGTATGTTCCGTCATCGTGCGCCGCAAAACGTCTGCCTCGGCGAGAGACAGGTCCGCAACGGTATTCGCGACCTGCAGGACCTGTTCCTGGAAGACGATGACGCCATATGTCTCTCTCAGGATCGGCTCCAGTCGCGGGTCTTCGAACGTCACTGGTACCTTGCCATTTCTCCTGGCCAGGTACAGCTTGTCCATGTTCATTGCCATGGGGCCGGGACGGAACAGTGAGACATTGGCCATGATATCGGTGTAGCAGACCGGCTGCAGCTTGAGCAAAAGGTTACGCATGCCCGGCGACTCGAGCTGGAACACGCCCAATGTGCGAGCTTCACGCAGCAGGCGATAGGTCGGCTGATCGTCCATGGGGATGGTCGACAAGCTAAGATGCGCGCCTGTTTCGGCGCGAACCATCGCGGTTGCGTCCACTGCGGCGGACAGGGTGCGTAACCCCAGCAGGTCCATCTTGACCAGGCCCAGACGCTCGACATCGTCCTTGTCATATTGTGTCATGAGACAGCCGGTACCTGACGGTTCGAGGGGGACCAGGTCCGTGAGAGGAAAGGGCGCAATGACCAACCCCGCCAGGTGGGTAGAAAGCGTGCGAGGCAGTCCCATGATGCGTTCGGCCAGGGATATCCAGCGTTCGATGCTTCCATAGGGGAACGTGGCCAGCTCGGGCAGCCTGGCGATAACTTCGCTGATGCTGCGGTGACTGTACCAGGGCAGGAGCCGTGTGGCATCGTCGACCTCCTCCTTGCTGTACCCCAATGCCTTGCCTACGTCGCGAAAAGCCCCGCGGATGTTGTATGTATTCACGTTGGCTACGCGACAGACCCTGTCCTCTCCAAATACCAGAAACAGTTCTGAGACGACCTCGTCCCGGCGCAATGCGTCGAAATCGATATCCACGTCAGGCAGGCTCTTGCGCCCTTCGTTGAGGAACCGTTCAAACAGCAGATTGCACTGGATGGGATCGACCTGCGTGGCGTCGATGCAGTAGCAGACGATGGAATTGGCTCCCGACCCGCGCCCCGAGTAGGCGACCCCTTTGCGCCGCGCTATTTCGATGATGTCGCGTACGATGAGAAAGTACTCGTCCATGTGCATGTGCCGGATGATGCCCAGTTCGTGCTCGATACGCTCCTCCACGGCAGTGGTGACGATGCCGTACTTTTCACGGGCGCCGGCATAGACGATATCGCGGAGACTGCGCGTCGCCGTCAGGACTGAACTGGGAGTCTTGAAGCCGTCCAGAGGCAGCTCCACCTGGCATTCTGCCGCGATGCGTCCACTGGCAGACAGCGCCTCGGGCCAGTCAGCGAACAGCTCCTGCATTTCGTCTGCTCCCCTGAACCAGTTCTCGGCGTTGACATGGGACCGCTTGCTGCGGGCGTCGACATCTTCCAGTGAACCAATAGCCAGAAGCATCTCGCGCACCTCTGCGTCGATACGGTGCAGATGAGTGACGCCACCAGTGGCGCAGGCGGGCACGCCGGTTTCATCTGACAAACGGCGTATGCGGTACAGCAGGCGTGTGGAGTCAGCAAACATGGGGTTCTGGACATCCAGGTACAGGCTGGTCTCGAAGAGTTTGCGCATCTCCTCCAGCAGGCGACGTGCCTTGCGTGGCCGGCGTGTCGACAGAGACTGGTAGAGCAGGCTCTCGGGACTGCCATACAAAGCGATCAGGTGACCGGCATATGGGGCCAGCTGCTCGAGAGTGAGGCCCGGATGGGCGCGTCCACGCGCCTGGGCACAGGTCACCAGGCGACAAAGGTTGCGATATCCCTCCAGATCACGGGCCAGGACGACGATGTGATCGTCTGGCTCATCGCTGAGCAGTGTCAGCTCAGTGCCAAAAAGAGGAGTGATCCCAGTCGAGCGTGCCGCATGGTCGAAGCGGATGGCGCCGGCAAGGGTATTGCTGTCAGTGATGGCGCAGGAGGAGTAGCCCAGTTCGTGGCTGCGCTGTGCGAGGTCTTCGATACGGATGGGGCTCTCATGAAAGCTGAAGCCCGTGTGAAGGTGCAGATGGACAAAGGACATGCCAGACCGCTCATGGTGTTTGTGTCAATCCATCAGCCGGACCATGTACCAGTGTCGATGGACGTTGTCTCTCGCGACCGTCGCTATCATCTTGTCGTCGCTCATGATCGTGTAGTAGGTTGCATCCTCCGTATGGTCGGAGGTAAACCGTCCGCTGGCCCACATCTTGAGGACACGGTCTACATGTTTGACCTCGCCACGGAACACAAAGGCGGAAAGGCGTCCGCCTCGCTCCTCGACATAGAGCAGTGGAAGCTTGTCGAACGGGGTCGGTGAGACCGGGAAGCCAGATGTGGGATTCATATGTTCCTCCTCAGGACAGATGCTCGCGGACAAGGCCGACAACCTTGCCGATAATGCTCACGTCGCTGGTGACAGGAATAGGGTGGTACGCAGGATTGGCCGGCATGAGAAAAATGCCGTCATCTTCCTCGTGCAGCTTCTTGACGGTCGCCTCGTCTCCAAACAGTGCCACAACGATGTCGCCATTGTCTGCGGTCTGCTGTTTGTGGACGACGACGATATCCCCCGGGACGATGTGTTCATCGATCATGGAGTCCCCTTTGACCTTGAGGCCAAAGTAGTCGGCAGTCGCGAGCGTCGGCGGGGTAATAAAGATCCACTTCTCGATGTTCTCCTCGGCCAGGATGGGGGTTCCGGCTGCGACAGTGCCCAGCACTGGTATCATAAGCGATGGGGTGGCCGGCGTGCCCTTGATGAGGTCCGGCTGAGGGAGGTACCCTTTGCGTTCGAGTGTCTTGACGTAGACGACGACCGAGTTGAGAGAGTTGAATCCAAAGTGGCGTCGTACATCCTCCAGGCTAGGACGGAATCCCGTCTGACGTGCTCGTGCCTCGATGAATTCCAGCACTGCCTGCTGCTTGCTGGTCAGTTCTTCCATCATCCACCTCCATTGTACTGTAGGTACTACACTTGTAGTGTATACACTGTCCAAGAAAATTGCAATAGGTGGACAGAAATGGACGAAGAAAGATGGTCAGAATGGAAACTTGATACTGCAAGGCCGGGCATGTTATACGCCCGGTCTTGCAGTTCAAATGACGGGGTGCGTGCGGGGGCCTACAGGCAGCAGCCGTATCTCCCTGCGAGAATTGTCACTCCCGGAATGGAGTACGCTCACTTCTTGTCTGCCACTGCCGCAACAGTTCTCTGCAGATGTCCAGTGCTTCCATGCCCAGCCCCTCGCCACATGCTGCAAGCAGTCTGGCGGTAGCTTCGCGAGAAGTGTCTGCAGGCATGTTCTGAAGGAGTCTGTCTGTGTCCATGGCCCGTGCTTCCAGTGGTAGAACCGCTGCCTGGACTTCGGCGATGCGCCTGGCATAATCGCAATCGACCGCGGTCACAAACAGGCGGAACGTCCAGAATGCAGAGCCCATGTCGAGGTGATCCGGGTCTCCTGTGGTGTAGGGATCCGGGTATCCGACAGCCGTCTCCATCATGGCCAGCGGATACCACGGCGTGTACGGGAGCTCGTCGGGGATCCCGGAGGCTCGCCAGACGGTCACGGACTGTGGTCCGGAAGACTGGTTCCTCAGTTCGGTCACAGAGGATTCCTGTGTGGCCCAGACTGAAATTGGGCGCATGGTTGTCTGGGCCACGTTTTTGTGGAAGCTGCCACTCATTGCGCGAGCCTGCTGGATGGACTGTCCGTGAGGTACGACGCAACGCAGGCACGCCATGACATCGCCGATGGCCACAGGGTGCTGTGGCACGCATGAGAATGGCATGTCGTCCAGCGGGAACTCCTGCCCGGTGAGCAGGAATAGTCCCGTCTGCTGTCGGCTGGTGCTCAATGGAGAAGCATTGATCTCGGGCGGTCCGTAGGCCCGTTTGAAATCGAAAGGTCCTGTTCCAGTGGAATCGTGCCATCCGCGCTGTATGGCATGGGCCTCGAGATCCGCCGACGCAAGGAACCAGTCTGTGTTCGCCAGGTCGACCTTGCGGGAGATGAGATAGTTTGGCAGGACGACGACCGCGTTATCTGGAACGCGTTGCGCCAGCCACTCGTGGCCCCCTGGAATCTGAAGGACCCACGCCTCGTTCCGATCGGCGATCGTGATGATACGAGCATCGCAGTAGCCATATGCTTCGACAAGCCGTCCTGCGAGCAGGACACCCTCGCGGGCGGAGCGTGCTTGTTCAGTAACCAGTTGTGGCAGGAAGTGGCCGATGCCACCTCGCTGCAGTTCAGGCTGTTGCTCTCTTGTCCCCGCGGCGCTGTCGCAGCAGATACTGACACCCTCGCTATTGAGGAAGCTGTCCGCAAAGTCTTGTCCGACCAGCTCTGTCCAGTCGTAGGCCAAAGTATCTTCGGGCACCGGAAGCCCCAGAGAGGTGTGTGGTTCGCGGTACAGCAGTGTCCCGTCTCTGAGCCGCGTGGCGGCCGGATGCTCGCCGGCTTTGACGATGTGGTGACGTACGGACAGCCTGTCCGCGTCATCCTCGTTGTGGCCGACGACAAGAGAACCCGACTGCGACGCGGATCGGCCGATGATGACTGTCGTGCAATCGAGTTCGTCGTTTGCGGGTCCGAATGAACGCATCAACGCTGCTCCAGTGTTTGCAGTGCCGCAGCGATGCGGGTCAGACCTTCCTGCACAGTCGAGCGCGGGCATGCGATGTTCATGCGCGCGAAGCCCTCGCCGCCGGGACCAAAGACGTATCCCTCGTCCAGACCGACTCTGGCCTTCTCGCGCAGGAAGCTCGAGAGCTGATGGATGTCCATCCCGAGCGCGCGGAAATCCAGCCACATCAGGTACGTTCCCTCGATAGGCATGACTTTGACCTCTGGCATGTGATCCTGGACGAACAGTCGGACATACGTCACGTTGCCCTCGATGTAATGCAGCACCTGGGTGAGCCAGTCGTCGCCCTCCCGGAACGAAGCTTCCAGCGCAGTGTATCCGAATGGCGTGACACTGCCAACAGCTCCGTTGATGCGTCGTTGCATCGCTGCACGCATCCGGGAGTTGGGAACGACGATGAAGCTGGTGGCCAATCCCGCAAGATTGAACGTTTTTGACGGTGCCATGCACACGATGCTGTTTTGCTCGAGTTCGGGACTCAGAGAGGCAAAGGGGACGTGGTGCGAGCCATTCAGCAGCAACTCGCAGTGTATCTCGTCCGACACGACAATCGCATCGTTTGCCAGGGCGATCTCACCGACGGCTGCCAGCTCATCCCTGGACCAGACACGGCCGACGGGATTGTGCGGGCTGCACAGGATGATCATCTTTGCTCGTGACGGGCACGGTGACATGCCGGCCATGTGCGGGCGGAAGGTTTCTCTCAGACCGTCGAGGTCCATCACATATTGCTGGCCATTCCACCGGAGTTCGTTGTTGGCGACCTGACAGCCGTTCTCACGGACCGCTGACCAGAAAGGGTAGTAGACCGGGCTCTGAAGCACGACTTCGTCCCCCGGGCTCGTGAACGCGCGTACGGCGGCATGCAGCGCGGGCACGACGCCGGGCGTGAACAGCAGCCACTCGGGGTCGACCTTCCACTGGTAGTTGCGCCACAGACGCTGTGTAACGGCATCCAGCACGGACGGACTTGGGCAGGAGTAGCCGTAGCACTCGTGTTGTGCACGCCGTACAAGTGCTTCAGTGACCGGTCTCGGTATCGGGAAGTCCATGTCTGCCACCCACATCGGCAAGACGTCCTCACTTCCAAAGACGGTACAGCTCTGATCCCACTTGACGCAACCTGTGTTGTGCCGTTCAAGCCCGCGTTCAAAGTTGTAGTTCATTCCTCTCTCCTTTCTTCCGGTAGTAGTCCATCGCGGATAGACCTCGATCCCACAGGCATGCGTATCTAGAAACGCAGAATGCCGGTGACCGCGAAAGCGGCCAGAGTGGAAGCTATCGAGAGGCCTGCTCCGGCACACAGCTGGCCCAGCGTATGCTCCTTGATGTCGATCTTGGCGACGGCGACGGCGACGAGCAGGAGAAAGGAGATTGCGCCCGGCCAGCCGTATACGATGGTGAGCGCCGTAGCTGGACCTGCGGCTCCGGACCCATGTCCTGAGGCTTTGTAGTGCATGAGGTTAACGGCTGTGAGTCCGACTACCGTGAACAGGTATGAGAGCATGAGTGCCATGTTGAGACGTGAGTCGCGGAAGAAGATGACCATAGTCAGCGTCCCCACAAGATAGCCGGCCATACTGAGCATGAAGCCGACCTTGCGTTCGCCGGCGAAGTCGCCGGGGTGACGCATCATGTGAAACCAGGCGCCAAGTGGAACGAGGCCAAGGCAGACGATTCCTGTCAGGCATGCCCCAAGGTTTCGCTCGGCCGGCTTCATGAGATAAAAGAAGAGGAATGTCAGCATGGCAAGCACTGGAGGGTCAAGAAGGTACGTCCACAAACGCATTCGTTTCTTTCGACTAAGCATAGTGATACTCCTTTGGTTCTCGGTTCTTATGGGTCAGAGACTCATCAGAGAAGTATAGTGCGGAATTGGAGGCGTGACTCGACACATCATGGAGACGGCCCGTCTATCGCGCCTGTTCCGGCTGGGTCGGGTACGCCCTCTTGGCAATCCCCGCGTCTTCCAGGAATGTGCCGACGATCTGGTCGTAAGCGACCTTGTTGACCCAGAACGACTGAGCGTGCGTCGCATGCGGGGCAAGGTAAAGGCGCCTGAGACCATTGGCCTTGGCATCGTAGAGCCGCTGAGCCATCTGGGGAGGGACATAGTCGTCGTCCTGTCCGTGGACAAAGAGGATGGGAACTCTGACGCCGGCGACGTCATGGATGGGTGACACCTGGCTGAACCAGAAGGCAGCCCGCAGTCTGGTCACGAGACTGGCAATCGGGACGAACAGCCGGGCCGGCAGCTTGTAGTCGTGTGACAGACGTGTCTCCAGTTCCTCGGAAAGGTCGGCGGGAGCGCAGTCCGAAATGACGAACCGGAGGCGCGGATCGACCGCAGCAGCCTGAAGTACGATGGCGGCCCCCATCGACTCTCCATGCAGACCGACGATGGAATTCTGACCAGTCTGTCCATAGACCCAGTCGACGCAGGCTTTCACGTCCCATCGCTCACGGAACCCGAACGTGCAATTCCATCCCCCGCTCTTGCCATGGTGGCGGTTATCGATGAGGAGGACGTTGAATCCACGGTTCCAGAACAGCGGCATGTACTTGACCGATCCCCACAGCGTGTAGGTGATGCCGTGCACCAGGATGACAGTCTGCTTCGACGCGGCGTTCGGCACCCAGAGGGTATGGATCTTGTAGCCGAACGGTGAGTTGATCCAGACTTCCTGGGTGGGGAGGCTGTTCCACCAGAGTGGATCGATCCGGCCCTTGCCCACCTCGATGTCCCATGTCTCGTCATAGCCGTACAGTCGCGGGCGCAAGACGAGTCCAGAGAAATACCACCCCGCTCCGACCAGGAACAGGGTGGCAATCGCGGCAGCAATCAGGAAAGGCATACCGGAAGGATTCTCGCCTCTCTACTTCAGACCGTGATCAGCAAGGTACGCCCTCTCCTTCTCCCGGTGCACGACAGTGAGATGTGACTTGATCTGTTCCCAGTCGGGACCGTCAAGGGGATACCAGCGAAGGATAACTGCACAAGCCAGCAGAAGGATGGCTGGCATCAGGAACCATGCTCGAACGATGCCAGCTTCAGCCGAGACACTCTGCATGCCCTTTGCCAATGACTGATCGTAGCCTGCGCGCGACAGGAATCCGAGGAAGACGGCTTGTGCCAGGCTCATGGCGGGCTTGGTGACGAAGCTGTTGACACCGGCGTACATGCCCTCGCGCCGCAGTCCTGTGGCGTGTTCGTCTGCGTCGATGACGTCACCATTCATAAGTGGAATGAGATACATGCCGCCGGCGAAGCCGACGCCGATCAACAGAAAAGCGATCATCATCGGGATGAGCTGGTGAGGGAACAGAAGACCGACGACGCAGCCCATGCCGAACATGGATGCAAACACACGGACGCAGCGTTTGACACCCCAGACGTCACGCCGGTTGAGGAACAGCAGCAGGCCCAGGATTGCGCCGACAAAGAGCGAGCCGAGGGTGAGGGATGTTCCGGTACTCTTTGCAGCGCCCATGCTCACTTCGTCATAGTAGTAGTAAATGCCTTGCATGAGCTGGTTCTGGACATAGATGACGGTGAAGCTGATGGACTCGAACACAACGAAGGACTTGTTGCGAAAGCAGGCACCCAGCGATTTCCAGAAACTGAACTGTTGCTCTTCCTGCTGAAAGTGGTTCTCCTTGTAGAAGAAGGTGCTGACATAGATGACCGCCGCCATGAGGATGCCAAGACCGATCATGATAAGTCGGTAGGGCGTGGCATCCTGACCGGGTCCCGGCTGGATAAGCCCGATGGCGATAGGGAAGGCCGTCGAAACAAGGCTGAAACCGATCTTCCAGATGAAGATGCTGCTTCGCGCCTTGTTGGAGACTGCCATTTCGTATGGCATGATGTAGACTGCCGTTGCGATAGCCGTGTAGAGGGCATCGAACAGGAACATGCCGATCAGCATCTGGACGAACAGTGCAGTCTGGTTGCCCTTGGACCCCGGTACGACGATCCAGAAGATCGCAAAGGCCGCTGCATACAGGGGCGCTCCATATCGGATATAGGGAATGCGGCGGCCGAGTCTGGCTCGGGTCCGGTCGCTGATGTACCCGAACAGCGGGTCGTTGAAGGCGTTCCAGATGGCAAAGAGCAGCCACACGATGGAAACGAGCCGTGGAGCCAGCCCCATGACACGTGTGAAGTAGTAGGTCAGTGCTGCGCCTTCAGCGATCGAACAGAGGATGGCAGTGGCGCCGTCAGCTGCTGATACCCAGATGCGACTGTGAA
>CAYRQW010000061.1:0-9551 GCA_964426505.1 uncultured Caldisericota bacterium
CAGGAATACCATCGAAGGAGTCATGAACACGCTGAGTCTTCCGATGGCCAGGACGCACACCGTCATGGAGAAGTTCGGCTACACGGGCTCGGCCTGCGTTCCGATGGCATTACACGATGCGCTCGAGCAGAACCTCATCCACAGCGGTGACATCGTCGTGATGACGGCTTCGGGCGGCGGATACGCCATGGCATGCTATGCCATGCGCTGGCTCTAGGGAGGATCGAGATGGCATACGCACCGCTTGAGGGAAAGAGAGTCTACTCGGAACGATTGGGGGATGGCAGCAAGACCGTCATCTTTGGACACGGGAACCTGGCCTCCGCCAATTCCTGGCGTCTGATGATGCCATTCCTTCCCCTCGATCAGAAGAACGTGTTTGTGGACTTCCCGGGATTCGGCAAATCGGACAACATCCCGCCGACGACAGTGGAGCACTGCGCCGACGCATTGATCGCCTGGCAGAAGTACTGGCATCTTGAACCTGCCATCTACGTCGGTCATTCGATGGGTGCCGTCATCGGGCTCATGGCAGCGCTCAGGGGAGCGCAGTTCTCCAAGATGATTCTGATAGGCTGTGGTCCTGCAGACGGCTATCCGATGACGGATCAGATGCGGGCTTCGTTCCTCATGCTCACGCAGAATCCACCTCTCATCGAGGCCATGACACGCAAGAACAATGAGCCGTTTGGCCTTGAAGAGGACATCCTGAAGGAGATCATCGCTGATGCAGTGAGGTGTATTCCTCAGGGCTACACGGAAATGGCTGACTCACTGGCGGCAGTGCGGATGTCGGCGCAGCTTGGCGCACTGTCCATGCCGATCACGTTCCTCCATGGCGACCGCGACAGCGTCGTGCCTGTCGACTGGATTCGGCCGACAGTAGCCGCAGCCCATGGAAAGCTGGTTGTCCTTGAGGGGCAGGTGCATCTTCCGATGCTCGTAGAACCGGAGCAGTTCGCTGCAACCCTCGAGAAGGAGCTGTAAAGACAGTCATGATTGAACATCGCAGACAGATGGTGGCCCTGGAGTCGCGGGACGTCGCAGCTGCAGCAGCACCCTCGACGTCTGAGCGGATCGTTGGCTCGGCGTTGAACCTGTTCTTCACTCACGGCTACTCGCAGACATCTGTGGCGATGATTGCTCGCGACGTCGGCATCTCGAACTCAGCGTTCTACCGGCACTTCAAGTCCAAGGAAGCAGTCCTGTTTGCAGTACTTGAGACATTTTCAGAGGATTTTACAGGAGCACTGTCTGCTGGGATGGAGAGGGCAAATGGGCTCGAAGCGAAGCTTCGGGCGTTCTACTCAACGATTCTGGAAGTGGTCGGACGCGATACCCACCTGTACAGGGTATTCACGGAGACGGAGTTCAACGGGTACGCCTTCGTCCGCGATTTCTATTCGCAGGTCGTGGCCATTGTGCGCGAACAGCTCAGAGGGCTGGTGCCGGCCGAATTCGATCTCGACGACGTCGGCTACTATCTCCTGGGATCGGTGTACCTGGTGGCGGTCAAGAAGACATTGTGGGAAAGCTTGTTTACGGTGGACGGGTTCTGCACGCAGTTGGTCGATTTCGCGCTGCACGGCATAGATGCGCGCGGTGATGCCCCGGAGGGTTTCGTGCCACTTCCCGAGGCCGCCCCTCTGGAGAAGTCCGAAGTACGACTGTCGAAAGGCGAACGTACCCAGGAGAAGCTGTTGACGGCTGCAGAGCATATCCTTGGCGAGCAGGGATACTGGAATGCCGACATCTACAGCATTGCCCAGGCGGCAGGGGTTGCGCCAGGGACGACGTACCTGTACTTCGATTCCAAGCTGGAGCTGCTGTCGCGGTTGGTCGTCAAGGTCAACGATGGGCTTCGACGCCACACGGCTCAGGCGGTGCGGGGCCTGTCTGACAGGCGCATCATTGAGGTGGCAGCCCTTGAGTCCTTCTGCAACTACATACGGGAGCATAAGAACTCCTACCGCGTTGTTCGTGAGGCCGAATTCGTCGACAAGGATCTTGGCAGGTGGTACTACACGCGACTGTCCGACCCATACACGGTCGTACTGGAGAGAGCTATGGTTGCTGGCGAGATTCGGCCGGGCAATCCTGAGATTACAGCACTTGCCCTTATGGGTATAGGCCACTGGCTGGGTTTGCGGTGGGTTCTGTGGAGTGACCATCTCGATGCCGAGGTGTCGCCTGCTGGACTCACGAGTTCCATACGACTTGTGCTGCACGGACTTGAGGGAGCGGCCATTCGAGCTGCTTCGAAAGCTGAGAGCGATCACTACAAGGGGGTGAAAGCGACTGGAAGACGCAAGCGGGCAAACACGGCCGGGAGAGTGGCCGCATCCAATGGACGGAACGGTTGAATGTGTTGCAGCTAATTCTTGCAGAACAGGAGGCATGACAATGAAGAAGGTACTGTCACTGGTACTGGTAATGGCCCTCGTCGTCGGGCTGTTCGCAGGTGTGCGACCGGCCAACGCGGAAACCAAGGATTTCTTCATGGTGCTGCAGGTTGGTTTCAAGCAATATGCTCTTAACGGACTTCCGCTCAATTCGGAAGTTGCCCCCGAGATCGTCGGCGGACGGACGTTTGTTCCAGTTCGTCTCATCACGGAGACCTACGGTGCCACGGTAACCTGGAACGGCACAACGCGAACCGTTTCTGTCGAACTGGGTGATACCGAAGTCAGACTCACGATCGGACTGAAGAAGGCACTGATCAACTACGAAGAGAAGGCTCTGGAGGCGGCGCCGTATATCAAGGCAGGCCGCACCATGGTACCCGTGCGTCTTATCAGCGAGGCCTTTGGTCTGTCCGTCTATTACGACTCTCAGGCAAAGACGATCTCGATCAAGTCGAAGACGACCGGCGTGGTCCCTGGCATCACAGGAAACCAGATCCTCATTGGCTCGTTCTCGGTTCAGACAGGACCATACGCTGTCGTCGGCATCCCGTTCTCTCACGGAATGCAGTCCTACTTCAACATGGTCAACGAGGCGGGCGGAGTCTACGGCCGCAAGATCAACCTGAAGGTCGCCGATGACGGGTTCAATCCTGCCAACACCGTGACCATCGTCAAGAAGTTCGTCACTGAGGACAAGGTGTTTGCCGTGGTTGGTGGCCTTGGTACTCCTGGTTGCCTCGCGGTTATGGACTACCTGAACGACCAGAAGGTGCCCTTTGTGTACCAGGCATCGGGCGTCTCCAAGATCTCGATTCCGGCCAAGAACTATGTATTTGCCGTTCAGCCCAACTACATCAATGAGGGTCAGATCTTTGCAAAGTACGTCGCAAGCACGCTGGGGCTTAAGAACATCGCCGTTCTCTACAGCAACGATGATACGGGGAATGAAGGATTGACTGGCATCAAGAAGGGCATCGACAAGTTCGGTGGCAAGATCGTAGTCGAATCGCCGTTCCCTGCTACTGAGACCGACTTCACGTCGTACTTGCTCAAGGTGCAAGCCAGCAATGCCGATGCACTCATCATGTACGCGACTGGTGTCGCCACTGGCGGTAACGTCGTCAAAACAGCCAAGTCGCTGGGCCTTACTCAGAAGATCTTCCTGCCCTACCCTCACTCCGGTATCATCGCGACGGCTGGTGCTGCAGCTGAGGGTGTCTACGTGACTGGCTGGGCGGATTTCTCGAACCTCAGCGACCCCGGTGTCATTAAGTTCTTCGACACATGGAGGAAGTACTACCCCAAGGACGATCCGCTGACCTTTTCCTACGCCGTCGCCGGTTTCGTTGCGGCTGAGGTCTTCACAGAGGCAGTGCGCAGGTCTGGTCCTTATCCCACGCGCGACTCACTGGTGTGGGCCCTGGAGACGTTCAACGGTTGGTCGGGGTACCTTGCCAAGGACATCAGCTACGGTCCAGAAGAGCGTTCTGGCAAGTATTCCATGTTCTTCATGCAAGTCCAGAAGGGCGCGCTTGTCAAGGTCAGCGACTGGGTCAGCGTCCTCAAGCCTTAGGAGATTCGTAACAGGCCACCCGTAGCGGTGGCATCCTGCCCGGGGGCTCCAGCCCCCGGGCACAAAGCGAGGACATCATGCTGGCAATCGACAACCTGACTGTGCGCTTTGGAGGCGTCATCGCCGTCAAGTCCCTCAACCTGACAGTGAAGGATGGCGAGATACACTCTCTCATCGGACCTAATGGAGCAGGCAAGACCACTGTGTTCAATGCTATTTTCCAGCTCGTGCCATACACGGGAGGCATCCAGTTCGCTGGAAGGGAATTGCGTGGCTTGGCACGCCATCGCCTTGCGGGGATCGGGGTGACGCGAACGTTCCAGAACTTGAGCATCTTTCCCAGCATGACTGTGCGTGAGAACATCCTGGTTGGATCTCACAGCAAGTCCCGAAGCAAGTTCGTAAGTGAACTGCTGGGTATTGCTCGCGAACCGAGGCAGCAGCTGGCAGAAACGCTCGACTTCTTCGGGCTGACTGCTCTCGCTTCTGTGTACGCAGCCGTGCTGCCTTACGGGACGCTCAAGACTGTGGAACTGGCGCGGGCGTTCATCAGCCATCCCCGGCTCGTGCTGCTCGACGAGCCGGCCGCAGGCATACCGACGTCAGAGAAAGGTGCACTCAAGGCGGTCATTCGAAAGATCCAGGACGCCGGCACAACGGTGCTGCTCGTTGAACATGACATGGAACTGGTCATGGACATCTCCGATTCGGTCACCGTCATGGACTTCGGTGAGAAGATCGCCGAAGGGACGCCCGCCGAGGTCTCGGCAGACAGGCGCGTCATCGAGGCCTATCTCGGGGAGGAAACCTATGCTGCGAGTTGACGAGGTCGTCTCAGGGTATGGGCCTATCGACGTCTTGAACCATGTCACGATCAGTCTCGCCAAGGGAGAGATCATCGCCGTGCTCGGCGCCAACGGGGCCGGCAAGACCACACTTCTGAGAACCATCACGGGACTCATCCGGGTACGCCAGGGTTCTGTGACGTTCGGCGACAAGGTTCTGAATGGGCTCTCGCCTGCCGAGGTCGTCAAGTGTGGCATCTCCCACGTTCCCGAGGGGCGGCACATCTTCCCCGACCTGACAGTCGAAGAGAACTTGCTTCTGGCAGCCTATGTCATGCCCCGCAGTATGCAGAAGGGAAGACTCGATGCGATGTATGCGATGTTTAGTATCCTGGCCGACCGTCGCAGGCAGGCAGGCGGCACGTTGTCGGGCGGCGAACAGCAGATGCTGGCGCTGGCTCGAGGCCTGATGCCGAATCCGCGACTGATGCTGTTGGATGAGCCGTCGTTGGGCCTCGCGCCGAAGATCATAGGAACGGTGTTCGACACACTGGCCCGTCTGCGCGAGTCAGGCGTCTCCATCCTGCTGGTCGAGCAAAATGCCAAGCGATCCCTGGAACTGGCTGATCGGGCCTATGTTCTCGTGACGGGACAGGTCGCTCTTGAGGGAACGGCGCGTGAACTCAGCGGGAATGAAATGGTGCAGCAGCTCTACCTTGGAGGGACCCGATGAATATCGACATCTTCTTGAATCTGACTGTTCGGGGGCTGACCACCGGGGCGATATACGCGCTGGTCGGGATGGGCATCGTCCTCATCCTCCAGACGACAAATGTCATGAACTTCGCACAGGGCGACACCGGCATGTTCATCACATACCTGGCATTCTTCATGATAACGACAGCCAAAGTACCGTACTCACTCGTCCTCATCCTTGCCATTGCTGCAGGAGCCGTCATCGGTCTGCTTGTCGAGCGTTTCATGATGCGGTCTGTACGTTCGCGTTCCCACCTCTCGCTCATCATGCTGACGCTGGGTCTGTCGCTGCTGTTCCAGGGCCTGGCTGCCTTCCTGTTCAATACTGAGCCTCGCCTGTTCCCACCGCTGGTGTCCGGCGATCCTGTCAAGTTTGGGCCGATCGTCCTGGGAAGACAGGACATCGTGGTCCTGCTGGCCGCAATCGTTGTCTTCGGCATCCTGTACCTGTTCCTCTATCGGACCAAGCAGGGTGCCGCTGCACGCAGCATCTCACAGGACGAATACGCGGCACGCGTCCTGGGGATCCCCACTCCATCGATCTACATGCTGATATGGGCTATTGGAAGTGCGATGGCTGGTCTGGCGGCTCTCCTGATCGTTCCCAGGTTCTCACTGGAGCCGTCGTTCATGGGTCTCATACAGGTGAAGGCGTTCACTGCCATCGTCCTTGGAGGCATGGGTTCGGTGTTCGGCGCTGCCGTCGGTGGACTTATCATCGGTGTCGTGGAGAACCTTGTCGCCTATCAGTTCCCGGCCATCAAGGACAGCTTCATGCTCATCGTCATCGTCATTGTCTTGCTGGTCCTGCCGCAGGGGCTGTTCGGCAAGCGCCAGCAGAGGAGGTTCTAATGACTCCTTCCAGCACAAGGCGAGTAGCAGTCAATGGAGCCATCGCGGCGCTTGTCCTGGTCCTTCCGCTGGCGTTCAGGACGAAGCCGTCGATAATCGGTTACCTCAATATTGCGATGCTGTACGCTATTGCGACGCAGGGACTCAACCTGCTGATGGGGTATGGTGGTCTGGTGTCACTCGGGCATGCTGCATTCATGGCCATCGGCGGCTACACGGCTGCGGTGCTGGTTATGACGTACCACGTGAATATGTTCCTGGCTGTCATTGCAGGCGTGGCTGGTGCCGGGTTGTTTGGGCTTGTCATCGGATTCCCGTCCCTGCGCTTATCCGGATTCTACCTGGCGGTGGCGACCATGGCCCTGGGGAGTTCCGTTGCCGATGTCATCAAGAGACTTGCTATTACCGGAGGAGACTACGGTCTCATCAACATACCGGTCCTTCGGCTCGGAGGCTGGACGTTGACCAGCGAGGCGTCCAAGTACTACTTCTTTGTCGTCATTCTTGTGGGTGTGTTCGCGATCGTGCGCAATTTCCTGAACAGCCGGAGCGGACGGGCGGTTCGTGCCGTGCGCGACTCCGAGATGACAGCTTCGGCGATGGGAGTGAACGTTGCAGCCTACAAGCTCATCACGTTTATCTTCGCGGCCTGTATTGCCGGCCTCTCCGGGGCTTTGTACGCCTTCACCATTTCGTATCTCCACCCCATGAACTTCGGGCTGGCGTTCTCCATCAATCTGTTGTCCATGAGCATCATCGGCGGCCTGGGTACGATCATCGGTCCTATCCTGGGTGCTTTGTTCTGGGTCATGCTGCCGGTCGTCATCGGTGGCAGGATGGAATTCCTTTCGACAGTTGTCTTTGGTCTCAGCATCATCGGTTCGGTCATGTTCCTGCCCAAAGGCCTGTCCGAGCTGGTCACGCGCATACAGACTCGTTTGAAACTCTGACGCAGCAGGTGCACGGAAAAAAACCATCCGCAACAGGGGAGGCCGTTATGAGTGTCGGAATTCTGGGAAGCTACAGCAGCAGGTGTGGCAAACTCGAAAACTCCACTATCTATGATCTCATCGTGGAGGCTGGACGTGGTGCCATCGCTGATTCAGGTATCGCAGCGAAGGACATCGACGGCATCTGGATGGGAAACTTCAGCGCTGGCGCGTTCAACAACCAGGAACACATTGCAGCGTGGGGCGTGGAGATCGATCCAGCCCTCCTGTACAAGCCGTGCACGCGGGCCGAAGTGGCATGCGCCTCTGGTTCGGCTGCCGTCCGGGGTGCCCGGTTGGCCATCGGTGCGGGCGAGGCCCGTTTCGTGCTTGTCATCGGGGTCGAGAAGATGACGGCACTTGACCGGGACGGAGTCACTCATGCGCTTGCCATGGCATCGTACTGGCCGGAAGAGGGGAGCAAGGGCATGACATTCCCCGGACTGTTCGGCATGTGGTCGAAGGCGTACCGCGAACACTACGGGTACAGCGACGAGCAGATGGATCTGTGGCAGGCCATGGTACATGCCAAGAACCGTGACAACGCCACACACAATGAGCTAGCCCACATGTACACAAAGCCGAGCAGCCTTGAGTTTGCGTTGCACATATCTGAGAAGAACCCGCTCGTCGCGGATCCCCTCAAGCTTACTGACTGCTCTCTGGTCAGTGATGGAGCAGCTGCCATGGTACTGGGCCCGATAGACGACGTGAAGGTTCTCAAGGACCGTGCCGTCGAGATCACGTCACAGACGCTTGTCACGGATCACATGCAGTCCAGTAAGCGCGAGTTGTGGCACAACGTCGCCGGGAAGATGGCTGTCGACTCGGCGTACAGCAAGGCCGGCATCACCGCAGCAGACGTCGACGTCGCAGAATTGCACGACTGCTTCACGATCAATGAACTGTTGAGCTACGAGGCGATGGGCCTGTGTCCCGAAGGCGAAGGTGGGCGCCTCATCGAGCATGGCGGCGTCGTGCAGCCCGACGGCTGTTGTCCGGTCAACCTCAGCGGAGGTCTCATTGGCAAGGGACATCCCGTAGGAGCCACCGGCGTGTCGATGCATGTCTACGTCTCACGCCAGCTTGAAGGCCGCCCGCTCGGCCTCGGCGCAAAGAATCCAGAGGTCGGGGTCGTTATGAACGTTGGTGGTTCGAACGTCAGCAACTTCGCATCAGTACTGAAACGCGTCAAGTAGACAGGGAGGAAGCCATGTCAAAAGGATACGGTTTGCAGGACAAGGTTGTCATCGTAACGGGCGGAGCTGCCGGTATCGGAAAGGCAACGGCCTTGAGGTTCGCTGAGGAGGGCGCGCGCGTCAGTATCTGGGACATGAACGCCGAAGCGGGGGCGGCCACCCTGGCCGACCTCAAGAAGATGAACGTCGAAGCGATGTTCCAGCTCGTCAACGTTGCCGACTCGGAAGCAGTCGAGAAGGCAGTGGCAGAAGTCGTCGCTGCCTGGGACCACGTCGACGTGCTCATCAACAACGCCGGGATCACGCGCGATGGCCAGCTGGTCAAGTTCAAGGAAGGCGTCGTTACCGGGACGATGTCGGACGCCAATTTCGATGCCGTCATCGGTGTCAACCTCAAGGGAGTATTCATCTCCACGAGGGCTGTGGCCCCTGTCATGATCAAGCAGGGACACGGTGTTATCCTCAGCGCCAGTTCGGTGGTTGCAGCGAATGGCAATTTCGGCCAGACCAACTACGCAGCTACCAAGGCCGGGCTCATCGCCATGACCAAGACCTGGTCTCGCGAACTGGGCAAGTACGGGATCCGCGTGAACGCTGTTGCTCCGGGGTTCATCATGACAGAGATGGTCGCTGCCATGCCGGAGAAGGTCCTGGAAGGGATGGTCACACACACGCCCGTAGGACGCATCGGGGCGCCAGAGGATGTCGCAAATGCATACGTATGGCTTGCCTCCGACCAGGCTGCGTTCGTTCATGGCTCAACGCTGGCTGTGGACGGCGGCATTGTCCTGGGAACATAGACTTGGCTGTCGCGTGAGACACCGGGCAGGCTGATCTCAATGGAGGGACCGATGGAGCAGAAATCCTGGATGAAGAAGCTTGTCTCGATGGACGACGTGCTTGGCAGGATAGCGTCGAATGACACGGTTGTCGTGGGAATGGCGGCGGCGCAGCCGCAGGGTTTCCTCTCGGCACTCCACGGTATCCAGGAC
>CAYRQW010000062.1:0-9322 GCA_964426505.1 uncultured Caldisericota bacterium
GGTGACCGTCGAATACCTGGGCAACACTCCGTTGCGCGTCGCGGCCGTCGTTGTCTCCACACAGCATGACCCTGACGTGGTGCATGAGCAGATCGTGCGCGACATGGTCGAGCATGTCATACGGCCCGTCATCCCCTGTGGGATGCTGGACGCGGAGACGACGTACTACATCAACCCGACCGGCCGTTTCGTCATCGGAGGACCAGCGGCGGACACGGGTCTCACTGGCCGCAAGCTGATCGTCGACACATATGGCGGCATGGGCCGTCATGGTGGAGGAGCCTTCTCGGGCAAGGACCCGACCAAGGTCGACCGTTCGGCCGCCATGGCCGCGAGGTACTGTGCCAAGAACATCGTTGCCTCATCCCTCGCCACAAGATGCGAGGTCCAGGTCGCCTATGCCATCGGCGTCGCGCATCCGTTGTCTGTCTATGTCGATACGTTCGGGACCTCCACGATCGATGAAGAGTTGATCGAGAAGGCACTGGTTCAGGTGGTCGACCTGAGACCTGAGGCCATCATCCAGCACTTCAATCTGCGACGCCCCATCTACAGTCCGATTGCCTGCTATGGCGCATTTGGCCGGGATGACCTCGACCTGCCCTGGGAGCGTACCGACATTGCGGACAGGCTGCGTTCCCTGGTCGGGCAGCTGGAGGCTGTGGTCTAGTCCACCTGTGCCTGCAGCCTTTCAATTGTGAATCCCTTGGTGTCAGGCACCAACGGATTCACAATTCGTGGTCAGGGGATCAGGGAGCGGAGTACGGCGAGGTTGCGGGCGTAGGCGCCATCGCCCCCGGGTGTCTCCAGGATGCCGGGTATCCTGGAGAACCGTGTGTCTGAAAGCAGGAGGCGAAACGGTTCCAGCCCGATCTCGCCCTCTCCGATTTCCGCATGACGGTCGACCTTTGAACCCAGCGCACCCTTTGAGTCGTTGAGATGGAATGCCCGCACATTGTCCAGTCCGAGCGTGCGGTCCAGTTCGTGGATGGTTGCGGTGCATCCTTCTCGAGAGCGGATGTCATAGCCCGCGCCGAAGATGTGGCACGTATCGATGCAGAAGCCCACGCGCGCTGGGAAATGGCACAGACTTCGTATGGCGGCGAGTTCCTCGAATGTGCCTCCGAGGACCGAACCGGCGCCGGTCGTGGCTTCGAGCAGAACCATGGTGCGGTGGGCATGGGAGTGCCGGAAGATATGATCCAGGCTCCGGGCAGCCACCTGGATGCCCTTCTCGGCTCCCTGTCCACGGTGAGCGCCCGGATGAACCACCAGATACGGGATCCCCAGATGCTCTGTCCTGCCGATGTCGCTGACCATGCAATCCCTGGACTTGGTCAGGAGATCGGGTTCGCGGGCGGCAAGGTTGACAAGGTAGGCGGCGTGCACTGTTCCGGGAGCCAGGTGATTCAGCTTCATGCTGCGCTTGAAGGCAGCGATCTCGTCCCGCAACAGGGGCGGTGCCTGCCACTGAAGCTGGCTCTTGGTGAAGATCTGGAACGTCTCGCACGTGCACTCGATGGCGTTCTGAGGGGCGTTTGCCACGCCCCCCGCTATGGATACGTGTGCCCCGAGGATCATCAGTCCGACCTTCCGTTCATCTCGCGGACAAGGAAGAACGTCTGACCGCCATACCGCTCGACCCTGAATCGGGGGTCGGCGCGCATCGTATCCAGAACCGGCAGGGGGTCGATCCCGGCGTTGACAAGCAGCAGGATTGCCTGGTCCTCACGCATGGGGTGTCTCTTGCAGATCTCGGCAAGGGTCTCCAGCGGGTCTGTACCGGCTGCGATGGTGAAGGTGCCGAAGTCGAAGCCGGAAAGCTGCGCTCCGCCGAGCGCTTTCTCAGCAAGCGCCAGTGCTTCGGGTGTGACGGGACGGGCGAAGTCTTCGGCGGGAGGCCGGATGGGCGTGTCGACGAAGACGCGGTCCGGTTCGACGTCCTGCAGGACCCACCGTGTCTGTTCCAGTGTCTCCGCGGAGTCGTTGATGCCCTCGAGTAGCATCATCTCGACCCACAGCTGACCCCTCCTGTGCATATGGGCGAAGTCCAGCAGTCCCCGTTTCATGGCTTCGAACGTAATGCCCGGACATGGCCGGTCGATACGGCGGAAGAGCTCCTCCGTGGGAGCATTGAATGACGTCAGGACGATGTCGGCCTCAGCCAGTGCCTGGCGCACGTCAGGCTCGGACAACAGGGCGCCGTTGGTGATGACCGCGACGGGAACGCGGGTGAGTTGGCGTGCTCCGTGGATCAGCTCTCCCAGGCGAAGATAGAGCGTTGGTTCGCCGTTACCCACGATCGAGACATGGTCAGGTGGAGGCGACACGTGGCCCAGCGCATCCTTCAGCTCGGCGAGGATATCGTTCAGCTTGAAGTACTCCTCGCGGTCGTTCGTGAGGCGGTCCGTTCGCCCGAGCATGCAGTAGATGCAGCTGAAGTTGCACGTCTTGTCGGGGATGGGGCTGATGCCAAGGCTCCTGCCCAGGCGCCTGGACGGGATAGGGCCGTAGATGTAGCGGTAGGTCATGGGATGAGTCTCCTTTCTGACCTGGTTCGCGCGTTCACCGCGTGACCCGTTGTGGAGGATGTGCCCGCCGAGGGACAGCTTTGCTCCAATGGGCAGGCGGGGCAAACGGATTTCGTGCGGCAATGCTCCTTGGCCAGGTGGACCAGCAGGGCGTGGAACTCATTGAACAGTTGCGTGTCTTCCGGCAGGCGAGTGTTGAAATATCGTTGCGTTGCATCGTAGGTCGCGTTCTCGGGCAGCAGGTGCAACCTGGCTGTGATGCGTCGCGTGTAGGCGTCGACGACGAAGACCGGTCTGCCGATCGCGTAGAGCAGGATACTGTCTGCAGTCTCCTTGCCAACACCACGCAGCCCCAGTATCTCGGAACGCAAAGAACCCAGATCCTCGGATGCCAGGGTCGACAAATCCCCTCCAGCTCGCTGATCGATCCATGTGGCGAGCGCTCGGAGATAGCGTGCCTTCACCCTGTAGTATCCGGCGGGCCGGATGGCCTGTTCGAGGTCGGGCTCCGAGAGAACCAGGAGGCCGGTGGCGGTCATGGCGTGCGCAGCCTTGAGGGAGGCGATTGCCTTCTCGACGTTCGACCATGCCGTGTTCTGCGTCAGTACAGCACCGGCTGCAACCTCGAACGGCGTGTCGCCAGGCCACCAGTGCTGTGGTCCGTAGACGGACGCCAGTCGTGCGTATATGTCGGCAGGGTTCAGTTGGGCTTGTGTCTTCATAGCTTCAATGAGACAGCGTACCTCATGAACGCTCCGGCACAAGGGGGTCAGTGCTGTCAGCTCCATTCAGGCTCCACGAGGGCTCAGCGGTTGACAATGGGCTGATTGGACAATACTGTCTGATACCATGACTGGTACGGAAACCAAAAGAACGAATGTGCTCAGACATCTCGGCCCTGCGCTGTCGCGCTACTGGCCGCAGTATGTCGTGGGTATCCTCATTCTCGGAACCGTCGACGTCATACAGACGATCATTCCGGGCATAACCGCACGCCTCATCGACGAACTGGCAGTGTTCGCGGCGGGACCCCGTGAGCTGGGCATCGCCATGCTTCAGATCGGTTTGCTTGTCGCCGCGATGACTGTCGGACGATATCTCTGGCGGTATCTCCTCTGGGGATCGGCCAGGCGAGTCGAAGAGCAGATGCGGCGTAACCTCTTTGCCAAATTCATGTCGCTCTCAGCTGAGTTCCACGACAGGCACAAGACTGGAGATCTGATGGCTCTCGTGACAAATGACCTCGAGGCGGTGCGCGAGGCACTGGGTGACGGCCTGCTCATGATCTCCGACTTCATCATTATGACGACGTTCACTCTCTTCGCCATGTTCCGCTTCAACCGCTCGCTGACGCTGATGACGGTAGTGCCTCTTGTGCTTATCGCGCTTGTCGTGACACGCTCGGGCCCCATCGTCTTCCGGCTGTTCAAGCACGTGCAGGACGCGTTCTCGGCTCTCAGTGACTATGTACAGGAAACCATGACTGGCATCCGCGTCATCAAGGTCTTCACACGCGAGGAGGCTGCGGCTCGCGGACTGCGGGAGCGCGCAGTCGACATCGAGCGGCGCAATGTCAGACTTGTGACGGTCTGGGGACTCACTTTTCCGCTGATCGACTTCCTTGGTTCCATTGCCACACTGATCCTCCTCTGGGCAGGCGGTCTGCTCGTCACGAGAGGGCAGTTCACTATCGGAGGGCTTGTGGCGTTCAATACCTACATTGGCATGCTCGCCTGGCCGATGCTCGCACTGGGGTGGGCCATCAACCTGTTCCAGAGAGGTCAGGCATCGCTTGCCCGGATCAACGGGATCCTCGACACGGAGCCGACCATCCGTGAGCGGCCCGACGCTCTCACGCTCGGAAATATGCATGGGGAGATCGAGTTCGACCACGTGTCGTTCGAGCGCGAGGGAAAGTGCATTCTCGACGATGTCAGCTTTCATGTAGCTCCCGGGCAGAGCATCGGCATCATCGGCCCCATTGGCTCAGGCAAGACAACGATCGTCTCGCTGCTGACACGAGCATATGACACGACGTCGGGACGGATCCTGGTCGACGGGCATGACGTCCGCGACTACCGTATCGATGATCTGCGGCGGGCCATCGGCGTGGTGACACAGGACGTGTTCCTGTTCTCAGATTCGCTCGAGGAGAACATCAACGTCAGCGAGCTCCCGGTGGGTGTCGAAGAGGTCCAGGAAGCGACGAGACTGTCCAGAGTCTACAAGAACATCATGGAGTTTCAGGACGAGTTCAGTACGGTGGTCGGGGAGCGCGGTGTCACGCTGTCCGGTGGCGAAAAGCAGCGTGTCACCATCGCCCGAGCCATCCTCAAGAAGCCTCGCATCCTCGTTCTGGACGACGCACTGTCAGCCGTCGATGCGGACACCGAGAAGCACATCCTCGACAACATCGCCAGTTTCGAGACGAAGCCGACAACCGTCGTCATCAGCAACCGCATCTCCGCACTGCGCCATATGGACAAGGTGCTGGTGCTCGAGAGTGGACATGTCGAGGAGGAGGGGACGCACTGCGACCTCCTGCGCGCGAAGGGCATGTACTGGCATATCTACAGGAAACAGCTGGTGGAGCGCAAGGTGGAGAAGGAATGAGCGAGCCGGTCACGCAGGAAGAAGCCAAAGGGCGATCGTTCGACGTGACGCTGATGCGCCGCCTGCTTCACTTCGCAAGGCCACAGGGCTGGCTCTTGCTTCTGGCGCTGGTGATGGTCTGCGTCCTGAACGCAGGCGATATCCTCAAACCGCTGATCGTCAGGAATGCCATCGATCAGTATGTCGATCCGACCTCGTCGAGATTCGTTCAGCTGGCATCGGCTGAAGACGCGAAGCTTATAGACGGCCTTGTGCCGGCGGCGGCGCGGTTCGCCCTGGATGGCCGCTCCTACTACGACAAGACCGAGATTGCTCATGCGGGCCGCATCCTCGGCCGCTCCATCGCGGGGGTCCAGGTTTCATTCTACGTCATCACGCCGGAGAAGGCCGCACAGCTCGGAGCCGAAGTGCTGGGCTCGTACACGAGTCGGGAAGTGCCCGTGCTGTTTGAAGCGCCGGTACCGGCATTTCCCGCAGGGTCGTTCCTGATGAACGTCGAGGATGTCCAGCGTCTTTCGGCCGCAGAGCGCGATAAGCTTCGTTCGGCGGACAGAGCCGGCATCAGGCGCCTGTCCCTTATCTTCCTCGCAGTCATCACGATCATGCTGGCCGTCGCCTACGGCAACCGGCTCCTCCTGGAGATCGTGGGACAGCGCGTGGTGTACGACATCCGCGTCCAGCTCTTCCAGCATATCGAGCGTCTGCCATTCAGCTATTTCGACAAGGCCCCATCCGGTCGTCTCACGACGCGTGTCACCAATGACATAGCCGCCCTGTCCGACATGTATGTCAACTCGCTGGTCAATCTGGCCAAGGACTCACTGCTGCTGGTGGGAGTCCTTGCCACGATGTTTACCCTGAACGTGTTCCTGACGTGGATCCTGGTCGGTGTGCTGGCGGCCGTTATCGTGATCACTGCCGTGCTTCGCATCCCCATGCGCGATACCCACCGCATGGCGAGGACCCGGCTGGCCCGTATCAATGCGTTCATCGCTGAGCGCCTGCAGGGCGTACGCGTGGTCCAGCTTTTTGCCATCGAGGAGAAGGAGAAGGAGAAGTTCGATGTTATCAACCGGGACTTCACACGCATCCGCTTGCGCCTGGTTCATCTCAACGGTATCTTCCGGCCGCTGGTGGCAGCTCTCTCGACGTTCGCCATCGCCCTCCTTCTGTACTTTGGGGGAAGCCGTATCCTTGGTGGGACGCTGTCGTTTGGGACGCTCATTACATTCACGTTCTATGCGGCGATCTTCTTCCGTCCCGTTCAGGAGCTTGCTGAGCAGTTCGACACCATCCAGTCGGCCATGGCATCAGCCGAGAAGATCTTCCGCGTCATGGATGAGCCGGAGGAAGTGTACACTCCCCTCGCGTTCGACGGCCGGACCCCCTCTTCCTTTGACATCGAGTTCGACGACGTTCACCTGAGCTACAAAGAGGGCGAGGAGGTTCTCAAAGGGATCTCCTTCACCGTCGAGCAAGGTGGATCTGTCGCCCTGGTCGGCTCGACCGGTGCAGGAAAGACATCGATCACGGGGCTCGTTCCACGGTTCTACGACGTCGACAGCGGGCGGGTCCTCGTTGGGGGCATGGATGTCGCGACTCTTCCTGCCGAATTCCTGAGGCACAATGTCGCCTTCGTCATGCAGGACGTGTTCATCTTCAGCGGCAGTGTTCTGGACAACATCGCACTGTTTGAGGAGCATCCCGATGAGGAACGCGCGAGTGAGATCGTCGACTACCTTGGCATGGGGTTCGTGAAGGGTCTCGAGGGAGGATTGCACTATCACTTGTACGAGCGTGGCAACAACCTCTCTGCCGGACAGCGTCAGCTCATCTCGTTTGCCCGTGCCCTCTACTTCGACCCCAAGGTGCTCATCCTGGACGAGGCTACGTCCAACATCGACACGGAGTCCGAAGCCGTGATCCAGTCAGCCATACGCAAGATCCTCAAGGGTCGTACGAGCATCATCGTCGCACACCGCCTGTCGACCATTCGCACTGTGGACCGCATCCTCGTCGTGCAAAAAGGGCGCATCAGCGAGTCTGGAACGCATGAAGAATTGCTTGCCAAGGGTGGCATCTACAGTAATCTCTACGAACTTCAGTCCCTGAGCGAAGAGAAGACCTGAGAAGGTCCGTTCCGGGGTGACGCTTGCTTCCGGAACGGTTGACAAGGTGTACTACGGCGCTATACATGCACGGGGTGGTATCATTGTTCCGCCGGCCGGGGGAGTGTGCTGTGGATCTCAAGGGACTTGTTCTGAACCAGCGCTACAGGATCTATGAGCAGGCCGGTACATCCGGCATGGCCACAGTCTGCCTGGCCAGCGAAATAGCCACTTCCGCCGTCGTGACCGCCCTCATCCTCGAGCCGCCCATCACTCGCGATGCCGGCATTGTCCGACGGTTCCTCCGATCTGGCGAACTGGGCAGCAGCGCGGGGCATCCGTATGTGGCTCCCGTCGAAGACTACGGCCAGGAACAGGACATCTGCTACATGGTGACACGGTTCGGTCAGCAGGGAGCAACGCTCGCCGAACTGGAGCGCAAGAGCCGGGTATTGCCCATGGTTCAGGCTGCGTGGATCAGCTCATGCATCGCCTCGGCCCTCGAGGGTGCCGTCGCGTACGGCGGTATACCATTTCACGGAGCTCTCCGTCCGACCAGTGTCATCGTCACTCCAGCCGGGGATGCCCAGGTGACGGGCTTCGGCACTGCGCCGGCATCAGGAGCTCTCGACGCCGTCCTCGGGCAGCGGGCTGCCCTGTATGCAACTCCAGAACAGACCGAGGGGCGTCCCATCGATGTCCGGACTGACCTGTACACGCTGGGGGCGATGCTGTACGAGATGCTGGCAGGGCGCATTCCCTCCATATCGGAAGTCCGATCATTCCTGACGTTTGAAGGTTCGTCGCACCTGGAGCAATTCCTGAAGGATATCCCGAAACAACTGCATCCCGTTCTGTCAGGCTTGCTCCAATGGGATCCCGATGAACGGTTCGCCGCCCCCGGTGACCTTATCGAGGCGCTGGAAAAGGCGGGATTCCCTTCACCGCAGCGACCCATGATGGCGTCGGTCGGGACGGGACAGGAACACAGCCTCGACCTCGACTCAGCCGCGACTGCTGGACCGGGCTTGCTGGAAGTGCCCATGGTTGGCCTGGGGCAACTGTATGTTCAGGAGCAGACAAACGAGCGTCCCCCGAGCCAGGCAATCGTATCGTCGATCGAAGCCATAGCGAACACAGAGGTTCCTCCTCCTGAAGAGGGATCGTCGTGGGAGACGGCTGCCCCGCCTTCCGTCCAGCCTGCTGCGCTGCGGGCCGTTCCCATGCCTCCACACCGGCGGCACTGGGTAGCACCGGTCGTGGCCGGAGTGCTGGTTGCCGCCGCCCTGTTGTATGTTGCGATTACCAAACCCTTCAATGGTCCCGGTGGAACGGCGGTCAACCCTCCGTCGGGCCAGACTGTCCCGGCGGGCGCACTCAGTGTTACGTCGACACCCTTGGGAGCATTCATCATCCTGGACGGCGCCGACACCAGGACTACCACCCCGGCCACACTGACGGGCATTGCGGCGGGAAGCCACACCGTTCTGGTACGCCTGAGCGGCTACATGGATGATCGGCAGGACGTGACCGTGAAAGAGGGAGTCACGTCGACGCTTCAGGCGGTTCTTTCGAAGAAATCGAATGCGTCGAAGCCTCCAGTAGAGCCCTCAAACCCGTCGGTCCAACCCGTCGAGCCATCCGTGACACCGCCTGTGCAGGTCAAGACGACCTTGCATGTAACGTCCACGCCGGGTTCAGCCGCGATCGTCCTCGACGGACAGGAAACCGGCAAGTTCACGCCCGCGACGATCGTCGTCGCGTCTGGCAGCCATACTGTCCTCCTGAGGCTTGCAGGATATGCCGGAACTACGCGGACCGTCACAGTCGCCAAGGGACGACAGGCGTCGCTCGCCGTGTCATTGACGAAGACAACGCCGGTCGCGCAGGGTTCGCTCCGCATCACGTCGGCGCCCGCCGGCGCCGCCGTCAGTATCGACGGAAAAACAGTTGCCGGCAAGACTCCCCTCACCGTTGCCGTCACCCTGGGACATCACACGATTCGCATTTCGCTGCAGGGGTTCGAAACGTATGCGCGTACGGGCGTCGAGGTCGTGAAGGGTATCCAGA
>CAYRQW010000063.1:0-9166 GCA_964426505.1 uncultured Caldisericota bacterium
CGTTGAGTTCGAGCAGCGGCCCACGCCGCAGGAGGTGCAGGCTGTTTTGAGCGCCTACCAGGCGCCCGAAATTTCCCGCGATCTGCCCTCCGCCCCGCGCCCAGCCATCCTGGTGCGCAGCGAAGACAACCGCCCACAGCCGCGCCTGGATGTGAACACCGGCGTCCCGGAGTTGGGTCGGACGGTCGGCGAGGAGTTGCTGGAGCCCACGATCATCTACGTGGACGCGGCCGCCCGGGCACGGAACGTCGCGCCTGTCCGAGGAATGGCGCATATCACGGGTGGCGGGCTCCTGGGCAATATCCCCCGCATCATCCCCCACGGATTGCGCGCGGAACTCGACCTCCACAGCTGGCGGATGCCTCCCGTCTTCGGGTGGCTGGCGCGGCTGGGGGCGCTGGACGAAACGGAATGCTACCAGACATTCAACATGGGCATCGGGTTTGTCCTGATCGTACCGCAGGAGGCAGCCGGCGTTGTCTGCCAGACGCTCGCCGGTGACGGAGCGCGTGTGATCGGCACCGTTGTACCAGGGGACGGCGGCGTGGGTCTCCTCCGATGACGCGTATCGCCATCCTGGCCTCAGGGAACGGGACGGACTGCGAGGCGGTGATGGAGGCCGTCGAGCGGGGACAGATCCGGGACGCGATCGTGGCCGTCGTCATCGCCGACCGCCCCGCAGGCGTGCTGGAACGGGCTCGCCACCATGGAGTCACAGGGCTGCTCGTGGACCGGCGCAGTCTGGGAAAGGGTTCATTCGATGTCGCCTTGAGAGCCGCCCTGGAGGACAACCGCATCGACGTCGTCGTTTGTGCCGGATATCTCAGCGTGCTTGAACCCTCGACCGTAGCAAAGTGGCGGAATCATGTCATCAACGTCCATCCATCGCTGATCCCGGCCTTCTGCGGTCGCGGTTTCTATGGGGAGCATGTCCATCAGGCCGTGCTGGACGCAGGAGTGAAGGTGACGGGCGTGACGGTGCACTTCGTGGACGAAGGGACCGACTCCGGGCCAATCATTCTGCAAGAGGCCGTCCCCGTGCTGGACAGTGATGACGCGGCATCGCTCAGTGCACGCGTCCTGGAGGTCGAACATCGGCTGCTGCCGTGGGCCGTGGAGCTGTGCTGCAGTGGACGGTTGTCCATCGACGGACGCAGAGTGCATATCGACAAGGAGGAAACATGACACGCAGGGCGATCATCAGTGTTTCAGACAAGACGGGCGTGACGGACCTGGCGAGGCGGCTTGTCGCCATGGACTGGGAGGTCGTGAGCAGCGGCGGGACGGCGACGGTTCTCGCAGAGGGGGGTATCCCCGTGACGCCAGTCAGCGTCGTGACGGGATTCCCTGAGTGTCTGGACGGACGTGTCAAGACGCTCCATCCAGCCGTCCATGCCGGGATCCTTGCGCGACGAGACTTGGCCGAACACATGCAGCAGCTGCAAATGCTCGACGTGACGCCAGTGGATCTCGTCGTCGTGAACCTGTATCCCTTCCGCCAGACGGTGGCGTGTCCAGGAGTGACGTGGGACGAAGCGGTCGAACAGATCGACATCGGGGGACCTTCCCTCATCCGTGCGGCCGCCAAGAACCACGCGTCGGTCACGGTGGTCGTCGATCCGTCCGACTACGAGCACGTCCTGGGTGAGTACGAACGCGACGGAGATACGAGCGACACTACCCGGCGCAGCCTGGCCGTCCGTGCCTTCCGCCACACAGCGGCATATGACGCGGTCATCGCGCAGTGGTTCGGGGATCAGCTTGGCGTTCGCTTTCCCGAGCAGCTGACGCGTACCTGGGACCGTGCGCAGGACCTCCGGTACGGCGAGAACCCTCATCAGGCGGGAGCCCTGTACGCAGACCCCCTGCCGGTTCCTGGTTCCATGGCGACGGCCGAGCAACTGGGTGGCAAGGAACTCTCCTTCAACAACATCGGGGACGCAGATGCCGCTCTGTCGTGCCTGGCAGAGTTTCCGGCCGACATCCCGACGGTTGTTGCTCTCAAGCACAGCAATCCCTGCGGCGTTGGCACAGGATGCAACCTGATGACCGCCTGGCGGGGAGCCCGCGACGGTGACCCCGTTTCCGTCTATGGCGGCGTCGTCGCGCTGAACGGGACCGTGGACGGACCGCTGGCTGCATCACTCGCCGAGCTGTTCCTCGAGATCGTTCTGGCGCCGGGATACACCGACGACGCACTGCAGATCCTGCGGAGGAAGAAGAACCTGCGCGTCCTGCGTGTCACTCCTGCCACACCGACCCCGGGCGAATGCTCCCTGCGCGAGGTGCGCGGAGGCTTACTGGCTCAGGACCGGGATACGCTGCTGCTGGGGGACGAACCACGGGTGGTGACACGCAGACCTCCCACTGCCCCGGAGCAGGCCGACCTGCTGTTTGCGTGGCGCATCGTCAAACACGTCACGTCGAATGCGATCGTCATTGCGCGGGACGGAGCGACGATCGGGGTCGGCCCCGGACAGACCAACCGCATCTGGGCGCTGCAGAACGCACTCCGGCAATCGACAGGGGCAACAGGAGGAGCTGTTCTTGCATCCGACGCGTTCTTCCCCTTTGCCGACTGCGTCCAGGCTGCCGCAGCGGCGGGCATCGGGGCAATCATCCAGCCGGGTGGCTCGGTCCGGGATGCGGAATCCATCGTGGCTGCCGACGAGGCGGGCATAGCCATGCTGTTCACCGGCGTGCGCCACTTCCGGCACCAGGGCTAGGCTAGGCATGGATATCCTGGTGGTCGGTGCAGGAGGACGTGAACACGCGCTGTGCTGGAAGATGCGGCAGAGTCCACTGGTGGACCGGCTATGGGCAGCACCGGGAAATGCCGGCATCGCGCAGTGCACAACGTGCGTGCCAATAGCTGCGGATGACACGCCTGGCATCGTCGCGTTCGCGGTAAGCCACGCCGCAGACCTCGTCGTCGTGGGTCCTGAAGACCCGCTGGTAATGGGTCTTGCCGACGATCTCCGCGCTGCAGGTCTTCGTGTCCTGGGCCCCGGAGCGGATGGAGCACGGCTCGAGGGGAGCAAGACATTCGCGAAGGAGTTCTGCTGCCGGCATGGCATTGCGACCGCGCGTGCCATTGCCTGTGGCAGCGGTGCAGATGCGCTGGAGCATCTGGATGATCTGGGGTTTCCCGTCGTCGTGAAAGCGGACGGCCTTGCGGCCGGAAAAGGCGTCATCGTAGCCGCTGACCGGGATGAAGCGCAGTCAGCGGTGGAGCGGCTGTCGGGAACAGGCCATCTGCTGCTTGAGGAATTCCTGACAGGCAAGGAGTGCTCACTGCTCTACTTGTGTGACGGGCACGCCATGGTCCCGCTCGCTCCCGCTCGTGACTACAAACGGGTGAACGACGGAGACCGGGGGCCCAATACCGGCGGCATGGGGGCAGTCAGTCCCCTCCCAGACATCGGGCTCGCCGTCCAGCAGGAAGCATATGAACAGATCGCCCGGAAGGTTCTGGCAGGGCTCGCTGACGAGCACATCGAATACCGCGGGATCCTGTATGCCGGCTGTATGCTGACCCAGGATGGCATCAAGGTCCTGGAGTTCAACTGTCGGTTCGGCGACCCCGAGACGCAGGTTCTGATGCCACGGGTCGATGGAGATATCGTCCCTGCCCTTGCGGCCTGCGCTGACGGGCACCTCGAAGGTGTACAGATCGGGTGGCGCGACGAAGCGGCCGTGTGTGTGCAAATGGTGTCACGCGGATACCCGGGGACATCGGAAAAGGGTATGATGATCGCAGGTCTGGAGGATGTCCCCGAACACGTGGTCGTCTTCCATGGTGGTACGAGGCAGGAGAACGGCCGGATCGTCACAGCCGGTGGCCGCGTGCTGGGAGTCACTGCCTGCGGTGCCACGATGGCACAGGCGCGGGAACGGGCATACGCCGGCGTGCGGGCCATCCAGTTCGAGGGCGCACACTGGCGCACCGACATCGCTGTGCAGGAAGGCGTCACGGCAAAGGAGGAACGACAATGATCGATCGATACGCATTGCCGCCGGTCCGGGACCTCTGGACCGAGCGGGCTCAGTACGAGCGGTGGCTGGAGGTGGAATGCGCTGTGGCGGCGGCGTGGGAAGACCTGGGGGTGGCCCCCGCGGGGACCGCAGACCGGATACGCCAGGCTGCTGTCATCGATGTCGATGATATTCACGCGATCGAGGCGACCGTCGACCACGACGTCATTGCCTTCATCAAGTCCACCACGCGCGCCATGGGGAATGACGCCCGCTTTTTCCATCTGGGGATGACCTCCTCGGATGTCGTCGATACGGCGCTGGGTCTTGCGCTGAAGCAGTCAGGACGGCTTCTCCTGGAACAGCTGGGCATGCTGCACGGCGTACTTGCCGACCAGGCGGTCCGATACCGCAGCACTGTGGTGGTTGGGAGGACTCACGGCATCCATGCCGAGCCCACGTCGTTCGGACTGAAATTCCTGTCATGGCTTGCGGAGACCGAACGGAACCAGGAGCGGCTGGGGCATGCCGTGGACGGGGTCGCCTGCGGCAAGATCTCCGGCGCGGTCGGCAACTACGCCAACATCGACCCGCGCGTCGAGCAGCTCGCCTTGGGACGTCTGGGGTTAGCTGCGTCCAAGTGCTCCACGCAGATCGTACCCCGCGATCAGCATGCGGAGTTTGTGGTGGCGCTCGCACTGGTGGGCGCGCAAGTGGAGCGCATGGCAACCGAGATCCGCCATCTGCAGCGGACCGAAGTGCGCGAGGCACAGGAGCCGTTCAAGCCGGGACAGAGGGGATCGTCTGCGATGCCGCACAAGAAGAACCCGATCCTGTGCGAGCGCCTCTGCGGGATGTCCCGGCTGCTGCGCGGGTACGTGACGGCGGCCTGCGAGGACGTTGCCCTGTGGCACGAGCGTGACATTTCGCACTCGTCGGTGGAGCGCGTCATGCTGCCGGATGCGGTGATGACGACGTACTACATGCTGGATCGCGTGACCTGGCTGATGGAGGGTCTGGTCGTGGATGCGGTCCGCATGGAGGCCAACTTCGCCGCGTCGCACAACCTCGTCTTCTCGCAGCGAGTCATGCTGGCGCTCGTCACGCAGGGCATGGCGCGTGAGGATGCGTATATGCTGGTGCAGGGTCTTGCGCTCACGGCATGGGAGGATGGGGCGGACTTCCGGACCCTGTGTGGGGAAGAGCCCCGCATCACCGCGCTGATCGCCCCAGTGGAACTGGATACGCTCTTTGACCCACAATACTACCTGAGGAACATCGGGCCAGTCTATGGACGATTTGATCTGGACAATGCAAAGGAGGAACAGCCATGAAACGTGTCGCAGTTGTGGGCGCCCAGTGGGGCGACGAAGGCAAGGGCAAGGTCGTCAACTATTTCGCCAGGGACTTCGAGTGGATCGTGCGCTTCGCAGGAGGCGCCAACGCGGGCCATACCATCTATGTTGGAGACAAGAAGTATGTCAATCACCTGTTGCCGTGTATTCTGCCTGATGGATCGGGCCGCGGGTTCCTGGGGGCAGGCATGGTCGTCGACCTTGAGCAGCTTGTGGCAGAAGTGGACGTGCTGGCAAAGGATTTCCCCGGGGTCGGGGCCAAGTTCGCCGTCGACCCCGAAGTCTTCCTGGTCCTGCCTTGGCATAAGCAGCAGGACCAGTTGCTGGAAGCCATGCGCGCCGAACCCATCGGCACAACCGGCCGTGGCATCGGACCGGCCTACACCGACAAGGCTTCCCGAGAAGGGGTCAAGCTGTGCCATCTGTTTGACGAGAAGATGCTGATGGAACGTCTGGAGAACTCCTGGGTGATCAAACAGAATCTGTACCGAGGTCAACTTTCCATACCTCCCGCGGAGCTTGCCAGCCTGCTCTTGCACCAGAGGGATCGGTTGCTGGAGCTGGGAGTCCAGGTTACCGGAGCGGTCGACATGGCGCACGTCTTCCGCAGCACGTCGGTCCTGTTCGAAGGAGCGCAGGGAGTGCTGCTCGACCTGGACTTCGGGACGTACCCATTCGTTACCTCGGGGTCCTGTATGGCACATGGTGTTTCGTCCGTCGGATTCTCGACGTTTGAGCTGGATGACGTGGCCGGCGTCCTCAAGGCCTACACGACGCGAGTAGGAGAGGGCCCATTTCCCAGTGAAGACAATACGGACGTGGCACAAGGCATCCGCGAGCGGGGAAAAGAGTATGGTGCTACGACCGGTCGTCCACGCCGCGTCGGGTGGCTGGACCTTCCGGCGTTGCGGTATGCAGCTCTTCGGTCCGGACTCACCAGTCTCGTCATCACCAAGGCCGACGTGCTCAATGGACTGAAGACGGTCCGGCTGTGCACCGGCTATCGCATCAACGGGGTGGTGCGGGACGTTCCGTCGACCTCGCATGACTTCTTCGTCGCCGAGCCCGTCTATCAGGACCTGCCCGGCTGGCGCACCACGGACGACGTCAACTTTCTCAAGTACATGACCTTCATCGAAGAACAGGTTGGCGTACCCATCACGTACATTTCCTATGGGCCCAGGACAGACGAGATGGAGACCAAGAGTCGACTCATCATGAATATCTGAGGCTGGCGTGACAGACGCAACTGTCCGGCAGATGTCGTTTTCTTCCGATCGGTCGCTACTCTTGCTTGCCATAGACTGGTGTGCGGGAGCCCATCCTGGCCAGTTCGCGATGCTGAAGGTGGGCGACTGGCCAGTCGTTCCCCGTCCATTCTCGATCTGCGCACAGGACCGGGGGACTGGCACGACAAGCTTCCTCATTCGGCGCAGGGGACTGCTGTGGCACCAACTCTTGCGGCTCCAGCCCGGTGCGACGGTCCAGATCAAGGGGCCGCTGGGCAACGGGTTCCCTGAGGGACCAGCACCAATGCTGGTCGGAGGAGGGTGCGGCGTCGCCCCGCTGCTGTTCGTGACGAAGACGCGCCCGGTAGCTGCGTTCTACGTCGGGGTCGCCAGCGACGCGGAACGCGATTTCCTGGCTCCACTCCTCCCGGCCCGGACGCTCGTTACGGTCAATCCACAGTTGGTGACCGATGTGTTTCTCTCGGGCCACCATGCAGGTTCAGTATTTGCCTGCGGTCCATCACCCATGCTGCGCGTGCTTGCAGACCGATATCATAACGGTCCCATGTGGTTCTCTCTGGAGGAGCGCATGGCGTGTGGCGAAGGGTTGTGCAAGGGCTGCCCTGTCCTGAGACGGGACGGCAGTGTGGCGCTGATCTGTTCCGACGGACCGGTGTTCCCTGCCGAGGAGGTGTCGTGGACATGGCAGGACTGACCGTTGCCGGGCTCCAGTTTGTGAGTCCGGTCATCATCCCTGCAGGCCCCGGTGGGTTCGGGACCGAGTTGCGTGAACGCTACGACCTTGCGTCCCTGGGCGCCTTCACGGTCAAGACGATCACGCCACATGCCCGCATCGGCAATCCGCCGCCGCGCCTGGTGGACACGGGGTTCGGGCTCATCAACTCCGTCGGGCTGCAGAACCCGGGGATCGCGGGGTTTCTGGATGCGGTGTACCCGAGCCTGATGCCATTCCCGACGCACCTGTTTCTCTCTATCACAGGTAACACAGTGAAGGAGTTTGAGAACATGGCACTGACACTCGCCCATGTTGATGGCTTCGACCTCCTCGAACTCAATCTCTCCTGCCCTAACGTGGAAGCCTCGCACGGCGTTATCGGCGGCGATCCCCAGGTTGTTCGTGATGTGGTGAGGGTGGTGCGTCGCGCCTTTCCCGACAGACCGATAGCTGCCAAGCTGCCCTTCGAGGTTGCCGACGTACAGAGAGTTGTGCGTGCATGCGAACAGGGGGGCGCTGACGTTCTCACGCTGTTCAATTGTCCCCAGGCCGCGCGCTTTGATGTGGCGACGGGGAGGCCGTTCCTCGCCCGGGTCACTGGAGGCTTCTCGGGTCCCGCGCTCAAACCTCTGACCCTCGCCAAGCTTCTGGCAGTTCGTTCGCTCACACGCCTCCCAATCATCGGGATGGGCGGAGCATGGACTGCCGATGACGTGCTGGAGTTCGGTTATGCTGGGGCCGATCTTGTGGGCATGGGCCTGCACACACTGCAGGACCCTGTGGAGGTCTGTGCCATCGCGAAGAACCTTGGATTCCCGCTTGCACGGGACTGATGAGCTCTGTTCATCTCCGATTTCTCTTGTTTTTGTCGGCCTCTGCTGCAGAATGGCGAAAAAATGAGATATACTATCACGATGAAAACGGACGTGGACGAGCACGCGACACTTGCCGGAAGCAGTCTGGTGGACTCTCTGCAGGATGAACTGCAGCGGCTCTATGACCAGGCTTTTGCGCTGTCCGACAGTGACGCCCGTGCGGCGAAAGTCATGGCCGACGAAGTCTACACGAAAGCCGGCAACGCGAAGAGCCCACACTGGCAGAGCCTTTCCCGTTACCTCGCGGGCTTCTGCTTCTACAACCTCGGCGAGTATGACAGTGCGATGGAAGAATTCGAGCGTGGCGATCATATCGCTCAGGAGCACAGTCTTTCACATCTCGCGATCAAGTTCCGGAATGGATATGGGGCGCTCTTCTCGCGGCTCGGACGGTACCAGGACGCGGTAGAGCAGTTTGGCGAGGGCCTGAAAACGGCCAGAGAGATGGGCTGGAAAGGCGATGTCGGCAAGTTCCTTGTCAACCTCGGCGAGGTCTCCCTTCTCATGGGCGACACCGAGCAGGCGCTGTCCTTCGAGAAGGAAGCCGAGGGGCTCGTCCAGGGGGACATGGCCGGCGACAGCAGATTCGCCATCGACGTCTATTACAATCTCGCAGAAGCGCAGTCCAGAAGTGGTCTGATAGAGGACGCTGAACAGTCATACCGCAGAAGCCTGGAAACGGCAACGATGGTTGGCAATACGGTCTCCGAGGTGGAAGCGCGCGTCCGGCTCGGCTCGATTCTTGCGGGTCGCGGTCACGAGGCTGAGGCGATTTCTACCATTGAAGAAGCTCTCCGGCTCAGCAGAGACTGTGGTTTTCCCCTTCAGGAGGTGGCCTCACTGCTTGCCTGCGGGCGCATCAAATTGAGTCTGGGCCGCCGGGAAGAGGCAATCCGCCACTTCGAAATGGCGGTTGAAGTAGCCGACAGGCACAAGATGGGAGACCTGCTTCCCCCCGCTCTCGAATCGCTTGCCACTGCCAGAGCGTCGGTGAAT
>CAYRQW010000064.1:0-9142 GCA_964426505.1 uncultured Caldisericota bacterium
ATGATGAAGTCCTTCCTGCGCAACCGCGCGCCCGGCGTCTTCCTCTTCGTCAAGCGCCTGCTTCGCGGGCACGTCACCCCTGCACCACACGCCGCTGCCCACGGCCATCAGGAAGGACCGCCCCGCTCCTGACGCCCACCACGCCTTCCCCTCCACCTTCAGCGCTGCCTCCCCCTTGGCAGCGCTGAACTATTTCTGGATACCCCTTCAGCAAGATCAAACCCATTGCGTTACCTCTATGACGAGGTGAGGCAAATGAGTGCAAAAGGGTAGAAGAAGTTTGGCTTGCTGGAAACATTAGACTCAGCAATGGGAGAAAGACATCACTGCCAGAGAGGCAGAAAGGAGTAGTAAATGAAGCATCTCAGGAGCATTTTGGTTCTTGTTGTTTTGCTTGCACTCCTTGGTGCAAGTCAGCCGGCTTTCGTACGCGCCGATGAACTGCCCGCAGCCACGGATACCGGAGCAGCTAATGTGATCGACGCAAATGTGGGGACCATCGTCATTGTCCCGGATTACGTCCTGACGTATCCATTTGACGTAACGATTCCGATAACAACGTATGTCTACACGACTGACACGTACACCATGACTGCGGGAAAGTATGTACAGGGCTACTTGGCCAACTCCGGAGGACACTACGTCTACATGACAGTAGTCGATTCGTCTACGCTGCAGCCACTTGGGAATCAAGTGGCATTCACCACAGAAGACATTACACAGACTTTGTGGACGAATACGACTGGTACAACGAAGTACGTGAAGGTCAGATTCGGGGCATCCGCCCTGGTGCGCGTTCATGCAACTGGAAACCTGATTTTTGGTTGGTTCTAATCTCTCTGACGTTCACCTTCTCCCCTGGGGCATAGCCCCAGGGGAAGATTGTTGCTTGTGGGAGATGTTATGAACAGACTCTTGCGTGAGCAGGTCAGGGCTATTTTGGCGACATGGGATTTCTGGATCGTATGTGCAGTCATCATGGCCATCATGTCTGTGTCGGTTGTTGTCGCTGCAACTTCTCTCCACAACGTGGAAGATCTTGCCGGGGGATCTCGATATGGTCTTTTTCTTGGTGCCTTTAGGGGTGCCGACTTCATCTTCGCCGTAGCCTGCAGTCTTGCTGTTGGAGCATCCTTTGCAGTCGACCGCAAGACTAAGGTGGTCCAATACATTCTGACCCGTGGATTCCGCAAATGGCAGTATCTGCTGGCCAAAGCAGCCGCTATGATCCTGTGCTCCATGCTCCTCATGGTTCTTGTCCAGGGAGTGACATGGATCGCCAGTACAGCCTTGGCTCATTATCCAACCGTTCAATCGTTTGAGGGGGCCGGCATAGGAGGTGCCTACCAGGGCAATCTCGAGAATCTTCTATTCCACAGGGCTCCCGGCCGTTACGTCATCACGATCGCTCTCTTGCAGCTGCTGGCAGTGGCCGCGCTTGCAGCTGTACCATTGCTCGTCGCAGCGTTGGGCGGGAACAGTTGGGTTTCTGTCATTTCTACCCCCGCGCTATGGCTCGTGGCAGAGTATGCTTGCAGTAGTTCTGCACTGATGTTCCTGAACCCAGGATTCAGGACACTTGCGCTCTGGTGGTGGAGACCATTCGCTGCCGAGAATACTCCATGTCCCCCTGTTCTCCGGTCATCGTTTGCCTACTGGGGAATCCTCCTTCTTCTCAACGTTGGCTTCGCCGCTCTCATCTACTTGCGGCAGGAGGATGCATGAGACTGGTTCGCGCGATAAGGTATGAGTGCTTTCAGATGTTCTTCACGAAGCGGTGGTGGGGAGTACCGGTGGTAGCTGTGTTGCTGTCAGTGATAACAGCGCAAGGGCAGCTGGGCGCATATGAACAGGGAGGCCATATGGCGCAATATCACTTGGCTTTCAATGCCTGGGATGTTGTGGTGCGGTCAACGCAGACGTGGCTGTTCCTTCTCGTGCTGGTGGCTCCCCTCCTTGTGTTCATCGTCGGTGAATCCTACCTGCGGGATCGTTCCTCCAACACTATGCCGGCCACCTTCTCCCGCGTTCAGTCGCGCACTGTCTGGTGGTCAGCCAAGGTCCTATCCATGTTCATTGGTTCCTTCGTGTACGCAGTGCTGTTTTCCCTGATCTCTTTGCTTGTCTCAAGCTTCTTCTATCCCTTTGCGTGGCACTTCAGTTCCTTTCAGCTGCATCCTGAACTGGTGCGTAAGGCGCTGGCAATGTACAATGGTGACAACACTATTCTGACGGTCCCGGAAAGAACTCCGATCCTGTTCCTGCTCCATCTGTTACTGTATTCTACGCTGTCGTTCGGAACCTATGCCTTGGCCGCTCTGACCCTGTCCCTGCGTGTATGCAAGCCCGGGTTACCGGTTCTCCTCATGTTCGGCATGGGGCTCCTTGAATTCTATGCTGGCAAATCAAGCCTCTGGCCTCTCCTGCATTCCTGGGCGATGCAAACACGTCTCTCGTATCTCTTCATCAACCAGACATCAACGTCTTTTCTCATCAATGGTACGCCTGCCTATACCCTTTCCACCTCCGTCTCATACTACTTGGCCCTGAGCATCGTGCTTTGGCTGACAGGCAACACCCTGATCCAACCTGACGACCTGTGAAATGGAAAACATCTATCACCCCCTTCAGCAAAACTAGACCCATTGCGTTACCTCTATGAGAAGGTGAGGTGAATGTGCGCAGAAGGATAGGGAATGGCTGAAACGTTCTGGCTTGTTGGAAGCATTTGACCGAGTATTGGGAGAAAGACATCGCTGCTAGAAAGGCAGAAAGGAGTAGTAAATGAAGCATCTCAGGAGCATCTTGGTTCTTGTTGTTTTACTTGCCCTCCTTGGTGCAAGTCAGCCGGCTCTTGTTCGCGCCAATGAACTGCCCGTGGCCACGGATACTGTACCGACCAGCGCGATCGACACGAATGCAAGCTCCATCGTCATGGTCCCAGACTACGTCCTGACATATCCGTTTGACGAGGACATTCCCGTCAGTAGTTATGTGTACAGTGACCAATATACGATGACAGCCGGGAAATACGTCCAGGGGTATTTGGAGAACTCGGGCGGCCACAATGTCTATATGACTGTCGTTGACGCAAGTACCTACCAACCACTGGGCAGCGAGATCACATTTGACACCGAGGGTACAACAAAGACCCTGTGGACCAACACAACAGGCTCCACGAAGTACGTGAAGATCAGATTTGGTGCTAGTTGGCCGTGGGGGACTGTTCACGCAACTGGAGATCTCATCTTCGGGTGGTTCTAACGAGTTAGGTTGAGATGACATATGCCCCACGGAGCAGCAACTCCGCGGGGCATATAAAGGAGATATGCGATGTTTGCTCACGTGGTTGCAGGAGAACTGAAGCGGCTGCTGTCAGGCAAGAGGTTTTGGATCCTGGCGGCAGGACTTGCAGCGATTCTCATCTATGTCATCAGCGTCAACACGACGCGCGCCAATCCGTCGTCAGCGCCCGCAACTTTCATCGATTCTCTCAAGGGGAACCTACCCTTGGAGCTACCTTTTCTTACTGGGCTGGCTGTTGGGGATTCCTTTGCTATCGACCGCTCTACATCCTGGGCAAACTTCACGCTCACGCGGGGGCTAACACGTCGAAGATATATTATTGCCAAAGGCGTAGGGATGGCAATCGCCGTCTGTCTGCTTCTGATAATGTCCCTGGCGGTCGCCGCCGTGGCAGCAGCGCACATGAAAGGACTAGCACCCGCCATTCGCACGGAAGAGTTTGGCTACATCAACCCTGTGGATCATGCCTCGTATCTTGCACATCCATGGTGGTTTGCGGCCCGATTCGCAGGAGTCAACCTGCTGGCAGCCACAGCTTATTCGACGACTGCCCTACTCCTGGCTGTATGGGTACCGATCCCGTTTGTCGTCAGCATTGTTCCTGCACTCGCCATCTTCGTCGCGATGGTCACGATCCCGAGTTCTGTTCAGCAATGGAATCCGGGCTGGGTTCTGGCGCTGGAAAAGGGAACCATGTCCGGCCGGTTTGCGTACTTCCTGATCTGGCTCCTGGTAACCGGCACAGTTGCCGTTATTGCCTATGGGAAGCAGGAAGATGCATAGGAGAACGCGATGAGGGACATGATTGTGATCATGCACCTTGTTCCAGGGAGGTTGTGACGATGTTCCACATGATGCGGTATCACTGCAAACAGCTATTTTCCAGCAAACGATGGGTCTTTATCCTGGCGATTGATGCATTTCTGGCGCTGGGGATCATCCTGGAACGTATGGTGCGGAGCTTAGACTACACCATGAGATATCATGTGGCTCCCCCCACCCGCAACATCTGGGACGTTCCTGTCGATCTGTTGTGCGGCAATTTCGTCACGATTTTCATTCTAGTGATAGCGTTCGTGTTCCTTGTTGGCGATACTCTTCTGAGGGACGAGCGGACGGGCCGGTTTCCCATGCTGTTCACCCGCACCAACAATCGGGCTACCTGGTTTGTGTCGCTAATCCCACCCATGTCCCTGGCAGCCATGGCGTTTGTTGCAGCGGCGATTGTGATCAGCCTGGGCGTCGCTCTGCTCTTTCTGCCGGCCGGCACATCGTTCAGCCCTTTTTTAACCAGTAATGCAGCCCACGCACATGTGCGCCCTTACTCCTTTCCAACCATGCCTCCCTCTCCCCCTCTCTTCTTCCTGGGTGTTATCGGATACCTGGGCCCCGCTCTGTGTAGCCTGGCTTTGCTGTCTGTCGTGATCTCAGTATGGTGGCGTCAGACTGTTGCTGTTTTCATTCCGGTCGCCTGGATCTTTCTGGACATGACACTACATGGCTGGGTGATCCGCTACTCATCAACGATGGACAGGTTTTTCTTTTCGACGCAGCTTCGGCTCACAACCCACTGGCAATGGGCCGACCACCCAACAATGGTGGCGCTCTACCCCTTCCCTGTTGCAGCATCTGTCATCGCGTTCTGTACCCTCGTTGTCCTGTGGTCGGTCGTTGGATTCATTTCGTTCCGGCACGCGGACCTGTAAGGCGATGTCTACTCTCATACAAGGAGTCATTCCATGGAACATGTGTGTGAATTAACAGGAATCTGCAAACAGTATCGGTCCCGCAAGACACTGCATGAAGTCCTGCATGATGTCAGCATGACCCTGGATGCAGGGGAAGTTTTCGGGTTCATTGGTCCCAACGGAGCAGGAAAGACAACATTGCTCCGTATCATGTGCGGTCTGGCACATCCCACGAAAGGAAAGGTGAAGGTCCTGGGGACAGACCTGACGGTCAGGAATGCCCAGCTGCCGACAGGGATCGGGGTCCTTGTGGAGTATCCCTCCTTTATCCCCGAGCTGACCGGCAGACGCAACCTGCAACTGCTTGCCTCCATCCGTGGGGTCATCGGCCTTCCGGAGGTCGATGCCACCATGGAACTCATGGGACTGGATCCAGCCAACAAGACGCCGGCCGGGAGATACTCCCTGGGGATGCGCCAACGGCTGGGACTTGCCCAGGCCATCATGGAGAAACCACGACTCCTCCTGCTGGATGAGCCTACCAACGGGCTGGATCCTCAGGGTGTCGCGGAGCTACGCGCTCATATCCGGCATCTGGCAGATCAAGGGGTCGCTGTCTTTCTGGCAAGTCATCTCCTCAATGAGGTAGAACAGGTCTGTGACCATGTGGCTATTGTCAAGCAAGGCCATGTCCTGCGTCAGATGAGCAAAGATGACCCCATCCCTTACCGCGGGTTCGACCTTCAGGTCAGTGCTGCCAAAGACTGGTCCCTGGTTCAGCAGTGGTCTGCTCAGCATCAGGCAACCCTTGCACTGAAGGAAGGGGTGCAAGGAGGGATCGTTAGCACCGACGTCGCTGTCCCTGTCGCCCTTCGTGAATTGGTCTATGCAGGAGCCAGCATCGAATCCATCACCCCGGACCGGGACACCCTGGAGACAACCTTCCTGCAAGCAATACAAGAAGAGAAGTAGGGGAGTGGGAGTGAAAGTGAACTTGAATCGGAAACAACCAGGAAAAACGGACACATACTACGGTTCATCCGGGTTCTATGTTCCAGATCCTCACAAGACACAGCACAAGTCTCCAGCGCGGACACATCGGCGCAGAAAAGGATGTCTGACCGTTATCCTTGTCCTGATCCTTGCGATCGGATCGCTGATGTGGTACCGGTCGCAGGCGGCTATGCGTGGAGATGTCACGCCTCCGACGCTCAACACGCCATTCAGCATTCAGCGTCCGATTGCCTCCATCCGGGCACGCGACGCCGAACAGGCAACGTGGGGAGCGATATCGGCTCAGGACCCTGCTGCCATGGAGCACGAACTGACTTTGGAAGATGCCTTCTTTCGTCGTGCTACGACACAGGCACGGGAGTGGCAGGTCTTGCTGCTGCCAACGCCACATCAGTTTGTTCCTCCGCTCCTTGGCACGCTTGTCGTCACGTCACCGTTTGGTCTGCGCGAACATCCTGTTATTGGCCAGGAGCTTGAACATCATGGCATTGACTTGGTTGCGGCGGCCGGAACGCCCGTCATGGCAGCTGCGCGTGGCGTTGTCGTCTGGCGTGGTAACAAACTGGGATACGGCAACTGCGTCGTCATACGTCACGGGACACACCTGTCCACCATCTATGGCCATCTGAGCCACATTGGCGTGCGTGCCGGAGAGTTGATTGGCGCGGGAGCAGTCATCGGGCTGTCAGGTTCCACAGGGTTCAGTACTGGGCCGCATCTGCATTTCGAGGTACGCAGGGATGGCGTTCCGGTCGATCCCCTGCCCCTGCTGACACCGAGCGTTTCTGTGACATCATCAGTTCCATGCTACACTAGCAGAGGTGAACTATGGAATCAGTGCAGAGACACATACATGTAGGCAGGAAGACAAAGAAGCTTGTTTTGATCATTGTTCCGGTTATCGCCGTGCTTACAGTCGTGCTCCTTGCCTGGCGGCCGTGGTATACGCCACAGCCCCTTCCTATAGCTGACCCATGGGTACACATCACGTATTCGCACGAGGAGCTGCAACAAGGTCAGAAACTGGCAGACAGTGGCAAACGCTCTGACCTTCTGGACCCACAGAAGACGCTGACGTCTTTTCTTACAGCGGACTATTCGGGAGAAGGTCCTGTTGATCTGCGGCCTCAATTCAACTACTTGAGCATCACCCGGGTTCGGTCCATCCAAGATGAGGGGGATGACCCAACCAATGGGGATCGTCTGTTTCTGGTTACGTTTTCGCAGCAGGAAAACGTCGTTGTCTTCCGGCTGCGACAAGTTCCTGGCACGGAGCAGACGCGGATCTGGTACGTTGTGGGCTATCTGATCACTTCAAGCTCCACGTCACGTGCTTCCTACAGCACAACGTGGCAGGAGCCTGACGGTCCCGGTGGCCAATAGCCTCCGCCAGGCTAGTTGCCCTGCTTATCTATGACAGCGTATGCTCCGACGAAGTCGCTGACTACAAGTCCCTTCAACTGAGTCGTGTTCACGACCTGAACGACGCGTCCCTGGGCAGTATCCACGATTGCCGTCAGATCAGCGTCTGTCTTTCCAGCTTGCCGCAAGCGTACAGCCACGAGCGTTCCTGAGGTGACAAGCCGTTGTGAGGAAGAGGACGGGAGATTTGTGGACTGGAGATGATACACCGTCAGGGAAGAGACTCCTACAGCCTGACGGCCGCTCTCATGCACGACAGGATCGGCCATGGCAATCTGCCGCGCCAGCTCCAGCCGGACGAAGAGAGGGATAGACGGCTCCTGCGTTCGGGTGTCGCTCGGGACCTTCATCCCAACAATTCCCACCAGAGACTTCGAACGAGGATCGACAAGAATATACCCATCCGTGCCGCGCACGGTCGCGCGGACCAGGCCCGTTGCTGAATCCAGCCGTGCATCGGCGATCACCGCCAAACGTGCTCCAGGGGTGACAAGCGCAAGCAGGTTGTTCCACGTCCGGCGCAGTGGTGACTCCGCCAGATCAGGGCTGGGCGTCGTCTTTTGTGTCTCCTGAAGCAGGCGGATACTGTCAGGCAAGTGCGTAGTAGCTTGGATGGCTGTGCGCAGTGGTGCCGTCTGTGTCGACCACAGGACGACCAGCGTAATGGCGAGAGCGGACCCCAACGTCAGTCGCCACTGCCGCACGTGGCGGCGATGGGCTGCCACCCGATCGGCATAGGCAACGAGACGCTGCCGGCTGGCCTCGGCCCACAACGGGTCGACCTTCGGCTCCCAGTCCACGTTCTCGAGCAGATGTTCCAGTTCTTCCTGAGTCATTCTCTCACCTCCTCTTCATCAGGATAACGCGACCCGCCCGGATTTGCTGAAATACCGGAACGCAACACACGAAAGGCGTGCTGAAGAGCGTTGCTGACCTTCTTTGCACTGCAACCAAGCATCGGTGCTATCTCCCGCGGCGTCAACCCCTTACTGTAGCGCAATGCGACACACTCCCGGTCGAAGGGCACCAGTTTCTCGGCAGCGGCGCGCAATTCGTCGGCATGACCCCGAGCCTCCGCGACCATGTCGTCGTAGTCGGGGTCGGCGTCATCATCACCGATGCGAGCGGTAGCAAGATACCTGTCTGCACTCCTACGATGGCGGAACCATGACATGGCCTCATTGTGAGCTACACGGTAGAGCCATTGCACAAGGGGTGCGCTGCCGCGCGCAAGTTTCGGCAGGTTATCCACCATCTTCACGAACACGGCTTCGGTCAGCTCCTCTGCGAGATCCCGATCCATCACTGTGCGGATGAGACAAGCGAAGATGCGGTCACGATATCGGTCGTAGAGCACAGCCACCGCTCCCGTGTCGCTCAGTGCCTCCTTCAGGAGATCCTGATCAGACTTGCCCTCAACCACGCTCACCCCCATTCCCGATGAATAGTATAGCCGGTTCGCCTGCGCCGTCACTCTTGCCCAGACCTCTCCAGCGTGTAGACTGAGAAGTCAGGAGGCGGCACCATGTCGACAGAGATGATCAGATTGCACATAGAGGAGACCGGCGAGGACGTCCTGTACCCGCGCGGGGTACGTCTGGACTCGCTGGCAAAGGACTATGCCACGTACCATACGTCTCGCATCATGGCGGCCCGCGTCAACAACGACATCCGTGAGCTGTTCAAGACGCTGAACCACGACGCCACCGTCC
>CAYRQW010000065.1:0-9110 GCA_964426505.1 uncultured Caldisericota bacterium
ACAATGTCCTTGGCAACCTTCATGCTGCCCACGACACCCTCGCGCATCAGCCGGTAAATGACATGCGGCTTGAACAGCTCGAGCGCCATCTCCTTGGGAACACCACACTGACTGATCTTCAGTTGTGGTCCCGAGACGATGACGGCACGGCCCGAGTAGTCGACGCGCTTGCCCAGCAGGTTCTGGCGGAACCGCCCTTCTTTGCCCTTCAGCTTGTCGCTGAGGGAACGCAAAGGACGACCGTTCGCATTGACAACGGGATACTGGCGCTTGCTGTTGTCCAGCAGAGCGTCGACGGCATCCTGGAGCATGCGTTTCTCATTCTGCAGCAGAATCTCGGGGGCATTCTCATCGATCATCTTCCCAAGGCGATTGTTGCGGTTGATAACCCGCCGGTACAGCTCGTTCAGGTCATCAGAGGCAAACCGGCCGCCCTCAAGCTGGACGAGCGGACGAAGGTCCGGAGGGATGACCGGGATGCGCGTCATGATCATGTCCGTTGGCTTCCGGCTATTGTTGATGAGAGCAGTGACCACGTCCAGCTCTTTGACAGCCTTGGCACGGTCCTGACGGGACTTGCCCTTGATACGGACAAGAAGAGCATCACGCATCTTGTAAAGATCGAGGTCCTTCAGGAGTTCAAGGAACGCCTCGGCGCCCTTCCTGGCGACGAACTTCTCGCCCTTGATCTTGCGCTCGCGGAACTCCTCATCGGTCACAAGTTGTTTGCGCACGAGTCCTTCTGCATTGCCTGGGTCCAGGACAAGCCAGCTGCCAAAATAGACAACCTTTTCCACGGCTTTGCTGGGCATCTCGAGGAGCAGCGCGACGTAGTTGACGGCGTTGCGGAAGTACCAGATATGTGCGACCGGCGCGTGGAGCTCGATGTGCCCCATGCGTTCACGCCGAACGTTGGAATCAGCTACTTCGACGTGGCACTTGTCACATACCTGCCCCTCGAAGCTTTTCCCTTTGAGCTTGCCGCAGCGGCATTGAAAGCTCTTGGTTGGGCCGAAGATGATCTCGCAGAATAGTCCGTGAGGCTTCGGTTTGCCGCTCCGGTAGTCCAGCGTTTCGGCTTCGGTCACCTCTCCGTGTGACCAGCTGCGTATTTCCTCCGGTGAAGCCAGGTGGAGGGACAGAGCCTCGATCTTGTTGTTTCTCAATCTTCCTCCCTTAGAACTATTCTTCTTCCTCAGCGACCATGGTGGCCTTCGCGTCGGCAATGATCTTCTCAGCAATCCGCTCCGGCACTTCCTCGTAGTGATTGACCTTCATCGAGTATGTACCAGTTCCCTGGGTGATGGATCCCAGATCGATACCGTAGTTCAACATCTCCGCAAGGGGAACAGACGCCTTGATGATCTGCTTGCCCTCTGTGTTTTCCATACCCGAGATCTTTCCGCGCTTGCTCGTAAGGTCACCCATGACGTCGCCCATGTACTTCTCGTCGACAATGGTCTCGAGCGCAACGATCGGCTCCAGCAGAATCGGACTGCACTGCTCAAATCCCTTCTTGAATGCCAGTGATCCGGCCAGTTTGAACGCCATTTCCGAGGAATCCACCGGATGGTAGGATCCATCGACAACAGCAACCTTTATGTCTACCGCAGGGTAGCCGGCCAACTGGCCCTTGCTCATGGTCTCCAGCATGCCCTTCTCAATGGCGGGGATAAACTGTTTCGGGATTGCTCCTCCGAATACCTTGTTCTCGAAAACCCAGCCACCGCCGCGGCCGTTTGGTTCCATCTCGATCCAGCAATGACCAAATTGACCGTGGCCACCCGTCTGTTTCTTGTGTTTGCCCTCTACGCGCGCCTTGCTCTTGATCGTCTCGCGGTATGGGACTCGCGGCACTTCCAGGTCGATGTTCACGCCGAACTTCTTCTGAAGACGTTCCACGATAACCTGGAGATGGGCTTCGCCCAAACCGCTGAGAATTGTCTCATGTGTCTCTGCATTCTTGTCGATGACCACTGCCGGCTCCTCTTCCTTGAGCCGGGTCAGAGTGGAGCTCAGTTTGTCGTCGTCAGCCCTCGTCTTCGGTTTGAGGGAACGCATGAGCAGGGGCGGCGAGAACACAATGCGCGCAAGCTCGAGGGGAGTATCCCTTGTAGAAATCGTGTCGTTGGTCGCGGTCTGCACGAGTTTCGAGATAACGAGAATATCTCCTGCAATGCCTTCGTCTGCTGGCTCCTGCTTCTTCCCAATCATGTGAAAGAGGCCGCCGACCTTCTCCGAGACATCTCTGGTTCCGTTATAGATCTCATGAGCGATCCTGCCACTGTATACACGAACGAAGGACAACTTGCCGACGAACGGATCCGAAGTCGTCTTGAACACAAGTGCTGCTGCATGCGCAGCTGGATCCGCCTCGACGCCGGTCGTCTCGTCCGTACCCTTGCGAGTCGCCTGGACCGGAACCTCGACAGGCGAGGGAGCGTAGGCCGACAGGAAATCCATGAGGTAGTCGCAGCCAACTCCCTTCAAGCCAGAGACACCGAGGACTGGAAAGACCTGCCGTTTCTTGAACGCCTTCGTGAAGACCATCACGAGCTCTTCCTGGGTCAGAGGTTCTCCCCCGAGGTACTTCTCCATAATGGCATCGTCTGATTCTGCAACAGCTTCCGTGAGAGCAACGCGTGCCGCTTCGTAGTCGGGCCTGACAGCATCGGGAATTGCGTCAGACAGGCTCGCCTCGTCCTTGCCGGCACTATATGTGTGGACTTTGCCAGTGAGAACGTTCACAAACGAGGAGAAAACGGGGCCTGAGGCAATCGGGATCGTCAACGCGGCGACCTTATGTCCAAAAGCGTCCTGTAACTCAGCAACACGGGCATTGAAGTCAACATTCTCCAGATCGAGCTTGTTGACCAGAAATGCCACGGGAATATGCTGTGCTTCGCACAAACCCCAGAAACGCGGGGTCTGCACTTCGATGCCAGCCCCGGCGTTGATAACCAGGAATGCAGTGTCTGCGACTCTGACCGCCTCCTGTGCTTCCGTCATGAAGTCCGCATAACCCGGGGTGTCAAGCAGATTCAGGCGAACCCCTTTGTAGTCAAACTCGCAAAGGCCGATACTCGTGCTGATGTGGCGCTTGATTTCCTCATCCAGGTAGTCGGAAACAGTAGTTCCATCTTCGACGCGGCCGACTCTCTGACTCGCGCCGGCACGGAAAACCAGGCGTTCTGTGATCATCGTCTTGCCAGAGCCGCCTTGTCCAACTAGCGCGAAGTTCCTGATGTCACTCGGGCTGAATCTGCTCACCTTTTCCTCCCCTAGAGAATGTTATTCGTTGTCTTCCAGCACGACCTTGGTACTCTTCGCATGAGCATCGCCTGCCTTCGGCAGAGTCTCCAGGTCCAGCCCAAGCCCGCGAAGTTCCTTCACCAGAACATTGAACGACTCCGGAGAGCCCGTTTCGAAGAGGTTGTTCCCCTTCGTGAGGCGTTCGTAAGCCACACGTCTGCCCTCAAGATCGTCCGACTTGATCGTCAGCATTTCCTGCAACACGGTCGACGCACCGTACGCCTCCAGCGCCCACACTTCCATTTCTCCAAAACGCTGGCCACCAAACTGAGCCTTGCCACCGATTGGCTGCTGTGTGATCAGCGTGTAGCGACCGGTCGAACGCGCGTGCATCTTGTCTTCAGCCAGATGAATCAGCTTGAGGATGTACGCTTCGCCTACCGTAACCTGGCTGTCGAAGTACCTGCCGTAGACTCCATCTCGAACGTCCTCTTTGCCGCTGTCATTGAGCCCGGCTTTGTGAAGCAGTGATTTGATCTCTTCCTCTGTTGCTCCGTTGAACACGGGCGTCACAGCACGAACACTCAACTTTCGGGCAGCGATACCAAGACTGGCCTCAAGAAGCTGGCCGATATTCATGCGTGAAGGTACGCCGAGCGGGCTAAGGATGACGTCAACAGGTGTTCCATCCTGCAGGAACGGCATGTCTTCCTCCGGCAGGATACGTGTTATGACGCCCTTGTTCCCATGGCGTCCTGCAACCTTGTCTCCAACAATGATCTTGCGCTTCTTGGCGACATAGACCTTGATGATACGTTCAACACCGACAGGAAGTGCATCACTTGTGTTGTCCTTCGTGATTTCCTGAACGTCAATGACAACTCCGTCCTCTCCGGGCGGGACCTTGTACGACGTATTCTTGTAGTCACGGGCCTTGTCGTGGAATAGCGCGAAGTAGACCCTGACCTCAGGGGACTCCTCCTGCTCAGCACGTGGTGTGATCTTGCCGACAAGAACATCTTCAGCCTTGACGTGCGCTCCAACCTGAACCACGCCGCGCTCGTCCAGATGGCGCGCGAGTTCCTTGGAAACGTTGGGCGGGTCGCGGGTGATCTCTTCTTTGCCGAACTCGGTCGACCTTACCTCTATCTTGTGCTCTTTGATGTGAATAGACGAAAGACTATCGTCGCGTACAAGACGCTCACTGACGATAACGCCGTCCTGGTAGTTATAGCCTCGCCACGGAACATATGCAACCAGAAGGTTCTTGCCAAGAGCAAGTTCGCCTTCCGCAGATGCATAACCGTTTGCGAGGAGATCACCGACACGCACCTCGTCTCCTGTGGAGACCGCCGGATGCTGGTTGATGCATGTGTCCTGATTCGTTCTCTTGAACTTCTGAAGCTCGAACACGCGAGCCTGGGGAACCGAGACGTGGCTCACCCCGTTCTTCGCCATCAGGATCAGATCGTCACGGGTCAGCTTCCGTCCGATGGCCAGCTTCCTGGCCTTGGGTTTGCGAAGCTGAACGTCCTCGGCAAGTGTCTGACCTGCAAGCGATCCGTTGACACGGAATAGCTCATAGCCTGCAGCTTTTGCGGGATCGTACGTAAGAATGCTGGCATTCCTGTCTCTCGCAAAGAGATCACGGAGACTCTCCTCGCTGACCGTGCGACCGATACTGGAACTCAGGTCCAGCATCGATGTTGCACCCAGAATCCGATGGCCGAGAACCTGCTGTCCGATTGGAGTCATGGTAAGCATCTGCAGCTCGGCCGACGCAGTCTCGTCGCCTTCCTGTATTGGAAGAGAGCGGATTTTCGCGTTATTGATCAGGCGACCGAGCAGGGTCTCGGTGATCTTTGTGCCCGCTTTGTGCACCTTGTTCTTGCCTTCCTGCACGTCCTCAGCCAGCACCTTCCCAACCAGATCGTCATTGGTCTGCACGTCGAACAGGTCTGTCAGCGAATTCTGAACGATGGAGCCTGCGGGGACATACTGGAATGATTCGACCCCGTCGTCCGAAAGCGCCTCGATCTGCTCGCGCGAAATCTCCGTGCCAATGAGGCCGAGAATGCTCTCTGGAACACTCGCGGGGGCGAACGATATGGGCACCATGCGTACCTCTCCGGCAGTGCTGGGTTCGTTTGCGTCCGATGCGAGCATGATTGGGACGACATCGACCGCAATGCTGCCGGCCTGAAGGTCTGCTACGCTGACGAGAGGCGAGATGCGAATCTGCTCGGCATCCACATATGAGACAACACCATCTGCATCGCTGAGCACCAAGTCTCCGTTGTCATGAACGACCCGTCCTTCCATGGCAGTCGAGACACGTGCACGATCGGGGCGAACTAGCGGCACTGCCTGTCGCTGCATGTTGCAGCCCATGAGGGCGCGGTTTGCATCGTCATGCTCAAGGAAAGGGATCAATGAGGCGGAAATCCCAAATATCTGCGAAGGGAGGAGGTCGATATAGTCGACTTTGCCTGCAGGAAGCTCTTTTGGGAGGATTTCGCCGCCCTCGCTGCGCTGACGGGCGATAACCGTCTTTGAAGTGAGACGGCTCTTCTCGTCAACAGCAGTATTAGCCTGCGCGATCGAATGGTATTCCTCTTCCTCTGCGTCCATATAGACGACGTTCTTCTCGTCCTTGTGACCGTTTTCGACTTTGGCATACGGAGCCGTAATGAATCCGTACTCGTCAAGCTTGGCGTACGAACTCAAACTATTGATAAGTCCTATGTTCCCGCCCTCCGGAGTCTCGATGGGGCAAATCCGGCTGTAGTGCGAAGAGTGAATGTCGCGCACTTCCACGCCTGCCCGTTTTCTGTTCAGACCACCTGGTCCGAGGGAACTCAGGCGCCTCTTATGTGCAAGACTCGCCAGCGGATTGATCTGTTCCATGAACTGCGAAAGCTGGCTCTGTCCGAAGAAGTTCCTGATGGAAGAAATGACCGGCTTCGTGTTGAGTACATTCTGGAGATTCATCATTTGCTCTGAAGAGTAGATCGTGACCTTGTCGCGGGTCGCCTTGGCTACCTTCAGCATGCTATCCTGGATCTCCTCGGCCAGCAATTCCCCTACACGCCTGATACGACGGTTAGCCAGACTGTCGATATCGTCGAAGTTGGCTTTGCGCTCGCGGATGTCAATCAGATGCCGGACAATCGACACATAATCATCTCTGGTAAGAACGGCGGAGTCGCCTTCCGTTCCAAATCGCTTGTTTATCTTGTAGCGGCCAATCGGTGTGAACGTATTGTACGCCTGGTCTGTCAGAAGAGTCGAAAGCAGGCTCTGCGCAGCCTCGAGCGTCAGGCGCTCCTTCGGCTGCATCTCCTTGAAGATCTGCTTCACCGCCTCTTCCTGATTCGTGGTCTTGTCTGCCTTGAGCGTCTTGATGATCCAGCGGTCAGGTTGCCTGCTGCTCACCAGGAACGAACTCACGCCACGATTCTCAAGAATGCTCATCGCTTTCCCGTTGATCGGAGCGCCTTCCTTGATGATCTCCTTGCCCTTGGAATCCAGAAGTGGCTCGACTGCCGTGTACTCTGCCTGATCGAAAACCGAGCGAAGCTGTTCGGTTGAAAGACGCTCGGTCTTCTCAATCGTGAAGAGGCGCTCGATCTCATCATTCGACTCGATGCCAAGTGCCTTGAGCACGAGAGTCATGGGAACCTTGCGGGCCTTCTTCCGAAGACGAGTATAGATGACGTCGTCTTTGCCTGCTTCGATTTCCATCCAGTTTCCCCGGTCAGGTATGAGAGTCACCATGTAGATCTGTGCACCCGATAGCTTGTCCTTCCCACCCTCGAAGTAGACGCCGGGCGAGCGAACCAGCTGAGACACGATTACGCGTTCGGCCCCATTGATGAGGAACGTTCCGTAAGGCGTCATGAGCGGAATCTGAGTAATAATGAGAGGCTGTTCGCGTATCTCGCCGGTTTCCTTGTTGATGAGGCGGAAACTGGCCCGAACCATTGCTTCAAAGCTCAGCCCTGCCTTGCGGCAGTTCTCCATCGACTTGGCAGGCCGTTCGATGTCGTGGCTCACGTACTCGATCCGCAGTTTGGCGGTGTCGATGGGGAAAACTCTCGCAAAGATCTGAGCAAGACCTGGTCCCAGAAGCCAGTCGTAAGAAGTCTTCTGGAGCTGGAGGAGGTCGGGCATCGCGTAACTTGATTTGATTTTGGTAAAGTCTATAATATCTCCTGCCACGCGCATGGCTCTCCTTTCATATCTGTATGCAGAACGTGCATGAAAAAAAGCGGTCAAATCAAAAGTCTACTCTCATTTGTTTGAGAGTCAACTGGGCTCTCTCCACTATTTTGGCGGCCCTGTCGATCAGCCTGTCTCTTCGGGATGAGGGATCTTCATATTGTCGTCTCCTTTGAGCAACCGCGCTGCCGTGAAAGAGAGATCTGCCACTCACTCCTGACTCCCTGTCGTTGACTCAGCGGTACCTAGCGCGGGTGCGACGAGTCAGCCTACCTCCTCAATATTCCATATCGCACAAGCGCCCTGACGAATCTGAGTGTGTCAGTGAGTGAATTGAACTTGCTCCTCGCCTCAGTCCGATAGATTGTCCGTGTCGGTACCCAGCCGATCCGGTACCCGGCCCTGCCTGCCTTGAAAATGACCTCAGTTTCCAGATCGTACTTGCTCGCCTTGAGGGGGAGGGAGAGAACGGACGTCAGTTTGTAGTAGCGAAAACCGTTCTGGCTGTCACGGACGTTCTGCCCAAGAAACAGACTGATCAGGAAAGAGGACGCGTGGTTTGCAAACCTCCGGATGAAGGGCATCGTGGAGACATTGGACATCCGGTTTCCAATGACCATGTCGCACCCTTGTTCGGCAGCGATAACGAACAGGGGGATTTCGGCAGGGTCATGCTGTCCATCAGCATCGATAGTAATCGCGCCCTCATAGCCGTTGTCACTGAGATACTTGAAGCCGGTCTTCAGTGCGGCTCCCTTTCCTGTATTGGAGTCGTGGCGAAGAACAATGGCTCCCGCAGCACGCGCGGCCCCTGCCGTATCGTCGGCAGACCCATCGTCGATGACCACGGTAATAGCCACAAAGGGGCGCACTCCTTCTACGACAGCTGCGATGTTGTGTTCCTCGTTGAACGCAGGAATGACGGCTGCGATTCTCATGCAAGAGTACTCCAGAAGTCGAAGAAATTCAGAAACTGAGTGGGATCCTGGTCAACAATGGCCTCGTACTGTCGCGCGAAGTCCACGACAAAAGCTCGCACCCAGGACCGCTCGTCCGAGGCCTGCGGTCGAATTGGCTCACCAAACTCCAGACGAAACCTGCCGTCTGGTTGCCTCACAAGGAACGCTGGAATCCCAACGAGTCTCCTGCGGAACGAGAGTACGGCAGCTCCACGGGGAAAACGAACCGAGTGCCCGAAGAATTCCACTGGCTCGCCACTGTTTGTGTAGTCTCTGTCAGAGACAATGGCCGGTACATCGCCCTCCGGCAAGTGTCGGAGGAGGTCTCTCAACCCGAATCGCACGTCATGAGCCGTAAGTCCAAAGCGCACTCGAAGGGACTCATAGAACCGCTGAACGACCCCACTGCTTTGCGTCAGTGCGATCGCGTGTGGCCTGTAACCGCCAAGCCCAAGAATCGCCCCGGCCAGTTCCCAGTGACCATAATGTGCAGCAACCAGGCAAAATGGTGTGCCGCCGGATCGTCCGTCCAACAGTGCATGCATGTCAGCAAAGTTCACGACCATAGACTCGATACGCCTGTCACTCATCGATGGTATCCCAAAGAAGTCAACGAGATTCTGGGCAGCCTGCTGGAACGTCCGCACGGCCAATCTCGAATGCTCCCGATGACCCTCT
>CAYRQW010000066.1:0-8912 GCA_964426505.1 uncultured Caldisericota bacterium
GTTGCTCTTCGATCCGACCATCGACCAAATGGATACGTCTCGTGGCTCTGTCTGCGATTTCAAGATTGTGAGTCACTAGGACGAGACTCACTCCTTCCGTGGCGTAGATGTCTTCAAACAGTGCGATGATTTCATCGGCTGCGCGCGTATCCAGGTTGCCGGTCGGCTCATCGGCCAGGATGACGGCGGGATGATTGATCAACGCGCGCGCAATAGCCACCCTCTGTTCTTCTCCTCCTGACAGTTCTGAAGGGAAGTGGGTTGCTCGTTCTCGCAGATTGACGCGCTCCAGCACTTCCAACGCCCGCTTCCTGCGTTCGTTCTTGCCCCGAAGTCCGTCATAATACAGAGGGAGAGCAACGTTCTCCCACGCCGTCAAGTCTGGCAGGAGATTGTACGTCTGGAATACGAAGCCGATCGCCTTTCTCCTGAGCCGTGACGCGCTCGTGTCGTTCAGATCCGTGATGTTCCTGTCTTCGAAGTGCACCGTTCCCCGTGTCGGTGCATCAATAGTCCCCATGATATTGAGGAGAGTGGTCTTGCCCGAACCCGATGCGCCGGTGACAGAGACGTACTCGTGCTCCGCAAGCTCAAGTGACACCCCCTGCAGCGCATTGACCTCGACTCCTTTCTTTTCATAGACTTTCCAGACATCTTCCAGGCGTATCATGGTTCCTCCCTATGAAGCAAATAGCTATTCCCTGTGCAGTGCCTCTACCGGCGTGATGCTGGAGGCATACCGTGCCGGGATGTATGAGGCGAGCAGGAGACACGCACAGCAACTCACGACAAAGCCGAGCAGGAGGTCGGGCTGCAGAGAGAACGTCATCCCTTCGCTCTTGGCCAGGACGAAACTTGCCAGAGCACCCCCGCCGACCCCGATACCCAACGCTGTCAGCCCGATTCGTAGTCCCTTCCACAGGAACTCCCGTTGAATCATCCGTCGCTCTGCCCCGACAGCCCGCTTGATCCCGATCTCCCTGGTCTTCTGGACCCCTTCGATCAGGAACATGGCTGTAAGATAGAGGAGTGCTGACAGGAACGAACAGAGGGTGAAGACCGACAACAGGCCATACACCCCTTCTCGAGAACGGATGATGGCATCGATGGTCTTGCTCACATCGACCGTGCTGCCGCGAGTATATCCGGGATGCCTCTCCTGCAAGAGGTCCAGGATAGTTTTGGCGACCTCTGCTCGATTTGCTCCTTCTACAGGTTTAACAACAAGGAGGACGTTCTCAGGATTCGTGCCCATCAAGGGATCTGCCGCTGGGACGTAAACAGTACGGTCAATCAGCGAGGAGTGCACTTGCAGAATGCCAATGATTTCATCCCCCATGAAGGTGTCACCGATCTTCAGGTCCATGGATGATGCAGCAGCAGCTCCCACGACGCACTTCCCCGTATCGGTATCCGTCAGGAACCTACCGCTCCCTACCGCCAGATCATAGATGGCAGGAAAGTCCTCTGTTGCTTCCGAGGCGCGCAGGTCCATGGTGCCACCAGACGGCAGCGAAATACTTGACATAATTGGCACGACCTGCCGACATCCGACAAGTGCTTTTCCTAGCAAGGCCTCCCTGAGCGCACGGTAGTCGTCCATGGTGTACTTTGCCGGCCTGCCTGCATATGGAGTCCTTGATTCTTCCGGGTTCATCCAGAAAGATTGCTGTGGGATATCTCGAACAAGGTCCTGTGAGGCTCGCCGGGTCGTTGCCATGAGGGAGAGGGAAGTGAAGGCAGCCGTCACACTGACGGTGATCACGACTGCAAGGGTGATCAGACGTGTCCGATTCTCTCTTCCTCCTTCAAAGGACAGCAAAAGGTGAGAAGGCGTTCCTCTGAGACCCTGACGGACGAGAACCAGGACAACCCCAACCACGACAACGGAAAGGAACCCAAGAGCATACAAGACGGCGCTACCGCTGAGCTGGAGAGGCAGGATTTCTGCAGGTGACTGATATGGATTGACATATGTCCCCAATCCGTTGTATTGCGTAAACAGGGGAAGAAACAGGGCCAGGACCAAGGTAGCCACCAGAAAACCGAAGCCAAGAAGACATAGGAGACGTGTAGCATATTCCCATGTGATCTGACTGGTTGTCGCTCCGATAGCTCGCCTGACCCCTAACTCACGTTTCCTCGACGAAATGTCATAGTAGATGAGGCTGCCGATGGTCAGAGCCCCGATGAGAAGGGTGAGGGCGGACGATGCGGAAAGGGTCTTGATACGCTCTCTCCGCACCTGGACGCCAAGCGAATTCTCAAATTCCCACGTTGAGGATGAGGTCACCGCATTGTACTTCTCGTTACCAAGGATTCCCCGGATCTTTGCCAGCAGCCTTTGTTCATGTCCTTCTTGTGGGATGATCCACAATTGAGGTCTTGCTGGCAGAGGGACGATTTGGCCATCGCCCCGCACATAGGACGTCATACGTGTTCCTGGGCGGTACGGTATCACGACGGAGGCTGGCAGGCTCGAGGTGCCGAGATACGACGAGGAGATGCGCGCGAGAACGCCAATGATCGTGAACTGTTGTGGGCCCGTACTTGTATATATGGTAATCTTCTTGCCAAGGATGTCAGAACCCACAACAACCTTCGCGGCGTAGTCTTCCTGGACCAACAGGACGTTAAGGGGGTCTCCCTCCTCGAAATACCTGCCCTCCTTTAGTGGGGGGTGAAGGGCCTTCAGATACTGAGGACTAAGCGGGTATACGAGCTTCGTCATTGTCTCTTCCGAAGGAGAAGCTACCATCCATCTCATAATGGTGTCCATTTCATCAAAGTTGAAGGCACAGTGGACACCTTCGAGTTTAGAGATGCTTGTTACTTCTGCATCCGTGAGCAGCGGGATGCTAGCCGCCGCGGGGGTAGATGGGGATGTCATCTTCTCCCAGGAGAGGTAGTAGATCAAGTTGTTCAGCTGATTGATCCCTTCTGTTCCCTTATGTTGTCCCATGACTATCCGCGAGTAGTATCCTGCGTCCCCAACCTTGATTGACGGTGCATAGGGGGTTCCCAGCATGTAGTCGTCCAGCTCCCTGCGAAAGCTCGTGGTGTTAACGCAGACATAGAGAGTGCAAAAAGATGTCACGAGCATCACGATGACGACAATTACGTTGATAATCTTTCTCATGTCGAAAACCCCCAAGAGTTAGTTCACGTTATCAAGGGCAATAGTTCTGGCATCCATATCCTGGTATCACATAACCAGTACACGTTCCCATGTACGGATAGATTGCTGGCATGGTGCATACTCCCCTATAGACATTCCAGTATCTAATACCATTGAGGGAGCAGTCGAAAAGACAGTCCATACAGGGTTCCAACATCTCATAACAGTATACTGGAAAATCCTCTCCCTTAGCGCTGTTTCCCGCGGGAATAAGCATGCCAGTCAGCAAGATGGCACAGAGCAAGAGTAAGATGGTTATCCGACAGCGTCTCACGTTTGTCATATAGTATCACCTCCTTTCTTCTAAGACCTTCTTGCACTCTCTGAAGAGATCGGCACACTTGTCTGGCGTATCGAACTTGACCGCATTGATGTTCAACACCTGTCCTTCGGCGTCCAGCATGCACATGAAGGGACCGCCTACGAGGGCAATTCTGTTGGAGATTTCGAAGAAATCGTCTTCGATCACAGTCGCTCCCTTGAAGTCCTTCGTCTCTTGCAGTAGGTACAGTAAGTCGATTTGTCCGGACAATTCCGCCTCTTTGGCCTCATACTCAAGTTGCTTCAGGGAAAAACGTTCGGCAAAGTCCAGGTTGCGTTGGACAGTGTCCCCCGTGATGCCTGCGAAAACGATCACTTTGTTGACGGCAGCATCGTTTGCCAAGGCAGATGTCGACAGGGTTTCCACGAGATCCTTGCTTGCCTTGCTGGAAGAGTACAGGAAGAGCATGAGAGTCGGTTTTCCCAGATAATCGGTTGGCAAATTGATCGCTGTTCCTCTGTCGCTGTAAGCGATCTTGGGAAAAGGTTTCCCAATGTCGATGTTATCCTGGTAGTCATCAAAGATTATCTTGCCAAGGGAGAACTCCCTGATCCTCTCTCCGTACCTCTTGTAGTCTGTTATCAGAAAGCCCGTGTTCTTCCACACGACTCGATTCTTATCATCGACAAAGAAGACGCTCGGGGTGCTCGGTTCTCCAAAGGTCTTGTAGAGATGACTGGTACGATCGGCGATGATATGGAAATTGGGATCAGATTTCAGCTCGGCATAGATCAAGGGGATCTGATCACTCTTCTCTATGTAGCAGAAAGAAACATCCCTGAACTCCCGCACCCATTCGATCAGTGGAAACGTGAGATAGGTACAGCTGCCACACGCTTTGTTGCTGAAGATCAATATCTTGCGTCCCTCAAGAACAACGCTGTTGTCGTTGATATCACGTGCTTGTTTCTCAATGACCGGGACGCTTCCCACAGGAAGCGATTGCTTGGGGACAAAAGCCGTGCTTGTCAGGATGCTTGTCGGTCTCTTGCCGGAGAACAGGAACAGTACCGCTACTAGGAGCACTGCACATAGTGACACTGCAACGACGATCCTCGTCACAACCGTTCGAGGTCTTGTCATCTCTCCCTCCCCACATGCCCTTCTTGCAGGTCCTTCGTCTCGACCAATTGCCCATGTAGAACAACCTACTCAGTCGATTGACAATTTCCCCATCCCTTTTCTGATGAGACCGGCCCCCTCGCTCTTCGTCGCACGCATCATACTCCTCCAACGTTAAGGGAACGTTAAAATCTCGACCAACAGGGGTGCGCTCTGATTGACAGTGATATTTCTCCCCGTTCCCTTTATCTGCAAGACAGGAACAGCATGCATTTGTCACCGTCGCCTGCCCTCTTCGCCCTACGTAGCTAGGATCTCGCCAAGAGTAAAGAATCCCCTCACGCCATTCACGTCTGCTGCACCACCGACCCTGTCACTCGTGGTCTGGTGCTGTCGGCAGAGGCCAAGCAGTCTAGCCACGATGCTGCAGGACTAACCGATGGTTCGATGCTGATCTGACGCGTCGTTTGTACGGTGTTTAGGGTGTGGGTTGCGCTGCAGCGACATGAGTGCACAATACTCATATGAGGAACGATAGAAGGAATGTGAAGACCTCGGTGCCTGACACCAAAGGGATTCACAATTCATCATGAGCGTGAAGAAGCCGGAAGGGGAGCAGCGCACAAGTCCCGTGGCGGGTGCATATGTGCTGGTGCGGTCGCGTCGCCGGTCCATCGGGCTTGAGGTCCGGCCGGACGCTACGCTGGTGGTACGGGCACCCGCAAGAACGCCGGTGTGGTTCGTGGAGTCCTTGCTGCGGGAAAAGGCGGGCTGGATCGAGGACAAGCTGGCAAAGGCGCGCAGTCACGTATCTCTGCTGCCGCGGCACGACTTCCTGACGGGGGAGCGCTTTCCGTACCTTGGGCGGGAATGGCCGTTCGTGGTCCTGGCGTTCCAGAAGACGCCGCTGACCTTCGACGAGAAGTCTGGGTTCAGTCTGGACATGGCAGCGTTCGACCGCGGAGAAGTGGTCTTCGAGGAGTGGTACCGCGCCCGGGCACGAGAGCTGCTTACTGAGCGTGTCCAGTATTACGAACCACTGGTCGGCGTTGCCGTTCCGCGCCTGCGCATCACGGGTGCCCAGCGTCGCTGGGGCTCGTGCAGTACGACCGGCACCGTCAGCTTCGCCTGGCGTCTCATCATGGCTCCCATGGATGTCATCGACTACGTGGTCGTGCACGAGCTGGCACACCGGCGCGAGATGAACCACTCAGTCAAGTTCTGGTCGGTCGTCGCATCGGTCCTGCCGGACTATGGCGCGCGCAGGCGATGGCTCAAGGAGCACGGAGGCGCACTGACGATCTAGAACGGAGAAATGGGGTCAGCGGTGCAGGACCCACCAGACGTCGCGGCCGGTGAAGCCGCAACGACGGAACAGGTGATCGGGCTCACAGGGGTTCTTCACTTGGCCCGATACCGTTGTGAACGTGACCTTCTGTTCCAGCCGATACACAAGCTCCTGCACGAGCATCGTGCCTAGCCCACGACTTCGGAACGCGGGCAGGACCTGCACCCACTCCAGGGATGCTTCTCCAGTGAGTCTGTCGGTCTCGGCGATGCCGAGAGCCACGGGACGCTTCTCCTTGCGGTCGATGATCCACAGCCAGGCGTGTGGTGCGAAGACCGGGCGCCTCGTCCACGTGGCGATCTCGTCGGTACCCGGTGTAGGAATGTCGTAGCAGGCATGCAGGATCGTGGCCACGAGCGGGAGTTCGGTCGCTGTGTCGACCTCGCGGATGGCATACCCGGGGACAGTGGCGCGCAGTGGCAGTTCACTGCCGGTGTGGACCAGGCGGAAGAAGGCTTCCTTGCTGTCAAACCAGGGGGCAAGGGGAGCAACGAAGTCGTTGTGGATGAGTACAGAAGGAACGCCGTCCAGCTTGACCGATGCAGCCCTCAGGGGGTCCTGCGTCCGTGTCCCATAAATGAGCAGTTTCCCGGGCTCTCGCAGTTCGACGCCCGTCACCTGGGCGCTGTCCGCAATGAATCGGCACTCGAGAGACTGCAGCCGTGCAACAGTCTTCCACAGTGGATTTGGCAGGACGCGCGACGGGTCCTTACGGTAGAGGGCACGGAGTGCCGTTTCGTCGGATGAGGTGTCTCTGGGAGGGACTATGACTGCTGCTTTTCGTCGGGGCATAGGGGAAGAATAGCGTCCGCTGTGCCCACGTCAACCGTCGGCTGCGACGTCAGCCGTTCAGCAGGTCCTTCGCCCAGGAGATCAGATCGGCAGAGCACTGCTCCTTGTCCATCTTGAGCGGCAGCTTGAAGCCGATGTTGCCGACAACCTTGGCCCCCGGCACCAGCGCAGTCAGGATGCGGCGCGTCTTCACGTCGTTGTCGCCGTAGCAGGTGAAGAAGGCAACCCGCTTTCCCTTGAGATCGGCGCCCTTCAGGAATGTTCGCACGGCCGGGGTGGGACGGCTGTTCCAGACAGGCGTCCCGATGAACACCATGTCGTAGTGAGCTGCGTCGTGGGCCAGCGGACGGAGCGGCGGAGTCGCGCCGGTGGCAGCCAGGAATCCTCCTGTGAAGTACTTCATGAAGCCATGTGTCGGATGTGGCTTGACCAACTCCAGTTCCATGGCATCGAGTTCCAGTTCCTTGGAAAGCGATCGGGCGAGATACCGGACATCACCGTCCAGCGAATAGAACACCACAAGTGCGTTAGGCATCATACACCTCCCTTTCAGGTGAGACTACTGCTGTGTGGGCGCGTGTCAAGAGAATGTTCCCTCACAGGGCCTTGGCCGGCAGTATCCGGGTTTGCCCCGGCCGGGCTATTGGTGTTGGCCGACGGGCTTCTTGCCCAGTGATGCGCAGTAGATGACAAACTGGCGTGTGGGGTCGAACCCCAGGTACGTGTTGAACTCGTCGTCGAAGAACGCATTGATGGCGCAGACGCCGCAGTCGATGGCCTCGGCCGCCAGGTACAGGTTCTGACAGACATGGCCAGCGTCGAGAAACAGGCCGCGGTAGGCGCGCTGATTGTAGCGCCAGATCATTCGGTAGGGCACGGCAGTCCAGATGAAGGTGACAGCGCTCAGCTCGACCATTTTCTGATCGCCGCACAGATCTGTGACATCCTGCAGTGTCTGCGTCCCCGGCTTGACGAGCTGCAGTGCATGCTCAATGGCGAGGAACCGGTAGATGCCCGGCTCCAGGCCCGTAACAGCGCGGACCATCAGGTAGGTCTCGAACGCATGACGCGCGCCACCGGATGGCACAGTGCGGAGCGTACAGGGGCGCTTCGTGACGGCCTTGACACCCTGAGTGCACCACAGCAGGTAGGAAAGCTCCTCCATGGACAGTGGTTCGTCCCGGTAGAGTCGGATGCTGTGACGGCGGTCGATGGCAGTGCGCAGGTCAATGCCTGCAATAGCGATCGTCTTGGGGTCCGGGAGAGGAATCATGGGGATGCCCGGATCCGGCGGCAGTTCGAGCGGGGGCTGTGGGAGTCCCTTCTCCTGGTCGGAGGGCTGCTCGGGCATGTCTGCCGCGTAGCGTGTGTCGTACAGAAACTGCTGTCCAGAATCCATGGTTCACCTCAGCATTGTGGTATGATTTCAGTGTAGCCGCTCGTGAATCGTTTGCAATCCGAACAGATATGGGCGCGGAGAGACGTAACCATTCGTCGGCGCTAGCGCTTATTCTGTGGAGAGCCGGGACTCTGGCGTGGGGGAAGACAGCAATGAAGTACTTGGGTCGCATGCTGACAGCAGTTCTGGTAGTACTCGTGGCAGGCGTCGTGTGGTATGCTGCGGCGGGTCAGGCGGTCTTCACGCGCCAGGTGTTCACCAATGCTGACAGTATTGCGGCGGGGACGGCCTGGGCACAGTCGGACAAGGGTCTCTATGGCGGACCGGTCACTGCTGTTGGCAGCCTTCCTTCTGACGGGAGCGTCGTGTACTCCGGCACCCGAGAGGATGAGGTGTATATTTCCTCCGACGGCGGAAACGATTGGACGCCGCTCGGCGGCGCGTCATCCGGCCACTACGTTGCGGGCATCGAACTTGACCCGAGGGCGGAGGGGAGAATCGTCGGCAAGGCCGTCTACGGCGCCGGCTTCTTCCTGTCAGAGGACGGCGGACAGACATGGAAGAGCGCCAGTCGAGGTTTGGGCAGCCGGTCGGTGTCGTGTCTCGCTTCAGCTGCCGAATCTCCCGACACCTTGTTTGCGGGAACGGGAGATGCCGGACTCTTCGTCTCACGGGACGGAGGGCATTCGTGGAGCCGAACCGGCCGCAGGACGCTGAGCGACCGCATCATGGCTGTCGACATGACCAGGGATGGCGCGATGGTCTGCGCTGGCACACAGGGGGCGGGACTCTTCATCTCGCGGGATGGGGG
>CAYRQW010000067.1:0-8771 GCA_964426505.1 uncultured Caldisericota bacterium
ACCAGTATGACGTCCGCCGTTTCGATGGCAACGTCGGTCCCCGCCCCGATCGCGATCCCGATGTCGGCCTGTGCAAGAGCAGGCGCATCGTTCACGCCGTCGCCGACCATAGCAACGATTAGGCCCCTCTGCTGGACTTCCTTTATCTTGGCTGCCTTCTCGTGCGGCAGCACCTCGGCAAAGAAGTCGTCGAGCCCCAGGTCCTTTGCCACCCATTCGGCAGCAGCACGCGAGTCACCGGTCAGCATGAAACTCTGGATGCCCATCTGGTGGAGAGCGGCAACAGCCTCGCGAGATTCGGGGCGTATGGTGTCCGCCAGTGCGACTGCCCCCTGGACCACGCCATCGACCAGGACATAGACCACCGTCTTCGCTTGCAGGGTCAACATCTCGATCTCGGCAGAGGAACCGGCCAACCCGTGCTCGAGGAGGTAGCTCGGCCGGACGATCATGACGTTGCGACCGTCCACCGTTGCCTGAGCACCGACCCCGGGCAGTGCCAGGAACTGGGTGATCTGTGGCAGGGTGATGGATCGTTCCTGCGCGCTGTGCACGATGCCGAGGGCGATAGGATGCTCGGACTGGGCCTCGACGGCGCCGGCCAGACTCAGTAGCCCCTCCGCGGTACTCGTGTCAGTCAGGGGAACAACGTCAGTGACGCCAAACAGGCCCGTGGTCAGCGTGCCCGTCTTGTCAAACACGACCGCCTGCAGGTTGCGGGCCTGTTCAAAGGCCGTTCGGTTGCGCAGCAGCAGGCCGTTCTGAGCCAGCACGGCAGTCGAAACGGAAACGACCAGCGGAATGGCAAGACCCAGCGCATGCGGGCAGGTCGTGACCATGACGGTGACCATGCGTTCCAGGGCAAAGGCGAGGCCCCTCCCCAGCAGCAGCCAGACGACCAGCGTCACAGTGCCCGTGCTGAGGGCGATGATCGTCAGCCACAGGGCAGCCCTGTCCGCCAGCGCCTGCGTTTTCGACCGCGATTCCTGGGCATGGCGAACCATCTCGATGACCTGTGCCAGGTACGTGTCGCCGCCAACCTTCTCGATAACTACGGTCAGTGCACCTTCACCGTTGATGGCACCCCCGATGACGGCATCGCCCGGCTTCTTGTCCACCGGGCGCGACTCCCCCGTGAGCATGGCTTCGTTCACGCTCGAAGTCCCACTCTCGACGCGACCGTCGACGGGCACCTTCTCTCCGGGCTTGACCAGCACCCGATCTCCGGCTTTGAGATGTGCGACCGGATGGTCCATCACCATGCCATCCGCCATGACAACATGCGCATCGGAGGGCATCAGGCGCGCCAGGCTCTCAAGGGCCCTGGAGGCTCCCATCACGGACTTCATCTCCACCCAGTGGCCCAGGAGCATGATGTCGATGAGTGTCGCGAGCTCCCAGTAGAAAACCATGCCCTGCAGCCCCAGAGAGACGGCGACACTGTAGACAAAAGCCACGGTGATTGCCATCGCGATGAGGGTCATCATGCCAGGGGTCCTGGCCTTGAGTTCCTCGACGAAGCCCTTCAAGAAGGGAATACCGCCATAGACGTAGACGAATGCCGAAAGCGCGAGCAGGACCCACGTGGAGCCGGCGAACTGCAGCTTCGTGCCAAGATGCAGCAGCATCTGTACGGGCTCAGAGAGGAGCAAGACCGGGACGGTCAGGAAGAGACACACAAAGAAGCGGGTCTGGAAGTCACGGACCATGTGGGCGTGGTGGTCATGGCCCTGGTGCGCGCCATGGTCCCTACCGCCTGGAGCCATCTTGTGCATCTTACCATGCGTGCTGTGGTCCCGCGCTTCGTCACGCATTGACTGCATGGCGCCAGGCATGTCATGATCCATGTGATCTCGTGTCACGTCCCCGTGCGCGGCGGCGGCATGTCGCTCCTGACTCGTCGGGGGTGTCTCGTCCGACAAGCTGTGATGCATGTGCTCGTGTTCCTGCATGCGCTGCCTCCGTTCATCTCGTGAACTGAGTCCAGTCTACGTCAAAGGTCTCCTTGCTCAAACCCCCTCTCCAATGGACACGGCACGCTCACGTCCCAATTTAGTCCCGATCCGTACAGGCCGCAGACAGAGTGCAATCGGGGCTACCCCGGGTCTCACCACGATTGGCCGTTTCACTACTCTTTCACACTGTAGCACTCCACGTACGTGACTGCCACTTGTATAATGTGTGCGTAACCTGAACAGGACCAAACGACAGTCCTGGACTGGAAGAATGCAACCTACAAGGAGGTGTGCAGTATGATGATGCGATATGATCCGTTTGAAGAGTTGAAGAGGGCCGAAGAACAGATGGACCGCCTGTTTGGCAACTTCTTCGGCGAGCCACGCCGTCGTTTCTCCGCGCTGCCCGCCGCAGGCAAGGCCAGTTCAGACCTGGCGCAGCTGGGCGACTTCAGTGCTCCGGCGATCGAGGTGCAGGAGGACGCAGACGGGTACACCGTCAGGGTGGACCTGCCCGGCATCGACAAGAAGGACATTCACGTCAATGTCAAGGAAAACGTCCTGACCGTCTCGGCGGAGACCAGGAGCGAGAATGAGAAGGGCGAAAAGAAGTCCGGCAACTACTACTCCGAGCGCTACTACGGACGCTACTACCGTGAGATCCCTCTGGGTTCAAACGTCGATGAGGAGCACATCAAGGCGACCCATGAGAACGGAGTGCTTACACTCGAGTTACCCAAGAAAGCACTGCCCGAGGCCTCCAGCAAGGAGATTGCGGTGAAGTAGGAGCTGAGCGTGCCGGATCCGGGCCCCGAACACATGTTCGGGGCCCTTTTCACTTGTGCTCGAGGACGTTGGAGTATCATGTACTGGAGACGGCTGTCCGCGTCACGACGATGGAGGAATACATGCCAGATAAGATGAGCGTCAAACGTACCAAGGTTGTCGCTACACTCGGACCGGCAACGAATTCCGAAGAGATGATCCGGGTTCTTGCCGAGCATGGGGTCGACGTGTTCCGGATAAATTTCTCACATGGCACGGACGCAGAACGCCTTGGCACGATAGCTGCCGTAAAGAAGGTCCGCGGTGATCTCGACCTTCCACTGGCCATTCTGCAGGACCTGCAGGGGCCAAAGATCCGCCTGGGCACGTTCAGACAGGGGCCATGTGAGATCATGACCGGAGATATCTTCCGTCTGACGACCCGGGTGGTAGATGGCAACGCCCAGCAGGCCAGTGTGGACTATCCGCGCCTGACAACCGAGGTACGTCCCGGAGAACTTATCTTCATTAATGACGGACTGATTCGTCTAAAGGCGCGTGAGATCGAGGGCGACACTATCGTCACAGAAGTCCTGAAGGGTGGAACCCTCTCGGACCACAAGGGAGTCAACTTTCCCCAGTCGGACGTCCATGTCCCTGCAATCACGGATAAGGACAGACGTGATCTGCTGACGGGCCTGCGGGCTGGAGTCGACTACGTTGCCCTCTCGTTCGTGCGCACAGCCGACGATGTTCGTGAGCTCCGTCTGCTTATGGAAACACACGGGGCCCACGTCCCCATCATCGTCAAGGTAGAGAAGTGGCAGGCGGTCCAGAATGCCGAGGGCATCATTGCCATGGCGAACGGGATCATGGTCGCCCGGGGAGACCTCGGCGTCGAGATGCCTGTCGAAGAAGTCCCCATAATCCAGAAGAGACTCATCGCCCTGTGCAATCGCATGGGCAAGCCGGTCATTACGGCGACGCAGATGCTCAATTCCATGGTCGAGAACCCCTCGCCTACGCGGGCCGAGGTGACAGACGTCGCCAACGCCATCTTCGATGGCACCGATGCTGTCATGCTGAGCAACGAGACGGCGATCGGGAAGTTCCCCGTCGAGACTGTCGAGATGATGGAGCGCGTCATCCAGGCGACAGAACGAAGCAAGATCTATTGGACCGCCGTGGAATCGCGCCTGACCGAGTCTGCGTCGGATACGTCGGATGCAATCGCCTATGCCGCCGTCCGCACGGCTCAGACTGTCGGGGCCAAACTCATTGTCTGCGCAACGGAGTCCGGCCGGACGTCAATCCTGGTATCGCGCTACCGTCCACACGCTCTCATCCTTGCCCTCACGCCGAGCGACCTCGTTCAGCGCCGACTTGCACTGTACTCTGGCATCATTCCTATGGTCGTTCAGCAGTTCGAGAGTGTCGATCACATCCTGCGGACCGCCGTTGCCATGTCGCAGGTGTCTCACCTTGCACGACGAGGTGACAAGATCGTCATTACTGCAGGTTCGCACGCCGGCGTCGCCGGCAGCACGAACCTCATCAAGGTCGAGGAACTGGACTAGGCGCTCCCTGAGCATTGCAAATCGATCAGCATGCATAGAATGACCTGGGCACAGTACCTCGGAACCCCGGGGTATGTCATGACAAGGGGGAACAGGCATGAAAAGAAAGGCATCCTACAGCAAGATCTTCCTGCTCGGATTCGGCTTCTTCGGTCTCTCGGTCCTCTGGTCACTCTACAATTCGGACATTCCCATCATGCTGAAGAACGTCTACAACCTCTCCTACAGTGCGTCCGGATGGGTGATGAACCTCGACAATGTCCTGGCCATCACTCTCATTCCCCTGGTCGGCTTCTGGTCGGACCACCTCTGGACACGCATCGGTCGCCGCATGCCGTTCATCATAACGACCCTGCCCATAGGCGGCATCCTGTTCGCACTGGTCCCATGGATCCCATTGTGGCTCGGGGCAAGCTCAACCTCCCTGATCACATTTGTCCTGGTACTTTTCCTCGTGAATGTCTGCATGGGGATCTCACGATCACCCATCATCGCTCTCATGCCGGACCTCGTTCCTCCCGAAGAGCGCTCACCGGCCAACGGTGTCATCAATTTCATGGGAGGGTTCGGATCACTGCTGGTGTACTTCGTTGTGGGCAAGATCTCGACGACCAACAGACCACTGGGTTTTGGCATAGCAGGAGCGTCAGTCCTGGTGGCTGCAGTCATCATGTTCCTGTCCATCAAGGAATCGCGCGACTCGCTCGACCGCAAGTTTCCACAATCAGAGCATGCTGACTTCTCCCTGCTTCGCAAGATGTGGACACCTGGATTCCGCAGCCTCCTCCTCATCTGTCTGGCCATCTTCTTCTGGTTCATCGCGTTCAATGCCATTGAGACGTACTACCCGACATATATGTACGCCGAAAGCCCCTCTGTCCGCAGCGTCATAGCCAGATTCGGAACGGCAACACCTGCCGACCCATCTCAGATCGCCGAGCTCGAGAAAGCCCGTCAGACATCCGAGGCAAGCGCCAAGTTCAACCTGGGCGTCTTCTCGCTGGCCTTCATGGCCCTGTCGATCCCGGCCGGCCTCATCGGCAAGCGGTTGGGCCGCAAGACGACGATCCTCATCGGTCTTGCAGGCATCATCATTATGGTTCTCATGCTCGCGTTCGGCATAGCAACAACTGCCGGGTTGGCTATCTTCGTCATGGGCGGTCTATCATGGGCCCTCGTAAACATCAACTCTCTGCCGACCGTTCTGGACATGGGAGACCTCGAAATGGTCGGTGCGCTGACTGGTGTCTACTACTTCTTCTCGCAGGCTGCCAGCATCGTCAGCCCTCCACTTGTTGGCCGTATCGCGGACCTTGCAGGCGGCACGATGTCCGTCATGTTCCCCTACGCGGGCATCTTCTTCGTACTTGCCGCGGCCTGCATGCTGTTCATGAACCCAAAAGACAGACCGGCAGCTGCCTCCGGGCAGGCTCCTTCTGCGAATGCCCCTGCCATTTGACAAAGCCTCGGCTGCGGCGATCCGGCAGCAGGCAGCGTCAGACACAGCCTGCCTGCTGCTGCACGGCCTGACCGGGGCGCCCGCCCGCGACCTCTGGTTTCTTGCTGACCATCTCTCTGCACGAGGCATTTCAGTCGTAGCTCCTCTCCTCACGGGACATGGCAAGACATGGAAGGAACTGGAGTTGGCGACGGCAGAGTCCTGGAAAAATGACGCTCTCGCTGGCCTCGATCAAGCATGCACAATGGGCAAGATCGTCTTCGTCGCCGGACTCTCGATGGGTGGAACCCTCACGCTGCACCTGGGAGCACACCGGCCCGAGATCGCAGGGCTCATCACGATCAACGCGCCCGTCTATCTGGACGATCCCAGGATGAGGATCGTCCCGATCCTGCGGCACTTTCGGAAGAGTCAGCCGAAAGAGCCTCCAGATGTTGCCGACCGGGACGCCATGCTGCCAGACCTCGGTTTCAACTCACTGGAAGCCGTCTATCAGTTCGAGCGCCTTATGCAGAGTGTCCGCAGAGACCTCGGCATGATCACCCAGCCGCTCCTGTCCTTCCGGTCGACCCAGGATCATGTCGTACCGCCGCGCAACGCCGAGTACATTCATGACCATGTGAATAGCCGCTTCAAGAGCGTCATTACGCTGGAGCGTTCCTATCACTGTGCCACGATCGACTATGACCGCGAGAGGATCGCCGTCAGCATCGAGCAATTCATTACGCAAGTACGCGCGCAGAAGGCTTGAGGTTCGTTCAATTGGCTTGAGCCGACATGTGAGAACCCCCGGTCTCGCGACCGGGGGTTCTCACAGAGCTGAATGTCATTCCTATTTGCGCCGTATGCGGAAGCTGATACCCTCCCGCTCCAGAGTCCAGCCACCCAGACCCGATCCGCGCCGCGCCGTATTGAGCTTCATCGTCAGGATGCGATCGGTCGAGAAGATGCGGGCCGCTATGGCAGCCAGAACGAGAAACAGGGCCGACTCGTAGATGATCCCTGCTACGACCATGGTGAAGTTCTGGGCAAAGATGAACTGGGCCGCCAGGAATGGGTGTGAGAACGGAATCGCGTAGATGAGCCATTTCAGTACCGGCGACGCCGTGTTGATGTCGACGAACATCGTGATCAGATAGGGCAGCAATACGACCATCATGAGCGGCGTGATGATGATCTGCACGCTCTTGAGGTCTTCAGCGAACGCCCCCAGAATGACGGCGACGGAGAGAGCCAGCATGATGCCGGCGAACACGCTCAGACCAAGGAGAATGTACCCGCGCGCATCGAGAACCAGGCCCAGCTTCTCGATAGCCTGGCCAACAGCTGCAGACGTGCCGCTGGTGCCACCGATGAGACTACCCATGTAGCTCCTCATACCGACCATGTACGCCCCGGCGGACACCAGAGCAACGATGCCCGAGGCCATCATCTTGGCCGTGACCAGGGCGCCACGCGCGACAGGCGTGGAAAGTAACGTCTCGAGAGTCTTGTTCTCCTTCTCGCTGGCAATAGAGGCAGCAATCATCTGAGCAGCCATAATGATCACCAGAAAGAGCACGATCGGAATGACCATGGTCTGCTGCATGACGACGCCCACGATCTCCTGGGGGTTCCCTTCTGCCGATTTTGCACCCACTGCAACAAACGACTGTGCGCTGATGGCGTGCCTGACGATGGCAGGGTCAAGCCCAGGATTTCCTGCCTTGATGTACATGTCGCCGATGTACTCGTTCAGCGCGCTCAGTGCTGCGTCAAATCGGAAAGTCCCCTGTATTCCCAAGAGCGAGAAACTGCGCATGATCGTGTATGTCTGCACTTTCTGAGGATGCTGTGCCTGGATGCCGGCCTCGAACCCCTGTGGAATAACAAGGACACCGGCCCCCTTCTCTGCCGCGACTTTCTGCACGATCTCATCGATAACACCCTCTCTAACTGTCGTGACCTTGAAGTTCACTTTCCCGAGGATGTCGACGAGCATCTGTGACGTCTGGGTACGGTCGAAATCCACAACCGTCACGGGTTGGGGTGCAGCCTGCTTCTGCTGCTCCTGATTGATGGTCCTGCCCAGGAAGCTGTAGATCACCATGACCAGCAGAATGGGAATCAGCGTCTGCCACGTGAGCATCTCTTTCAGTTCTTTCTTCAGAATGACGCAGAATCTCCTCATTGCCTCACCACCTGGACAAAGACCTCTTCAAGGTTCGCTTTGCCATATTTGTCCTTGAGCCCCTGGGGAGTCCCCACATCATGGATCGTGCCCTTGTCAACGATCGCCACACGGTCGGACAGGTACTCTATCTCGAGCATGTTGTGGCTAGACAGCAGAACTGCCATGCCTTCGGCCGTCGTCCTGCGAATCGACTCGCGAATATCGATGGCGGCAACCACGTCGAGACCGCTGGTCGGCTCGTCGATGATGGCCAGCTTCGGGTGCGTCATGACGGCTCGTGACAGCAGCAGCTTGCGCGTCATGCCCTTGCTGTATGTGCCGATCTTGTCGCGCAACCGCTCGCCAAGTCCGGTGATGTCCGAGGCTCTCTGGACATACTCGCGCTGCACCGCAGCATCGGCCGCAAACAACTCCGCCATGAAGCTCAAGTATCCAAGACCCGTCAGGTTCTTGTATGCCCCGGCCTCCTCGGGCAAGTAGCTGATGACTTCGCGTATCCGGGCTGCATCCTTCTGGATATCCATCCCGTAGACGTGAGCCGTGCCTGACGTCGGTTGAAGAATGGTCGCCACGATACGCAACGTCGTGGTCTTGCCGGCGCCGTTGGGTCCGATGAGCGCGAAGATCTCTCCGGGCGCAACCTCGAAACTGACGCCATGAAGCGCCTCAAACTTCCCATAACTCTTCTTCAGGTTTTCTACGACTAGTGCTTGTTCCACAATGGAACCTCCCCGCTTGTCCTCACGACGATACACGCCTCTCCTCCATAGCAAACGCCCAACACCCTGGTGACATAGTTGTACTAGTATAGTAGTACAGCCTGGAGTGTCAAGTCTGAGCGC
>CAYRQW010000068.1:0-8706 GCA_964426505.1 uncultured Caldisericota bacterium
GTCGAGACCGTGAGCGGCAAGGGGACATTTGTGCGCAAAGGCAGGATCGGCGTGGAGACAGAACGCCTGGAACACATGCTGGAAATGCTGGTCATCGAGGCTCGCAACGCCGGCCTCACGATTGATGATCTTATCAAGCGGTTGGAGAAGCGTAAGCAGGCTTCTGCGAAAGATCGTGACTAAGGAGGAAGTTCATGAATGCGATAGAAATGCGTAGCGTCGGCAAATCGTATGGACAGGTGCAGGCGTTGCAGGACATGTGTCTGACGGTCCCGACGGGCAGCATCTTTGGCCTGATGGGGCCAAATGGCGCGGGCAAGACGACCAGTATCAGACTGATGCTTGGACTGATGGAGCCGTCAGCCGGATCCCTTAGTGTTCTTGGTGTCGTCCCTTCGGGAGATGGAACAGCCCTCAGGCGACGCATCGGATTCGTTCCCGAGGACTTCTCGCTCTACCCACAGATGACGGGCCACGAGATCCTGGAGTTCAACGCGCGACTGTACGGCCGCTCCGTCGACGAGAACGTGCAGAGGCTGCAGACCGTCTTTGAACTGCCGCTTGCGCGCAGGATCTCCACGTATTCCAAGGGCATGCGCAAGTTGCTCGGCCTCTACATTGCTCTCTCGACAGAGCCGGAGCTGCTTATCCTCGATGAACCCACTGACGGTCTGGACCCCGTTGTCCGTTCACATTTCCTGGGGGTGCTGGCAGACGAGACGTCCCGGCGCAACCTGACGGTCTTTTTCTCGTCGCACATTCTGAGTGAGGTCGAGAAGATCTGTGATACGGTGGCGTTCATGCGCGCCGGTCACACGGTCCTTCAGGACGAGGTGGAATCCATCAAGGCTCAGTACCGGGTTTACACGGTTCGGTTTGAGGTTGAGCACAGTCCGCGCGATGTGAAGAGCATGACTATCCAGCGGGAGCGGGCTCTCGGCCAGGACACCTGGGACGTTGAGGTCCTGGCTGACCAGGAGCAAGCCCGAGCTGTGTTTGCCGATGCCGGAGGCACTATACTGGACGTGCAGTCGCTGCCGTTCGACGAGGTCTTCCTGCGGTTTGTGGAGGCATGACGTGAAAGCATTGATGTGGAAAGAACTGCGGGAAAACCGCACGAAGATGATCGTGGGATGCGTGCTGCTGTCGGTGATAGCATTGGCCGTCTCCATTGCCTATCGTTTCATCGAAGGAGGCATTCCCGGCATGGGTCAGATCCCCCCGGAGTATGCGGATCTGATCAAGAAGCTGATGCCAGACTTCAGCAATGTGAACGCCTACCTGTATTCCCAGTGGTTCAGCAAGAACCTGCAGCAGGTGGGTGCTATCTTCGCAGTCATACTGCTGAGCAGTGCGGTTGCCGGAGAGCGGGAACTGCACACAGCCATCTTCCTGTTCTCGCGACCAGTCAGCCGAGGCATGATCCTGGCATCCAAGGTGATCGTCCTGTTTGCAGGGCTTGTGGTGACAGTACTGGTCTCCACGGGAGGGGCCATCCTGGGCGCCGTCATCGTCGGAAAGGTGCCCCAGGCTGCATTTGCTCTGACCGCGACGTTGCACAGCCTCATTGCGCTGCTCACCTTTGCATCCCTGGCGACGTTGCTCTCCGTGCTCGTGCCGGACCGAATGAAGGCGATGCTCTTCTCGGGAGGCATCATCATCGTTCTTTCGGTTGTGGGCCAGTTCAAACCTCTTCACTGGCTCAATCCGCTGGCGCTGTTTGGAAGCTCCGCCCTCCTTCAGCATTCTGTACCGCAACTGATGCCCATTGTCGTCGGCGTGACTCTGAGTGCCTGCATGCTGTGGGCTTCACACCGCATTTTGCGGCGACAGGAGTTCTAGTTCTGGTTTCTCACGTTCTCAGGAGGCCCCGGTGCTGCGTTCCGGGGCTTTTTTCGGTTTCCGCTATACCTGGGCGTGGTTTTGTCTACAATGGACATGGAACCACGGGGCGGAAACGGGTGTGCATGCACCGCCGCCACTGACACGGAATGATGGAGGAACTCATGACAGGACCGAAGAAGTCACTGCGTCCCATCACGGCGCAGGATCTCTATGCGCTTCAGCTTCTCACGGACGTCCGTATCTCACCGGACGCCAGGCAAGTTGTATACGGCGTTCAGCGGGTAGACAGGAAGACCGAGAAGAAGTACGCCAATCTATGGATGGCAGCCGTGGATGGATCCGGCGAACGCCAGTTCACGCAGGGAGACCAGACAGACGCCTCGCCGAGGTGGTCACCGGATGGACGGATGCTTGCATTCCTGTCGTCGCGCAAGGAAGGTGAGGATGCACAGGTCTACCTTATCGACGCTGACGGCGGAGAGGCGCGTCGCCTCACGGACCTGAAGGGCGAGATCTCGAGCCTGGCATGGTCCCCTGATGGCAAGAGTCTCCTGCTGGAGTTCACGGCGAAGGACAAGGAAGTCATCGACCGCGAGGCGGACGAGCAGAAGAAGAAGCTGGGCGTCGTATCGCGTCATTACACGCGGCTGTTCTACCGCGGAGATGGCCAGGGCTGGTTTGGCCATGAACGCATGCATCTGTGGACCATTGACGTTGCCAAGGGCCGTCTGCATCAACTCACGTCGGGTGACATATATGATGAGTTCAATGCGTCGTGGTCACCGGACAGCAAGTCGATCGTTTTCTGCAGCAATCGCAGTGACGAGCCAGATCTTGCGCCGGAGCAGGTTGATATCTACGTCATGCCGGCGGCTGGCGGCGATATGAGGCTCATCAAGACGCCTCCAGGCTGGAGCAGTACACCGGTCTTCTCGCCCGACGGAAGGACCATATGTTATGTCGGTCCAAGGGGTTACAACGAGTGGTGGCAGAACATTGAGTTGTGGGTTGCTCCTGCTGACGGAAAGGGTCTTGCGCGCAGTGTCACGCGTCCCTATGACATCTCGCTGACGTGCTCGACCCTGAATGACGTGGGGGCAGGGCTTGAGATGCCTCCTGTGTGGTCAGCAGACGGCAAGGTGGTATACTTCCAGATTTCCGAGCATGGAAACACCAAGCTGATGGCTATTGCCATCGACGAGGGAACGCTCTATGCCATCATCGACGTTCCCGGCAGTGTTGGCACGTTCACCGTCGACCATCAGCAGAAGATGATGGCCTATTTCCTGGGCACCATGGATGATCCCGGACAGGTCTGGGTACGGGACATGGAAACGGGGGCGGTTCGACAATTGACGCATCTCAACCAGACATTGCTCAAGCAGCTCGATCTTGGCAAGGTCGAGGAGGTGTGGTTCAAGGCGCGCGACGGCCACGACCTTCAGGGATGGATCCTGACGCCTCCTGGGTTTGACCCCAAGAAGAAATACCCATCGATTCTTGAGATCCATGGTGGTCCACAGGACCAGTATGGCAACCTGTTCATGCACGAGTTCTACTTCCTGGCGGCGGGCGGCTATGTGGTCTATTTCGGCAATCCGCGAGGCGGGACCGGGTACGGCGAGGAGCACGAGAAGGCCATCTGGGGCCGGTGGGGCAGCGTCGATTTTGATGACCTGATGGACTGGACTGATATTGTCGAGAAGAAGCCGTACATCGATCGCAAGCGCATGGGCGTCACCGGTGGCAGCTATGGAGGCTATATGACCAACTGGATCATCGGCCACACGCACCGCTTTGCCGCCGCGGCAACACAGCGCAGTGTCAGCAACTTCGTCAGCATGTGGGGCACCAGCGATAACAACTGGACTTTCCAGTTCCCGTGCGGCAACAAGTCCCCGCAGCAGAGTATCGATGTGCTCTGGGACAGGTCCCCGGTCAAGTATCTGGGAAACGCTACGACGCCAACGATGGTCCTGCACAACGAGATGGACTTCCGTTGTGCTATCGAGCAGGGTCAGCAGGTCTTCACCGCACTCAAGGTGAATCGCGTACCCAGTGAGTTCGTGACTTTTCCGGAAGAACCTCACGGGCTGTCGCGGACTGGACGCACGGACCGGCGCATTGATCGCCTGAACAGCATTCGCCGGTGGATGGACACCTATCTGAAACCGGCTGCCACAAGAACAATGAAAGGCACCAGGACCCGTACAGCGTTGAAGTAATCTGCATCCGAGTGTCTCGAGATGCCCCGGAGCAATCCGGGGCGTCTCCATGTGGTACAAGGTTTGTCCTTGGCAAGCCTGCGCGTCTGCTATACTGTCCCTATCATGAAAATCAAAGTGATCTCCATATTTCCCCAGCTGTATGAAGCATTCACGCAGATCGGCGTCATGAAGATGGCCATCGATAAAGGCATCCTGGACTTCGAGGCCGTCGACCTTCGCGATTACACCCATGACCGCCACCATACGACCGACGATATCCCATTCGGTGGGGGGGCAGGGATGATGTTCCTGCCCAGGCCACTTATGGAGGCATTGGACGCCATCGACGATCCAGCGGGATCGTGGCTCAAGATCGGAGTTGCGCCACAGGGCGACCGCCTGACACAGCACATGGTGGAGGATCTGGCGCATGAGGAGCGCCTGCTGTTTGTTGCCGGGCGCTATGAGGGCATCGATGAGCGTGTCATGGAACGGCTCGACCTCACCATCTCGATTGGCGACGTTGTGCTATCGGGGGGCGAGATAGCGGCCATCGAGATCATCGATGCCATTGCTCGTCTGGTTCCGGGCGCCACCGGCAATGCAGCATCCACCGGCGACGAGAGCTTCTCCTCGGGGCTGCTCGAGTATCCTCAGTACACACGTCCGCGGGAACTTGACGGAGAGACCGTGCCTGAGGTTCTTGTCTCGGGGCATCACGCCAACATTGCCAGGTGGTGTCGAGAGGAAGCGCTCCGAAGGACGCTCATTCGAAGGCCCGATCTCCTGCGGGGTTTCGACTTGAGCGACCAGGACCGCAAGTATCTCAGCAAGGTGCTGGCAGACCTCAGAGGGATCCTTGATTGATTTCAAGCTGTATCTGTCGGTCGTGCACCACCCGGTCTACAACAAGCACCATGAGATCGTTACGACGTCCATCGTCATTCACGACATCCATGACATTGCCAGGGCTGGCAAGACCTACGGAGCCAGGGCAATGTACGAAGTCGAGCCCCTTCCTCAGGAACAGCAAATCGCCCTGCGCATCGCCCGCTTCTGGAACGAGGGGTTTGGACACGAATACAATCCAAACCGCGCCGAATCGCTGTCACTACTGCGAATCGTATCACATTTTGAGGAGGCGGTTGCTGAGATCCAGCACGATGAAGGTGAGAGGCCGGTACTGATAGCCACAAGCGCACGGACGTTCACCAACTCGATCGGCTATCCGGCAATGGGCGAGAAGATTCGCTCTGCGGACCATCCATACCTGCTCGTTTTTGGGACTGGTTTTGGCCTGGCAGACGAGATCATGGCACAGATGGACTATGTCCTGGACCCCATCTGGGGGCCGACGGAGTTCAACCACCTGTCGGTGCGCAGTGCTGCTGCAATCATCCTGGACCGATTGCTGGGACGCTCCTGACGTGAGACTGGGCGGAGCTGTCACGCGCATTAGGCGCGAAGTGCGTGTGTGGTCGCTTGTGATGAGAGACCCGAGGACTCCACGGGTATCGAAGTGGCTTCTCGGGGCAGCCGTCGCCTACCTGGCTTCTCCAGTCGACCTTGTCCCCGACTTCATACCAATACTGGGGCAGCTCGACGATCTGGTGATCGTGCCCACCCTTGTATGGCTGGCCACGCGGCTCGTCCCAGGCGATGTCGTGGCAGAGTGCTGAGTGAAGGTCTGTTCTCAGGAGAACGATCTACCAGCGATTGGCGTGGACTCGTAGAGGGTCAAAACGCTCTGCGGGCGGCTTCTTCTCTGCAGGATAACCGAGCGCAACGAGTGACAGCGGGACAACGGAGGATGGCAGTCCGAGCAATTCGGTGATTCCCCTGACCCTCTCCTCATGTGGGTAGACGCCCAGCCAAACACCCCCGAGGCCTATGTCTTCTGCCTCGAGAAGGATATTCTCTGTTGCGGCCGAGCAGTCCTCGACCCAGAAGCCGGGATACTTCTCCCGCTCCAGGTTCCCGCATACGACGATAGCCAGAGGTGCCTCTTTCAACATCTGCGAGTACGGGTGTACCTTCGTGATAGCCTGCATCACTACGCGATCTGTGATGACAACGAACTCCCATGGCTGTTCGTTGCCAGCCGACGGAGCCGACATGGCCGCCTCGAGCAGTCTGGTTACCAGTGCCTGGGGCACTGGCTGGGCCGTGTACTTCCGAATGCTTCTCCTGTTGCGGATCGTGTCCATGAGTGCCTCCTCGACGCTGCCTCTGCCCCCCCCGTGCCGGGTGATTGGCGGGTACACGAAGAGTATAGGCGATAGCAGGGCAATCGCAAAGACCGCTCCTCGGCGTTACTTTCATCGTATTCGCGGGCTTGCGGTCATCCCGCAAATGTGTAGACTACTTCAAGGCGGCTTGTGTCGCCTTGTCAACGCGCCGTGTGAAGACACTCTGGCCGATGTGCTTGGCCTGTGCTTCTCTTCTCGCCTTGATTAACCTTGGTGTTCTGCTAGACTATTCGTTCGTGTGGATGTCAGCCCGGTGAAAGGAGTTCTGAAATGAATGCAATTGACCTTGTAGAGAGCAGATATGTGAAGCCTGACATGCCCGTCCTTCTGGTCGGCGATACTGTCAAGGTTCACATCAACATTGTTGAAGGTGGCAAGAAGAGGATCCAGGTATTTGAGGGTCTCGTTATTGCCGAGAAGGGCGGCGGCAGCCGCCAGACGTTCACGGTCCGCAAGATCTCGTCTGGCGTCGGCGTAGAGAAGGTATTCCCGCTTTTCTCCCCGATGATTGCCAAGCTTGAGGTCGTGCGTCACGGTGATGTCCGTCGTGCGAAGCTGTACTATCTCAGAGACAGAGTCGGAACGGCACGCAATGTCAAGGAGAAGAGAGAAGCGAAGTAGCCCTTGAATAGAGCCATTCGCGAAGTACTTGACTGGGTCCTCATCATCGCGATCGCCTTCGGAGCATCATATGCTCTTCGCCACTGGGTGGTTTCGCCCTACAGGATTCAGATGTCTTCCATGGAGACTACCGTGTTCCCTAACGACCTCGTCATGGTAGACAAGATTTCGTATCGTCTGCACCAGCCACGGCGGGGTGACGTGATCATTTTCTGGCCGCCAGGAGTCACCACCGGTGATCCATACATCAAGCGCGTCATTGGCCTTCCTGGCGAAACCGTCGAGGCAAAAGACGGCAAGATATACGTAGATGGCAAGGTTGCTGATGAGCCTTATCTGCACGGGTACGTGATGCCGGATTTCTCGCCAACTCCAGTTCCCCAGGGACAGCTGTTCCTGATGGGAGACAACCGGGCGGTGAGTCTCGACTCGCGTTCCTTCGGAACCGTTTCTACCAGTTCGATCATAGGTCGTGCAATGTTCGCCTATTGGCCCCTCAAGCACTTCGTCATGCTTCGAGCCCAGACAGGCCTCGCACAGTAGCACTGTTGACCATGGACCCTCCTCGTTTCGGCGGGGAGGGTCTTCGCATTGGCGGAAAGGGAGATCGGTATGCGGCATGAAGCTCTGGCGCTCTTTGAACAAGGTATCAAGTCCCGGTACGAGCTGGACGTCCTCATAGGGATCGATGAGGCGGGCAGGGGCGCGCTGGCAGGACCAGTCTACGCGGGCGCCTGTGCGATCACTGACCCGCGGGGTACTGCTTTCATCAACGATTCGAAGCTGTTGAGTCAGCACCAGCGGGAACAGGCATTCGAACTACTTCCTGCGCACGCCCTCTTTGCGACAGGGAGTTCCACTGCGGCCGAGATCGATGCTGATGGGATCCTTCCGGCGACTTGCCGGGCCATGGAGAAGGCGCTTGGGCTTCTCTTGCCGGCGGTCAGACAACGATGGGGTATCGGTTCGCGGATTGGCGTCGTCGTTGATGGTCCGCTCCTTCCGCCTTTCCTCGAGCATGAGGAACATCTGGTTGCCATGGCTATCATCGATGCGGATGCGACCCTTCTATCTGTCGCGGGGGCCAGCATTGCCGCCAAGGTGACACGGGATGCTGCTATGCGCGTTCTGGCTCGGCATGTCCACGGATACGGATTCGAGGGCAATGTCGGCTATGGCACGCGCGAGCACATTGAGGCCCTACGGACCAGGGGCCCCTCAGGCGAACACCGTCGGACATTTGTTGTCAAGCAGCTTGTGGAGACTGAGGAGTTGCCGCTTGGGCGGACAGCACAACCGGGCGCTGGGAAACGCCGGTGAAGCACTTGCGGCTCAATGGTTGATTGACCACGGCTTCCGCGTCGTGGCCCGGAACATCCGTACCACTTATGGCGAACTGGATGTCGTTGCCGAGAAGGACGGCCACGTTCACGTGGTGGAAGTCAAGACGAGGAGGGGGACCGGATATGGAAGCCCTCTTGAGGCGATCGACAATCGCAAGCAGGAGCATCTGAGGAGATCCACGATGGCTGCGCTTGCTGCAGGAATCCCCGGTCTGACGCGGCCCGCGCGGGGCATTCACATCGATGCGCTGAGTATCCTGATGAGTGATACAGCTTCACCGTGTATCGAGTTTCTGGAGGACATTCTCGCATGACTTGATCTCCTCTGGTTGTCATCAACGACTCGGTGACTTGAGCCTGGGAGCACTGTTCTTAACTGATGTTCCGCGCTCAGACTTGACACTCCAGGCTGTACTACTATACTAGTACAACTATGTCACC
>CAYRQW010000069.1:0-8640 GCA_964426505.1 uncultured Caldisericota bacterium
CCAGAAGTCAACTGAGCCAGTGTTTTCATAACCCGTTGAGAGCGAGGAGGCTACCTTGAATTCACGCCCAATAATGCCCGGCATCACCCTCATGGGAGCGGTCGATTGGGACCGCAAGCTGTTCGACTCGCTGATTCCTCTTCCTGAAGGGACCAGCTACAATGCCTATCTGGTGCGGGGCAGCGAGAAGACAGCGTTGATCGACACGGTGGACCCGGCCCAGCTCGATGTCTTGATGGCCCAGCTCGACGAGGTCGATCATCTGGACTACCTCGTTGCACAGCATGCCGAACAAGATCACAGCGGCTCCATCCCGGTCATCCTTGCCCGTTATCCTGAAGCTGTCCTCGTGACAAACCCGAAGGCGAAGGAACTGCTGCAGGAGCATCTGGATATAGCGGACAGCAGGTTCAGAACTGTTGCCGATGGTGAGACGCTGCCGCTGGGCGGCAGGACCCTGCGGTTCATCTACCTGCCATGGGTCCACTGGCCGGAGACGATGGGAACGTATGTCGAAGAGGATCATGTCCTGCTTTCCTGCGACTTCCTCGGATCGCACCGGGCGCAGGCCCGCGTATTTGCTGATCGCAACATCGTCATGCATGGCGCCAAGCGCTACTATGCCGAGATCATGATGCCGTTCCGGGGCTTTATCCTGAAGAACCTGGAGAAGCTGGCCGGACTGCAGATCGACATGATCGGTCCCAGCCATGGACCCGTCTACAAGGATCCGGCGTTCATACTCGACGCATACCGCGACTGGGCGGGCGGCCCTCCACACAACAAGGTCGTCATCCCCTTCATCTCGATGCACGGGAGCACGCTGAAGATGGTCGATCGACTGACGGCGGACCTGGGTGACAGGGGTGTCGACGTCGAGCGGTTCGACCTGACGACTGCCGATCTGGGCGATATTGCCATGTCTCTCGTGGACGCCGCGACGATCGTCATCGGTACACCGGCCGTACTGACCGGTCCGCATCCCAAGACGATCGAGATCGCCTACCTGGCCGGGGTCCTTCGGCCGAAGGCGAAGTTTGTGTCGATCATTGGCTCATTTGGGTGGGGTCAGCGCATCGTGGACGTCCTTGGTGGGCTCATTGCGCCCCTCAAGGCCGAACTCCTTACACCCGTCCTTGCCAAAGGCGACCCTCGCGCCGCCGACATGCAGGCGATCGACGCTCTCGCTGACACCATTGCCGCCAGGCACCACGAGGCCGGCCCGCTCTAGAATTCGTCCCCCCTTTCCACAACAGACCCCCGGCCGTGAGGCCGGGGGTCTGTGCTACTGGACCAGGCTTGTTCAGATCCGGAGTGGGCGGATCGCTGCTGCCGCTATTGCGCCATCGTGAACACGAACATGACTGAACCGGCACTGCCGGGCATCCTGCCGCCAAAAGAGGTCCACTTCGAGGCAAGGGCTTTCTTGACGGCCATGAGGTCGACCTGCTCCTGGATCGTGGCTGCAAAAACTCCGATACCGTTCTTCAAGGAGAGCACGCCCAGTTTGAGCTTTGCGAGTGACGGCATGGTGCGCCCACCTATCGCTCCCCCATCTCTAAGAAGCGTGAGTGTCCGGACGAGCTCTGTGACCGACTGTTTGCTCCTGGTCGTCAGTGTCTCCACCTGTGACTGGACGGCGGCCGGTACCTGGGCGATCGCACTGGAGGCGGTCGCGAAAGGTGGCAGTGTCTGGCCTGCAAGTGATCCACCGTCGAGCACCGTGCCTATCGTCGTGCGAAGGGTGGACATGCCAGTCGCAAGGCGCGGAAGCTGACCGAGTCCCTGGGCAAGCTTGTCGAATCCTCCGGAAACGTCCTGAAGACCGGATTGCAGCTTCGTCAGACTCTCGACAATTGTTCCAAGCCCGGGGAGCGGACCGGGGACTCCCTGAATCGTCCCGCCATGTGCAACCGTCTCGAGCAACGATCGTTGGGCAAGGATGAGTGCGCTGAGCGTGCCGCCGGCTTCCGCCGGCAGTCCAGCGGTCGCCTGTTCCATACTGGCGTTGAGGGCCAGGGCCTTGTCCACCAGCTGCGCCTGCACTGTCAGGGCTCCCACCAGTTGGCCGACGCCCTGAGTGACGCCACTGATCGCCGTTTGAAGCTGCGCTATACCGAGTGTGAGGGCCGACAGGGATTCCAGCTGTGTCGTGTCGATGCTCGCGTAGACTCCACGCAGGACAGCCTCGTCTGCCCTCAGAAGCGTCACGAGGTCATTCAGACGGTCCAGCTGCGTGACATCGAAGGTCGGCACCATCTGTGAGTCGAGAGCCTTGATGACGCCGTCGAGGATCGACTTCTGTCCGTCAAAGGCAAGGGCGATCTGACTCAGTCCATCCTTCAGGGGGACGAGACTGCTCGCCGAGGGCAGGGGGAAGTCCGGCATCGACGGACGTATTGCGAGCTGCAGGTTGGGGTCCGTCCCGCGAAGCGCCGTATACCGAAGGGTGACCTGCGCCGACGCGTCCAGGACCACCACGTACGTGACGATGGTACGACTGCCCGTCACGACGGTGACACCGTCCGTTCCGGCGTCGATGGAACGCACGTCCGCGTTGTCGAGTGTGAGCGTCAGCGAACATGTCCATGGCACGTACACCGACCCCTGCTTCTCGTTGTTAGTGAGGCCGATGGTGACCGTGACATCCCCTGCCTGCTTCTTCAGGTCCGCGTACGCGATCTCCTTGCCGTCGAGTGTCGTCGTGACGTGCACATCGACCGGAAGGGACTTGGCGAGTGTAGCACGATAGTAGATGTCCTCGAGACCTGAGGACGTCCCGGTCATGTGGGCGGAGCCTCCCTCGAAAGCAAGGATGCCGCTCCCGTCCACTAGTCGGACGTCCTGGGCTCCCGGCACCGGATCGCGGAAGTCATATGTGCCTGTTCCCTCCACGCGGAGCCAGTCCATCAGGATAGTCTTCTGTGACGACCCATCATTGTTCATCAGGACGTAGACGGTCTCATTGTCAGACACGAGTCGCGCTGCCCCAGTAGCGGCAAGGACCGGCAGCGACGACATCGCGATCGTGAGGAAGATGACGATGATCGCCTGGAAAGCGACAACGAATAACCTTCTCATTTGTTCTTCTCCTTTCTGGCTTTGAAGCCAATGGACGTCCATGCAATGGGTCTGTGCAGCACTTGAAGCAGAGCGGGCACGAAGATGATGACCATGATCGCTGAGACGGCTGCTCCCCGGACAAGAGAGGACATGATCTGCTTGATGACAGGGACGTTCGACAGGACTGCTGACGGGAGAGCCATCAGGATGAAGGTGCCGGCGCTCACGACAACGGAGGGCAGCGATGTGCGGATGGTGTCCTCCACGTTGCGGGTCCCGCCTGCCGTCGTTTCTTCCTCGAAGCGCGTCGCTGTCAGTACGGAGTAGTCGATGGTGGAGCCCAGCTGGATGGCGTTGAGGACGATTGGAACGAGGAACGTGATGGTGGCGCCGACCAGTGCATACCATGAGAGGTTCAGCCAGATGGCCGTCTCGATGACCAGCACCAGGAGCGCAGGGAGACTGAGGCTTCGGAAGCCTGTGAGCAGGAGGAGACCGATAAGCAGGACCGTGATCCACGTCGTCCGTCCCAGGTCCGCCTGCCCCGCTTTCTTGAGGTCGTCAGTGATAAGTGATGTCCCTGTCAGGTAATGTTCGCCGGGGACGTCTTTCATCAGCCGGGCAATGTCGACCTTGAGCTGATCGTTGCGCGGATCGTCGATCCCGTATGCGCTGGTAACGATTGCCAGTGTGTACTTCGATCCGGTGAACTGCCGGACGACATCGCTGGGCAGGAGCTCCTGGGGGATGCTTGGCTCGACCATGGTCCCGGGGCTCAATACTTCTTTGACACTCGGAAGCGCCTGGATCCGGCGCAGGAGGGCAGTGTGATCGCTGAGCCGGTCCAGCACGATATACATGGTGTCCCGGTTTCCGAAGTACTTCTCATATTCGGTCTGCGCGATCGAGAATGAGGCAGTGGGGGGCATGTAATCCTGGCGGTTGAAGGTCTGAACAACGGTCCGGTGCATGAACCAAGCTGCCGGCACGAGCAGGCAGAGGATGAGGACGACGATGAGAGGAGCCCTGGCCACGGCTCTTCCGACAGCAACGCTTGCGCGGGTCAGCCAGCTCTGCAGGTTGAACTTGTGCAGGTGACTGGTCCGGTCGAACGTCAGAAGAAATGCTGGAAGGAAGACCAGCGTGAACAGGAAACTGAGCGTCACGCCCTGAAGAAGCAGCCAGCCCATTTCCTTGATCAGTGTGAGATGGCCAAACGTGAGGGCGAGAAACCCGGCGATGGTCGTGAGCGCCGACAGGAGGACGGCCTTGAACGTACGTACGAGTGCCATGACCATGGCTTGTTCGGGAGACCGTGTGACCCGCTCTTCCGCAAAGCGGTGATAGAGAAAAAGGCCGTAGTCGTAGGTCACTGCCAGCTGCAGCACTGACACGACCGTGAGGCTGATGAAGAAGAGGCTCCGCCCGAGGAGAGCAGTGGTCCCCAGGTTGACGATGACCGACCCCATCATGACGATCAGCATGAACACAGGCGTCAATGGGTCGGGGAAGTAAAGAGCCAGGAAGACCAGGACCAGCAGTGCCCCGAACAGGAAATAGAGTCCTGTCGAGCTGATCGAGGACTCCTGCATGCTCCTGGTGATCTCCGAAGTCGCCAGAACGATGCCGTCTGTGCCGGCGCGCTCTCGAAGCGACGTCACCGTGGAAGCCATCTTGTCATCCGGGGTCGAGAAGGTCAGCTCAACTCGGTATGCGTCCTTCTGGATCCACTCCGATGCCGCTTCAGGGGCTACCTCCGCGGGCGTGACAGGGTCAGCGACACTCTTCGCCCATGTACTGCCGGTGTATCCGGCAAGCCCTGCAGCAAAGTCGATGAATGACGTGACCTCACGCAGGTTCGTGACGTTCTTCAGGACTACCGTAACCGAAGACCCGTATTGAATGTCCGTTCGCATCGCCGCGATGCCCAGGATGGATGGAGTGCCGGCAGGGAGCATGGACTCGTAGTCGTACGTCAGGTGGAGCCGGGGGATCTGCAGTCCCGTGAAGACGACAACTGCCAGGAACACCACAATGAGTATTTTGCGAAACCGAACGATGTACTCTGCAAGGCGTTGCACGATCACCTCCTGATAAACCGACCGGTTGGTTTCTTTCTGAGCACAGTATGTTGATCGGTTCGACACTGTCAAGTGAAGAGATCATGGAGATGATCGGGCACGTCGCATCCTCTATCGACTCGGCGGAGGCAAGCGGCGATCGTGACGAAGCATTCCTGGGCTCCTGCGTGTGAAGTGGACTGACGGGTTGTCCCCCAAGGGCTCTCAGGTCACGGGGAATGGCTGTATGACGAGAAGCAAACTTGATTTGATGCTACATGCATGTAGCATTAAAGAAGGAGTGGAGGGCAACTTGGCAGTTCTGACAGTCCAGCCTGAACCAGCTCCCGGAAGGAATGTGCGCAGTTCAAGGGGGGCTTATGGAACCAGGAGCTCGAGACAGAAAGGTCGTCGCAGCATCGTGGGCGTCTTCCTTTGGATCACCAGGCATCTGGCATGACACCTGAGGAGACCACGCCACAGCTCGGCTCACTGACGTGCAGGAATTGCGGAGCACCGATTGAACCCGGGGCCGATTTCTGTTCTCGGTGTGGCGCACGTCAAGCCGAAGTACTATCGGCGGCAATGGGACCTGTCCGTGAGCCGAAGTACTGCCCCAACTGCGGCCGCCTGATCGACGAGGCCGCCGAGGCCTGTCCCGGATGTGGTGTCCGCGTGATCCCTGCTCGAACGCCTGCCGTTCGACAGGGCAAGTACGACAGGATCACTGCAGGGGTGTTTGCTCTCTGTCTTGGTGGTGTCGGTGCACAGAAGTTCTATCTGAGTTATGACGGCCAAGGTATCCTGTGCATCCTGTTCTGCTGGACAGTCATTCCTGCGATCATTGGTTTGATAGACGGGATCACGTTCCTTTCCATGAGCGATGAGGAGTTTGATGCCAGGTTCAACGCTGGTGTCGCATAGACAGTCTGTGTGGATCGGCGACACGCCGGTGACCCGGTTCGTGTCCACCGATCCCGTTGAGAGCACGTGATGGAGGGAAGCATGGCAAAGATCAAGTTTGTCCTGTCGGCACTCATTGTTGCAGCGTTTCTCTGTGCTGGATTTCCACCCGACGCAACCGCTGACAGCGGCCCCATCTACTTCTCGGCGGGTGTCCTGGTGCCGACCACCAGCAATGACATCCGGATGACGCGCGAGGTGCTGACGATCGACTACAGCAACCAGATCGCTCGCAAGTCCGACTCCCAGCTTGGCGCTGTGGATGTCCATGCGCGCTTCTGGTTCAGGAACGAAGGCGGGGCTGTGACGCAGAAGATGGGGTTTCCGCTGGGGCGTGAAGAGCTCAGCGGTTACGGCTACTTCAACACCGGGTTCACCGTGATCGTGGATGGGACCGGTGTCACATCAATCGCCTTGGAGGAACAGAAGCCGGGGACTGGAAGCGAGCTGACCTACGGCGAGTGGAACACGTTTGAGGTATCGTTTTCCGCCGGTCAGACGCGCGTGATCGACGTCACGTACAGGATCCGCCCGCGTGGTGGCTACTTCCTCTATGTCCTGCAGACGGGACGCCTCTGGAAGGGAACCATCGGTGACTTGACGGTCGACGTCAACTTCGGCCGTCGGCCTGTCTTCCCCGACCTTCTGTCGGTTCAGCCGGCAGGGTACCGTGTTCAGGGCAATCACATCCTGTGGCATTTCACAGACTATGAGCCACAGCAGGATATCGAGATCGAGAGTATGACACCGGCATTCTGGCAGACCCTGCGGCCACTGAAAGAGGCAGCAGAGCGCACCGGCGCGGAAGCAGACTGGTATGGTTATGCGTTGGAACTGTTGCCCGACAGCATCGTCGGAAGGTATCCCGCAGGATCGCAGGGAGAGGTTGACGCCCCGTCGGACCCTCGGGGGTTCATCCGCGGCCTGCAGACCAGCACCTATGCAGACTACGTCCAGCGCACTCTGTTGACGGCGCTCAACCATTGCACGCACGGCAGTGCCAATGCTCGTATCCTCGGCGCTGCATATCGGGCGCGGTTCTCGTCCTATAAGGTCGCCGGCGACTTCCTGAACGGAGTTGAGGTATGGACGACAATTCCCTCGACGCGGGCACATTCCATTATTGAAAGCCTGATGACCTCCGGACTTACGATCGACAGCGCAACGCCCGAGGAAACACGCCTATTGACCTTGCTGATGGTCAACATGGCTGGGGAGTCCATGACCGGAGGCTACACGTTGAACGCGATTCACGAGCTCGAGCAGGCGCAGGCCCTCGCCCGCGGCGCAGGCATGGCGGACAGCAACGACTACCAGTCGCTGTTCCAGGGGGTCTGGGCATATCTGAGTCCATGGGACAATCCCCGCCTGCCGGTCGGCACGTCGAGCGTACCGCGCATCGAGGTCCAGCAGCAACTGATGGAGGCGACCGTCGGTGGACCCGCTTGGCGTATCCGCATCATCTTGCACCAGACGTTGCCGGCTGCTGACGTCGCTTTTGTCGTCGGCAACGCTCTTGCGTCCCAGCCCATGTGGGACAAGCTGCCCGAGGTCGACAAACTGACAGGGCAGTCCAACGAGTTTGCGACGGTCATGCGGGGATTCTCCGATGTGGACCCCGACGACTACCTCGTTATCCTCAGTCTGCCAGAAGTACGCAACGTCGACGAGTTTCGGAAGTCGCTCACTAGCCTGACAAACTATGCCTCGAGAGATCTGTTGTACAACAGACGACCGACTCTGACTGCTCCCTACCCCGCGTACGAGTACCCGGCAGACACGGCGGCCAGGTATCCCCTGCAGCTTGCCGCCGTCGGGTGGCTGCAGGCGATCAAGCCCGCTCTCCAGTTCGACATGGACGATGGCGCAAGCGTTACGCTCGACCGCAACACTCCGATGTCGGACGGCCTGTGCGACATGGCCGAAGCAGAGATGAACCGCATCATCGCCATGTTCGACGGTCTGCCCTGGGCCGGAGAGTATGAGATCGGCAAGACTCTTCAGCGCAATCTGCAGCTCATCCAGCAGAACCGCGGCAAGAACCCGTCCGTGACCACTGTCACCTATGCTACAGATGGAACGATCCAGCGCACGACCACCGGCGGCCGGTCCACATGGAACAGCAGTCTACTGACATCCCTGCTGTACGCAGCCGCAGGTCTCGTTGTCGGCCTGCTCCTGCCACGGCGCAACAAGAGAGTTCAGCATGACCGCATGACGGATGAAACCTGAACTGGGTTCCCGCCTTCGCCGAAAGCACCCCTCGCATTGGAGAGAAATGCTCAGGGGGGAACGACGACAAAGCTCAGCACGCTCCCTTCGGCGTCATCCAGCACCACATCACCGTGCCCAGACAAGCCGAGAATAGCATTTGAAGTCAAGAAAACGTTCCAAAGCCTCCTATGATTTGAATCAGAGAGGTGAGATGACAGTGCGGGAGACAGAGAGCGAAGGTTCACCAGCAACAACTCGGATGAAGGCATACATTGCCGAGCACCTGCAGGACCCGATAACCGCGAGCCATCTGGCAAAGGCAGCAGGCTATTCCCAGTAT
>CAYRQW010000070.1:0-8493 GCA_964426505.1 uncultured Caldisericota bacterium
TTGACGTTGAGGATCTCCCGGTTGAAGCCCAATTCCTTCACGACTGCCAGACTCTGAGCTGCGAATGCCTCATTGAGCTCAATGAGGCCTACATCGTCGAGTTTCAGTCCGGACCTCTCGAGCGCCTTCCGGGTGGCAGGAACCGGGCCGATGCCCATGATCGTGGGATCGACGCCGGCGACTCCCGCCGCCACGAACCTCACAAGAGGCTTGATTCCCAACGCCTGGGCCTTCTCCTCGGACATCACGACGACGGCCGCAGCACCGTCGTTTCTGCTGGAACTGTTGCCGGCGGTCACGGTGCCTCCGGCCTTGAACACTGGCTTGAGCTTGGCCATCTTCTCGAGGCTCGTGTCCCTTCTGGGACCCTCATCGGTTCCGACCAGCGCCGTCTCACCTTTCGCGACACGAACGCTCACGGGCACGATCTCATCCCCGAAACGGCCCGCATCGATTGCCGCGACGGCCCTGGCGTGACTGGCATACGCAAACTCATCCTGCTCTTCCCTCGTGATCCCGTACTTGTCTGCGAGGTTCTCGGCCGTCATCCCCATGGTGAAGGTCCCGTAGATTTCTTCGGGCTGAGATCTGGGCTGGCTCTCGGTGTTTGGATCAAGCAGTTCGCCGTTCCCGGACTTGTAGCCGTAGCGCGCATTCCGAAGGTAGTAGGGGGCGGTGCTCATGCTCTCGACGCCGCCGGCAACGATCACGTCGCCGTACCCTGCCTGGATCTGCCACACGGCATTCAGAATGGCCTGCAAGCCTGAAGAACACTGCCTGTGAACCGTATATGCCGGGACTTCTTCTGGAAAGCCAGCTTCCAGGGCTGCTACTCTGGCAATGTTGGGAGCGTCAGTGCTCTGTTTCGCCTGGCCGAGGATGATCTCATCGACGATCGCTGTCTCGATGCCCGACCTTCTGGCGGTCTCCTCGAGAACGGTCCTTGCCAACTCGACGGCAAGAGTGTCTCGGAATATTCCCCCCATGTTGCCGATGGGCGTTCTGACTGCAGACGTTATGACAACTGACTTCATTTGTCCCCTCCTGTTCAGTTCCTGTTCGCCCCTCGGGGCGACCGGGCCGTTGAGCCGGTCGAATTCCGGCTCAGCTGATCGCTGCGAAGATCCTGTCGATCTTCTGCAGTGTCGTCTCGTAGTCCTGGGCCGAGTGCGCCAGCGACGTGTAGAACGGCTTATGGGGATGAACATAGATCCCCTCGGTCAGGCAGGCGAAGTCGAAGGCCTCCCTCATCGCTCCGTTCTCGTGAGCCAGATCCCTGTAGTTGCGAATCGGCGTTTCGCTCATAATGATGCCAAAATTGGCCCCGAGACCAGCCACGTGCCCTGAAATGTGACGTGCAGTCAGCAGATGGCGGATGCCATCCTTGAACCCCTCGGTGGCTTCATAGAACGGCCGCGTCCGGGATTCATCCGAGAGGATGTCCAGCGTGGCCAGACCTGCGGCGAGGACCTGCACTGCCCCATTGAATGTCCCCGAGTGAAAGACGCTTCCACTGCTCGACAGAGGCGAAGTCAGGTCCAGAAGATCCTCCCGGCCCGCTACCGCTCCCACGGGGAATCCACCGCCGATGATCTTGCCCAGCGTCATCAAGTCAGGCTGGACGCCAAAAAAGCCGGCCGCACCCCTTGGGCCAGAGCGGAACCCTGACATGACTTCGTCGAAAACGAGAACCATGCCGAGTTCCCGGGTCAGGGCACGCAGGCCTTCCAGAAAGGCCGGGTCAGTCTGGTAGAACGCGCGCGGCGACGGCTCGACAATGACCGTACCGACGCGGTCACGGTTGCTCGTGAGCAGTGTCCTGCATGCGTCCAGGTCATTGAACGGAAGCACCAGCGTGTCTTCGATGACTGATGCAGGAGTCCCGCGTGATCCCGCCACGGACGTCGGCCGGCTGGGATCTCCATAGTCTGCCGCTCGCGGGGCGTTGCTGAGCACGCCCTCGTAGTGCCAGCCATGGTAGTGTCCCTCGAAGCGGGCAATGGCAGGCTTGCCGGTTGCAGCGCGGCCCAGCTGCAACGCCAGATATGTTGCCTCGGACCCGCTGTTCGTCAGGCGCACTTTTCCGCCGATCGGCAGCATCGACATCAGTTTCTCAGCGTAGAGGATCTCCAGCTCGTTCGGCGTGCCAAAAATCGTCGTACCCATTGTCGCAAACGACTCCGCCACAGCGTGGACAACAGCCGGGTGCCCATGGCCGAGGATGAGCGGCCCAAACGCGAGGCAGTAGTCGATGTACTCGTTTCCGTCGACATCCCACAAGTGCGAACCCCCCGCCCGCTGCATGAACAGCGGGTAGGGGGCGAAGTACTTGACGTTGGCGACCACGCCGGCCGGGAGAATCCGACAGGCACGCTCGCTCAGCTTTCGGGATGTCGGTGTCTTCGCTGCATATGATTCCTTGAACTCAGCAGAAGACGTCATCGCACACCGTCTAGCTGTTCATCTGTTTCTCGACAGCTGCCAGAGACTCTTCCCAGATGTCGAGCATGACATCGCATTGATCTCTTGTGACGATGAGCGACGGAGAAAGGCGAACCGCGTTCTCGCCGCAGGGCAGCAGCAACAGTCCTCGCTTGAACGCTTCAAGAACCATCTGGTTGCTTTCTTCCTTGGCCTTGGTCTTCCTGGCGTCCTTCACGAACTCGATGCCGATCATGAGCCCCTTGCCACGCACATCGCCCATCAACGGGTGCTTGGTCTGGATCTGCCGCAGATGCTCCATGATGTACTCGCCTTGCACGACAGCGTTCTTCATCATCCCATTCTGAACGAGTTCGATCGTCTTCAGCGCCGCAGCACAGCTCAGGGGATTCCCTCCGAAGGTCGAGCCGTGCGCACCCTGCTTCCAGTCCATGACGTTCTTCTTGGCGACCATGATGCCCAGAGGAAGGCCCGAAGCAACGCCCTTCGCGATGGCCATGATGTCCGGCTCGGTATCCCAATGCTCGATCGCAAACATCTTGCCCGTCCTGCCCATGCCACTCTGTACTTCATCGACCATGAGCAGTATGCCTCGCTGTTCGGTGAGCTGGCGCAGTCTCTGGAAGTAGCCGGCCGGCGGCACGACGTATCCGCCTTCACCCTGGATCGGCTCGACCACCATCACTGCAGTGTCCGATGGTGGAGCGATACGCTCCATGACTTCTTCGATCATCCCGATGCAGCGGAACTGGCACGTTTCCGGTTCGAGCCCCAGGGGGCAGCGATAGCAGTACGCATACGGGACATGAACGACTCCCTGGAGCATGGGCGAGAATCCTTCCCGGTGTTTCGCCTTCGAACCCGACAGCGTAACGGCACCGTACGTACGTCCGTGGAACCCCCCAAAGAATGCCAGCGCAAGCGACCGCTTCGTGTGCCATCGGGCAAGCTTCAGGCCGGCCTCGACAGCCTCAGCTCCGGAGTTCCCGTACCAGACCATCTTCTCGGTCGGACCGGGAGCGATCTCCTTGATCTTCTCTGCGAGCTCGATCTGGATCGGGTAGAAGAAGTCGGTGCCGGACATATGGACCAGCTTGTCTGCCTGATCCTTGATGGCCTTGACAACCTCAGGGTGACGATGGCCTGTGCTGTTGACGGCGACACCGGCGGTGAAGTCCAGGTATGTATTGCCATCAACGTCCACAACCTCCATGCCCTCGGCATGGTCGGTCACCAGAACATATGGTCGAACGTACGAAGGAGAGATGGCAGCGCGGTCACGCGCGTACCATTCCATGCCTCTGGGTCCGGGGATTGCAGTCTTGAGATCGATGTAGTCTTTCCTGGCCATTGTCATCACTCCTTTGGATAGTGTTCACGACGCTTTTCGCGCAACGTGCCTGGCGGTGTCAGGTCGTAGGCGTCCTGCGTGAAGATCTTGGCGATGCCCTCTGGCGGCACCTTGCGCTTCTGTGTGTCACAGATCGGACATGGCTCCGGACAGCGGCTCCTCGTGTCTTCGGGCTCAGGATATGACACGATCACGCCCTCGTAATTCCGAAGGACGATGCGGTCTGGGGACATGGAGAGAATGTAGTTGGGGCTGACAGGGATCTTTCCGCCGCCATGCGGCGCGTCGACGACAAACTGCGGCACAGAGAAGCCACTGGTGTGCCCACGGAGAAACTCCATGATCTCGATGCCCTTGTAGACCGACGTACGGAAGTGACTGATGCCGCTGGTCAGGTCGCACTGATAGATGTAGTAGGGCCTGACACGTATTGCCACGAGCTTCTGAACAAGCTCCTTCATGATATAGGGACAATCGTTGATCCCCTTGAGAAGGACGGACTGGTTGCCGACCGGGATGCCGGCATCCACCAGCATCGCAATAGCCCTGGATGACTCAGGCGTGACCTCACTGGGGTGGTTGAACTGAGTGTTGAGCCATAGCGGGTGGTACTTGCGCAGCATCGCGCAGAGCTCGGGAGTGATACGCTGAGGAAGAACGACTGGCGCACGCGTGCCGATGCGAATCACCTCGACATGCTGGATCTTGCGGACTTCACTGATGACGTACTCGAGGAACTCGTCATCAACCAGCAGCGCGTCACCGCCGGACAGAAGGACGTCCCGTACTTCCTCATGTTCGCGTATGTAGGCGATCGCGGCGTCAGTTTCACTCCTGGAGCGCCGTCCGTCGGTCATACCTGCAAGGCGCCTGCGCGTGCAGTGGCGGCAATACATACCGCACTGATCGGTGATGAGAAAGAGCACGCGGTCGGGGTATCGATGTGTGAGCCCGTGGACGGGAGAATCGACCTCCTCATACAGAGGATCGTCCAGATCGCTGGGCTCAGATCGCAGTTCGAGCGCAGTCGGAACGCTCTGCTTGAAAACGGGATCGTCAACACTGCTCTGGTCGATGAGTGTAGCGTAGTAGGGCGTGATGGCCATGCGGAATCTGGAGAGTGCGCTGACAACGCCAGACTTCTGCTCATCAGTGAGATGGATGACCTGAGATAGAGTTTCGACGGTCTGGATGCGGTTAGCGACCTGCCAGTGCCAATCGTCCCAGTCCTGTTGCAAGACATTCTTCCAAAGGGGAACGTCAGTGTACTTGTGACCCGACAAGGAACACCTCCTCCTTTCGATGGTGGAGATGGCGGGATTTGAACCCGCAACCTCGTGCTTGCAAAGCACTTGCTCCCCCGTTGAGCTACATCCCCACGTATGAACACACAGAATACAGAATGGTGGGCCTCTCTGGATTCGGACCAGAGACCTCGTCCTTATCAGGGACGCGCTCTAACCAGCTGAGCTAGAGGCCCACTCGCAACTTCCTTTTCCGACATGCCATTCTACAGGATATCGCCCTGCTGTCAAGTCACAGGAACGGTTCTCAGCCGTATCGCTCTTCCTTCCATGGGTCCCCATGCATATGATAGCCACGCGATTCCCAGAACCCGGCCTGATCCTCGGCGAGGAACTCAAAACCCGAGACCCATTTGGCATCCTTCCATGCATAGAGCGAAGGTACCAGCAACCGCAGTGGCCCGCCATGTGGGACAGTGAGGGGAAGCCCGTTCCATTCCCAGACCAGCATCGTGTCGTCGGCGAGAAGGGCTTCGATCGGGAGGTTCGTCGTGAACTCAGTTACGCAGTGGGCCATGACAAATCGCGCCGATGCCGACACTTCAACGTGAGCCGCCTCCAGGACGTCGCGCACCAGTGCGCCGCCCCACTCCGTCCCCAGCATCGACCATCCGGTGACACAGTGGAAATCCGCCATCATCGTCGTATGCTTCACCGCCATCAGCTGCTGCCAGGTCATCTCGGTGGGCTCCCGGACCTGGCCCCAGAACCTGAACGTGAAGCTGTTCACGTCCACCGACGGCACCTGCTCAGCCGTCAGCGTGTAGAACGACGTCGTGACCGACTGGTTGGGCGGGACGCGTGGCCTGCTCGGCCGGGGAGCAAACTCCGGCCCGTCTGGACGCCTACGACCGAACATGTCCGAACTCCGCGCGTTCATAGGCCTTCATGAGCAAGTCCACAAGAAACGCTGTCGCCGGGATCATCACGACGCTGCCCGCCGCCTGACCCAGCATCACCGGCCAGTACGGGAGCTTCATGACACTATGCAGTACAAAGGGCAGCCAGCCGATATTGAGCGCCAGACGCGCGACCGCCACACCTGTCCATATCCGTGCGGTCCGCGACCGTGGCCATCCCAGCTTCACAAACGCCCAGGGAATGACGCCGTTGAGAGCTGTGATCGCCGTTATCTGCCAGATGACGAAGGGACCAGACGGCCAGATGGCGAAGCCGACCAGATCGGCAGCAGCCCCGACCAGCGCTCCGCTGAGCGGACCTGCGACGATACCGGCAAACGTGATCGGCAGGTGTCCGAGACCTATTCTTGCCCCGATGCCACCCCCGATGGGGATATTCAGTGACATGAGGCGTGTCAGGACGATGCTCAGCGCAATCATGAGCCCGTTGAGTGTCAGGACCCTGAGGGCGACAGCGGAACGATCCGGTTTCCCTTCGACGGGTATGCTCACCGTTTCACCTCCTGCATGACTCATGAACACGTCAACACTCCATGGATGGACAGGCGTACATCGTCAGCAGCGCCAAGCAGCATGCAACGGTGTCGACCTAGAGATTGACCGCCAGGAACCGCTTCTTGCCTACGCGCATATGGATGGGCGAGTGATCCAGGGGGACGCGAAATCCAATGTCTTCGACCCGCTTTCCCTCGATCTCGACGCCGCCCTGCTGGATGAGACGCCGTGCCTCTGACTTGGAGGCGACAGCGCCCAAGGCAAACAGCAGGTCGATCGCTCCTGTATCGGCGGCCCCGGCGAGCTCGACCGGCAGTGCAACGTCCTCATAGGCAATGTCTGCCGACGCAGTCGAAGCCCTGCCACTGAAGACCTTCGCGAAGTTGTCTTGAGCGGCCGTCGCCTGATCGGTCCCGTGGAACCTCTCAGTGACAAGGAACGCAAGCCGCTTCTTGGCAACCATGGGGTGCACCGAACCGTCTGCGATTCCTGCTGCCATGTCGTGCACCTCGCGCTCAGGTGTTGTGGTGAGCAGGGTGAAGTACTGCTCCATGAGGCCATCCGGGATGGACATGCATTTGCCGTACATGTCCACAGGGTTTTCCGCTATACCAATGTAGTTGCCCAGGCTCTTGCTCATTTTGTGGATACCGTCGAGTCCCGGAAGGATCGGCATCATGAAGGCCACCTGAGCCGGCTGACCTGACTGCTCCTGCAGTTCGCGAGCCAGCAGCAGGTTGAACTTCTGATCGGTGCCGCCTAGCTCGACGTCCGCCTCGACTGCCACGGAATCATATGACTGCATGAGCGGATAGAAGAACTCATGAAAGAAGATGGGGACCTGTGCATGATATCGCTTGGAGAAGTCGTCGCGCTCCAGGATCTGCTGGATCGTGAACCTCGAGGCGAGACGGATGATCTCTTCGAAGGTCAGCTTTGCCAGCCACTCGCCGTTGTAGCGGACCTCGGTCTTCTGTGGGTCAAGGATGCGGTACACCTGCTCGAAGTACGTCTGGGCATTGGCGTCGATCTGTTCCCCGGTCAACGGCGGACGCGTCTTGGAGCGTCCGGACGGATCGCCGATCCTCCCCGTGTAGTCGCCGATGATGAAGACGACCTGATGTCCCAGGTCCTGGAACTGACGAAGCTTGTCGATGACCACCGTGTGCCCGAGGTGAAGATCGGGAGCGCTGGGGTCACAGCCCAGTTTCACGCGAAGCGGTCTCCCTGAGACGAGCGATCCCCTGATCTTGGAAGCCAGCTCTGGTTCACTGACGATTTCAGCCGTGCCGCGCCGGAGGATACTCAGCTGACGCTGAACCTCCTGCTCCAACTGAGCGTTTTCCATCTCCACCTCTTTCATGAGATATCCTGCGGGCCCTTCCAGGCGATCATCGCTACCGTGCCCCGGTCCACAATGACCTGCTGGATGCTGCCCTGCGTGACATTGCTGAGTGTCCTTGTCGAGCCCTGCCGTATGAGTGCATGAGTTAGCGGGTACTTGAACCCGATCAGCGTCAACTCTGTCTCATCCACCATCGGTACAAAAGACACCGTCATGCCGGGGACAAAACGTGTGATCGTGCCTTCCCTGAGCAGGTTCACCTGACATCGGCTGTCTTCAAAGGATATCCCTTCGAAGTCGACCACGCGCCGTGCAGTGAGCTGCAGGTTGAACAGGCTGTGGTCGAGTCTCCCTCCGAGCCCCGCCAGGACAAGCACAGCGCCATGTCTCTCTGCGGCTGCCAGCAGGTCAAAGGCGGCCTCCAGATCGGACACGTCCTTCTGCACCGGCAGGCTGACCACCCGTGTACGGTCATGGTCCAACCCCGCCACCAACTCCGGAGCCACGGAGTCGCAGTCACCGACAAACAGGTCGGGGATGAGTCCAAGCTCGACCATCACGGCCAGGCCCCGATCCACGGCAACCAGGAATGCGTCCGAGTAGTCGACCGATCTAAGGTACGAGAACGAGCCAGGG
>CAYRQW010000071.1:0-8345 GCA_964426505.1 uncultured Caldisericota bacterium
CTCTGCAGCTCTGCAGAGCCCTCAGGCACGTGAGTGCCAGGAGTATGTCAGAAGCCGCGTACTCAGTCCCGAGACGGTGAAACACTTCTCCCTGGGCTACTGTCCCCGGAACACGGACAGCCTGGTCAAGTGGTGTTCGGAACACGGAGTTGACGAGGACAGCCTCGCACGCACCGGCATCGTGCAGCGACATGAAGGGCACTCGTTCTCGCCGTTTTCGCACCGACTGATGTTTCCCATCTGGGACAGCATCGGCAACATCATCGCTTTTGGCGGACGAGCCATCGATGGGTCGATGCCCAAGTACACGAACAGCCCCGAGACTCCTCTGTTCGCCAAGAGAAGGACCCTTTACGCGCTTCCTCTGGCCGAAGCGTCCATACGCGAAACCGGGACAGCCGTGGTAGTCGAGGGGTACATGGACGCCATCGCTCTCCACGCCGCAGGCTTCACCAACGCCGTGGCTTCGCTTGGCACGGCCTTCACCGAGGAACAGGGCACGTTGCTGAGGCGGAGTGCTTCCCGCGTTCTGCTCAATTTCGACAGTGACGAGGCCGGTCAGCGCGCTGCTCGACTTGCCCTCTCCATTGCTGACCGAACCGGGCTGGACGTCGCCGTGGTCAGGGTCGAGGGGGCAAAGGACCCGGATGAGTTGCTTCGAGAACCTGGAGGAAAGGACAGATACCTGGTCGCTCTCGATCATGCAATATCGGTCGGCGATTTCTTGCTCGACGCTGCCGTCGCAGGCAGAGACATGAACTCCGTGAGGGATCGAAGATCTTTTGTGCAGGAGATGATGGAATCCATAGATGACATGCAAGATTCATTGCTCAGAACCCAGCTCCTTACTCAGATCGCGCACAGAGTCAACGTTCGTGAGGAGGAGGTTCTCGCAATCTATCACAAAGGCCGTACCCACGGCGAGCAGCAGGCAGTCGCCGATCCGTGGAGACTCCCGCGCAAGAGCCTTGGACACGCCAGGATTCCCACAGGGGGCTCTCTTCAGAACGCCCGCTCCGTACTTGAGCAGGAGATGGTCCATGGCCTGATCCACAATCTTGACCGACTCTCGGAACTGTCACCACTGCTCGAGGGACTGGTCTTGCAGGATGAAGCCTGCCAGGAGATCCTCAGTGTGCTGCGTCGCGAGACTCGTGGAGGAGCTACCCTGGCGTCCTCGCTGGTTGCGCAGCTCGGGCCGGAAGCCGCAGCTCTGGTCGGCCGATGGAGTCTCGAAGAACGCGAACCAGAAGCCATAGATCCCGACGGTCAATGGAATCCTGGAGAACACAAGTTGAGTTATCAGGGAGTGAGAGATGCAGCCAGCAGGCTGCGATCGGGGTCGTCTGCCGCAAGACCGGGAGATGCCTCCTTAGCCCATGAAAGGGGTGAATAATGGCAGACAAGAAGAATGTGACCCCGAAGATCGAGGTCAAGACGAAGGTTCATCCGGCCAAGGCGTCAGCAGTCCCACGCAAGAAGCTTGAAGCGTCAGCAGTCCCACAGCTTAAGGCGGCCACAAAGGCCAAGCCCGTCAAGCCATCCGAAAGAGCCTCGGTGAAGGTTGCCGTGGAGGATATCTCCAAGACAGTCACCAGAGCCAAACGTGTCAAACCATCTGTGAAGAGCCCCGCCGCCACTGTCGTGGTCGAAACCACTGCGGCCGTTCCTCATGTGAAGCATGTTCCCAAAGTCAAGGCTCCGAAGAAACAGAAGAAGGCGGTCGATGAGGAAGGGCGTGAAGGCGACCTGGATCTGGAAGAAGAACAGGAAACCTCGCACGAAGAGGGTCCTGCAGCAGAACCACCCATCCCCAAGAAACGTGAGCTGGTCAAGCTGCTGGACAGCGCCCGCCAACTAGGTGTGCTGGACTACGAAGCGGTCATGAATGCGCTGGAGAAACACGATCTCTCTGTCGAAGAACTGGACATCTTCTATGAACGGATGGACTTCGAAGGAATCGTCTTCGGTACTCCCCGATTCGTCAAATCCACGGCCAAGAAAGCTGTGGCGGCACCTTCCATCCCCTCGATTATCCGTGTCACAACTCAGGAGGAGCAGAACCCGATCCAGTCGTATCTGAGCGATATCGGCCGCGTGCCCCTCCTGACACCGGATCAGGAGAAATCACTAGGCAAGAGCGTCATGGCGGGCGACATGGAGGCCCGCCGCCAGCTTATCGAGGCCAACCTTCGCCTTGTGGTCAGTATTGCAAAGAAATACACGGGGCGTGGCCTGTCCTTCCTTGATCTGGTCGAAGAAGGCAACCTCGGTCTGATCCGGGCTGTCGAGAAGTTTGACTACAAGCGTGGATTCCGATTCTCCACGTACGCCACCTGGTGGATCCGCCAATCGATGACGCGTGCGCTGGCCGACCAGTCACGCCTGATCAGGGTTCCAGTCCACATGGTTGAGAACCTCAACAAGATCGACAAGATCAAGAAGGGTTTCCTTCAGGAACACGGACGGGACCCGACCAAGGAGGAGCTTGCCACGGCCATGGGCATTCCCGTCAAGAAGATCATCCGGTATCTCCGACTTGGGCAGCAGCCTCTGTCTCTCGAAAACACTGTGGGAGATGAGGAAGAGAGCCGTCTGGAGAACTTCATTGAGGATGAGAAGAGTCCCTCTCCTGAGAAAGAGACCTTCAACAAGTACTATAAGGAACAGCTGGAGCGCATCCTCGAAACGCTCCCCGAACGTGAGAAGAAGATACTCATCTACAGAGAGGGTCTTCAGGGCGAATACGAGCACACGTTGGAAGAAGTCGGCACAATGTTCCAGGTGACGCGTGAACGCATCCGTCAGATCGAGGCCAAAGCGAAGCGCAAGCTGAAAGAGATGATTGCCAAGGAGAACGGGATGAGCGAAGAGGATATGCACAACGACGGCAATGTCATCCGCCACCGCACGTCGTCGAATCGAAGACGGTCGCCCTCTCAGTCCTGATTGACAGTCAGCATCTTGACATACGAGCTGTCGACATTACAATTGTTGTTGCGTTCCCCGATAGCTCAACGGTGGTAGCACTGGACTGTTAATCCGGGGGTTGTAGGTTCGAGTCCTACTCGGGGAGCCAGAATTGACTGTTGCGGCATGAGTATTGCCTGATTGATAGAGGGCCCCAGGGGATTTGACTCCCTGGGGCCCTTTCTGACTTTGCCAGACAGACACCGAGTAACGGAACGCAGTGTATGGACCACATCGGTTTCTGGTTGAGTTCCATGCTGTGAGAGCCGCGGCCCATACGGCTTCGCTACGTCGACGGTTAGCTGGAACCGCCAGTCCGGGTGCAGGTGACTGTGAGACGCTATGCCAGACTACCTTCTCCCGCCCCTTATGGCCCGCACCACGGCGATCAGCAATATCGCACCGATCACTGCAGTAATCAGGGCTCCCCACAATCCGCTGCTCGGAATCTTCAGCAACCCGAACACGTATCCGCCGATCAAACCGCCGATCGCACCAATGATCAAGTCACCAAGCAAACCATAACCACTGCCTTTCATGACTTGACCCGCAATCCAGCCTGCCGCAATACCGATGATGATCCACCAGAGCCAATTTGGCATATCCTAGCCTCCTTGTTTGGAAAACCCAGTCGTGGATTGACTGGAAGACATCGGTTCGACCAGAGCTTCGGCGCTTGCCAGCCACTTGTCGTCCATTGATTCAGGTTCAGGGCCAGCTTGTCCGGACGTCGACGAATGTTGAACAACATACTAACAACATGCTATCAATTCGTGATGGTCGTGTCAATGCCCCTGCTTCACTGTTGCAGGCCGAGTATCCCGATAGTCTGAATTCTTCCGGACACAGCAGCGCCAAGACGTACCAGATGACCTCCTGCCATATTGTGTGTCAGGAATCTTCCAACCAGCTGCATCATCTGGCTTCGCAGGGATATGTCAGAGAAACCACGGGGTCCGAATGTATCGACCGGCAAAGACCTCGCCCATTTGCATGGCCGTCTCTCTGACTCAAATCGGGGCACTGCCTTACGTCGGGACCATTCACCACTATACTTACTACATGAGTGACCTGGACGAACGACGTTCTGGCGATACAGTACAGCACCTCTGCATTGACACGAGGATCAAGGTGAATGCCTGGTTGCGTGTACTGCCAAGGAGTGGCCGTCGTGAGCTTCATGAGCTGGAGTCGCTCTTCCTGAGCATCGCAACGGGCGATCGACTCCACTTGGATGCCTTTCCCTCAACGTCTGCCGAGTTTCATCTCACGTCGAACCGTCCCGATCTGCTCCCACACAATTCTGTCCAGCAGGCTTGGCTTGCCTTCACCGACGCCATTCAGCCGCTCGCCGTGCGTCATACCTTTCGAATCTCCGCATATCTGGAGAAACACATCCCCGAGAAGACGGGCCTCGGCGCAGGCAGTGGTGACGCAGGAGCAGCATTGTTAGCTCTGAACCGGCTCCATGGTCTTCCCTTGAGTCACCATCAGCTTATCACTCTGGCAGCCTCGGTCGGTTCGGATGTCCCATTCTTCGTCGAATCAGGCACATGTATGGTACGGGGCCTGGGAGATCGGCTGGAGTCGCAGCCACTGCCTCCTCATCTCACGTGCTGTATTGCTCTTCCGCCCTTTCGAGTCGATACCGGACACGCTTATGCCCTCCTGGACAGCGCCATGGACAACGGTGAAGTGTCGGCGGTAGACCCTTCCATCTCGCTTGCTGCCGTTCTTGAAGCATTGCGGACGCTTAAGCAGTTGGTCCGGCCTGCCTCCTATCGGTTGAACTCATTTGAGACGACTCTCGGTGAGAACACAACCAGCTTTCAGAGTATTCGCAACGTACTCTTCACGAGCGGCGCCATTCTTGCTGGTCTCAGCGGTTCAGGGAGCGCCGTCTTCGGTGTATACGCATCAAGGGCGGCTGCCGAAGCAGCCGCCCTTGATGTCCAGAGACGCGTGAGCGTCACACGGACAATTGTTGCGGAGATAGTATAGAGACTACTTGACCTCGGCAGTAGCGCCGGCAGCCTCGAGCTTGGCCTTGATCTCGTTGGCTTCTTTCTCGGGAATGTGCTCCTTGACGGGCTTTGGTGCGCCATCGACGACGTCCTTGGACTCCTTGAGACCAAGGCCGGTAATCTCGCGCACAACCTTGATGACCTCAATCTTCTTCTCACCGACAGTCTTGAGGATCACGTCAAACTCCGTCTTGGCTTCGACAACGGCGGCCGGGGCAGCAGCAACAGCAGCAACCGGGGCAGCAGCGGAGACGCCAAACTTCTCTTCGATCATTTTGACGAGATCAGCAAGGTCCAGAACAGTCATGCTCTCGATAGCTGAAAGGATTTCTTCTTTGGTCATGTCATTCCTCCTATTGAATGTTGTTACTCTTGTGGTGCGACCTGAGCCTTCTGCTCACGGACTTTGTCAAGTGCATAGGCAATACTGCTTACGGTTTGCTTCAGTGCCATGGCAAGCCCCGTAACCGGCCCGTTCATGCCCCGGCACACCTGGGCAATGAGTTCGTCCCTGGTCGGCAACAGCGCAAGGCGCTCGACCATAGGTTCGTCAAAGAAGTTCCCATCAACGATTGCACCCTTGACTACGAAGCGCTGTTCGCCGGGCTTGTTGGTCGGCTTCTTGTACAGAGCCTTAGCCAGCACAGATGGGTCACTCTTCCCGAGCCCAACTGCCGTCATCTGTGTAAACAGAGACTCCGGCAACGTCAGACCGACTTCCTTCATGGCCCGCTCGAGGAGAGTATTCTTGACGACGACATACTCAATGCCCTGCTTCGTCAGCTTCTTGCGCTCGTTTGCGACGAACGACGCCTTCAATCCCTCGTAGCCCACGAACACGATGGACTCCGACTCTTTCAGCTGTTTGACAAGATCATCTACAAGCTGTTTCTTCTGATCCTTGGTTAGCATGTTTCACCTCCTCTTTTGTGTAGAAAGGAAAAAGGCTCTCTGCCAAAGACAGAGAGCCGTATTGCACGCGGTCAGTAAGCGCAAACGCCTCGGCGGGCAAGATTGAGGGGATGAACCCCGCTCGCTGTCTTGGGCTGCTAGTTGTGATAAGAGTGTACTCTAAAGCTTGCTCGTGTCCAGTCGAATTGCCGGGCTCATGGTGAGGGCCAGGTAGGTCTTGCCGAGGTATGATCCCTTGACAGAGGCGGGACGAGCCTTCTGGATAGCCTCAAAGAGAGACATGAAGTTCTCCTTGATGGCCGCAGGAGCGAAACTCGACTTGCCGAGGGGGCAGTGCACGGTGCCAATCTTGTCGACACGGAACTCGATCTTCCCGGCCTTGAACTCACGGACGGCCTTTCCCACTTCCAGGGTGACAGTGCCCGCCTTCGGATTGGGCATCAGGCCGCGGGGGCCAAGAACACGAGCCACCTTACCAAGTGTTGACATCATGTCCGGCGTCGCGATTGCGACATCGAAGTCCATCCAGCCGCCCTTGATCTTCTCGACGAGTTCCTCGCCGCCCACGAAGTCGGCGCCCGCTTCCTGAGCCTCAGCAGTCTTGTCGCCCTTCGTGAACACCGCAACCCTGACAGTCTTGCCCGTACCTGCCGGCAGTGTAACGACGCCGCGAACGTTCTGGTCAGCCTGTTTCGGATCGACGTTGAGCTTCATGCAAACCTCGATCGTCTCATCGAATTTGGCCGTCCGCAGTTTGGGCAGCAAAGCCACAGCCTCATCCAACGTGTAGACCTTTGACCGGTCTACAAGCTTCTCTACTTCCTGATACTTCTTTCCCTTCTTACTCATGAATTACCTCCGTGGTTACGTGGAGAAACTCCTCCCACGTGCGCTATGAATCTGCTATTCGACGACCGTGACTCCCATGCTCTTGGCAGAGCCCCCGATAATCTTGATTGCTGCCTCGATGTCGGCAGTATTGAGATCCTCCATCTTGATCTTGGCGATCTCAGCCAGCTGGGCCTTCGTGATACGACCGACCTTCTTCTTGTTGGGCTCGCCAGACCCAGCCTCAATCTTGATAGCTCTCTTGATGAGAGAGGATGCCGGTGGGGTCTTGGTGATGAACGTGAAAGACTTGTCTTCGAACACAGTTATGACTGCAGGGATGACCAAGCCAGCCTTGTCCTTGGTCCTCTCGTTGAACTGCTTGCAGAACTCCATGATGTTGACGCCCTTCTGACCTAGAGCTGGGCCAACAGGCGGTGCTGGTGTTGCCTTTCCTCCTTCAATCTGTACACGCGCATATCCTACGATCTTCTTCGCCATAGTGGATACTACCCCCTAAACTCAGATCTGTCAGATCTTCTTGATGAAGCCGAAATCGATCTCGACCGGCATTTCGCGCCCAAACATCATGAGCTTGATGCGAGCCTTCTCCTTCTCAGGCGAGATACTCTCGACTTTGCCCTGCATTCCATCAAATGGGCCACCGATGATCTGCACAGTGTCGCCAACTTCAAAGTGAAGCTTGGCCACCGCTTCTTCCTCGGAAACCCTGTTCTTGATAATCCGCTCCACCTCTTCGTCCGAAAGAGGAATGGGTTTTCCATAGTTGCCAACAAACCCCAGAATGCCGGGAGTGTGCGTAACCACATTCCAGGTTTCGTCGTCCATGATCATCTCGACAACGAGGTACCCTGGGTAGACTTTCTCCTGCTTAACCTTTCGCTCCCCGTTCTTGATGATCACCTTGTTGTCCACAGGGAGAACCACAGAAAAGACGCGGTCTGTGAGAGCCAGCGTCTTGACCTTCTGTTCCAGATTGTTCCTGGCCTTCTCCTCTGCGCCAGAATACGTGTGCAGAAGGTACCAGTTGCGTTCAGGCATCCGAACCTACGAGATGAGCCACTTCAGAGCGGCAGCGAACAAGTAGTCCCACAGGCCGATGTACAATGCCCAGAATGCAACAAACGCAATGATCGTAAGACCAGACTTCGCAAGTTCACGAGGTCGGGGCCACGTGACTCTGTGCCGAATCTCCGTCCAGATGGACCGGATCCAGTTCTTGAAGCGCACACTTGTCGACTTGACTGTCTTTGTATTACTCACACGTTCCTCCTCAAAGGAAGGTGGCAGGCCCGGAGGGGCTCGAACCCCCAACACTCGGTTTTGGAGACCGATGCTCTACCAGTTGAACTACGGGCCTACCTGGGGACTTGCGGTTACTTTGTCTCCTTGTGTTCCGTATGCTTTCTGCAATGAGAACAGTACTTGTTCACATGCACTTTGTCTGGGTCATTCTTCTTGTTCTTGATGCTGGTGTAGTTGCGATTCTTGCACACCGTGCACTCGAGTGTAATGATGTCTCTCATGGCAGCTACCTACTCCAGAATCTTGGTGACGACGCCGGCGCCGACCGTGTGACCACCCTCGCGG
>CAYRQW010000072.1:0-8172 GCA_964426505.1 uncultured Caldisericota bacterium
CGCATCCCAGTTGCTTGCAGTCAGAGGTTTTCGATAGGCCGGGATGACGTCCGATGGCATTGCGGCGGGGTCGTGCCAGGCAACTGCGACAAGGGATTGCATGCGGGGGACTAGGGCCCGGACGAGCAATGGCCCCAGATGCCGCACCTGTGGCGTGCGGATGAGCGCTTTCAGGAGTCGGCCTGACCCGCCGCCATTCGACACCGCGGGACTGATCAGGACCATCGCCTGCACGGCCTGAGGGTACTTCATGGCCATGTCGAGCGCGACGCCTCCGCCTGCAGAATTGCCGATGAGGACCGCCTTCTCGAATCCGAGGGCATGCATGAGCTCCAGGGCGAGCTGTGCCTGCTCGGTCGCATCATACGGGTCGTAGCCGGGCCAGTCCTTCTGAAGGGGACGCTGGGAAAGGCCAAAACCCGGGCGGTCATAGGCGACGACTGTCCCGAATTGCGCAAGTGCGGGGGCGACACGGTCCCACGTGAACGTACTGGACCCGAACCCATGCAGGAGCAGGAAGAGTGGTTGGCCCTGCCCATAGATCTTGTAATGAAGACCTGTGCCGCGGACGAGGATGAACCTGCCGTTCTGATCCGCGAGTTCGCCCGGCGTTCTGCCCTGATAGGGGTGCACGGGAACAAGAAACGGTCCGAATGTCAGCAGGACGAGCAAAGCTGCGAGGATAAGAGCGAGCGCGCGTCCCAGGCGTCTCACTATGGCTGTGCTGCCACCTGCGCCAGGAAGTCGGCCGTCGCCTGGACAACCAGCCGCCACTGTTCGTCGGCCGTGATGGTAGCAGAGTGGTCACCCATCTGTGTACCATAGGAGCCAAACTGTGCGTGGTTGCCGCCGTCGATCGGCCGGTACGTAGTCGCCGGTGGCAGCAGCGGCCGTGCTGCCGCGATCTTGGCGGGAGTCGCCAGCCCGTCCCTGGATGCGCTGATACACAGTACAGGAAGAAGCGATGTGGACAAGTCGTCGGTGTTCGCCGGGTACGACGCCCACAGGACAAGGCCCTTTATCTCCCTGGTATGCAGGCTGGCGAAGCGTGCTGCCATGGAGCCGCCCAGCGAATGCCCTCCAATGGCCCACGTACGGATTCCCTGGTAGGTATCGATGATATCCTGCGCCCGTTCGGGCGAGAGGACTGCAAGATTGAACAGCATCGGCGCGATGACGACGACACTGCCGCTTGCTGCGATACCACGCGCGAGCGGGGCATAAGAGCGGGGATCGACGCGTCCACCCGGGTACAGGATGAAGCCCACGCCGTTCTTCTTCCTGATCGGCTCGAAGAGCAGTCTTCCGGCCGCGTCGAGGGAGACCTTCACATCGTCGTTGCTCTTCATGGCTGCATAGGCCTCGGCTGAGGCGCGCGCAGGGGTATTGGCCCATGCGATGAATCCCCCGAGCGCCAGACCGATCACGAGCAGAAGTGTTGTCAGGATGCGGTTGATGACTCGCATGGCTCTCCCTACGCCATCTCGTCCAGCAGAGCGTCGTACGGCGCCATGTCGGTTGTCCAGTTCTGCCACAGTGGCGGCTTGTCGTGCAGTGCGGGGTGAAGGTCGCCATACGCGGGGCGCTCATGCACGTACAGGACGCCGATCGGGATGTGGTCACCCCATTCCAGCGCCTTGGCAAAGGCAGCCTGACGATCTGTCGGGTCGTAGTCGTCAGGGAGTCTCTGGACCCGTTCCTTGTACCAGCCAAACGTGTTGACCTTGTTGAAGCTCACACATTGCTGCAGCACATCGACAAGCGCGAATCCGTGATGTCGTATGGCGGCGCGCATGGTAGTGACCATATGTTCGGGATCTCCCACGAACGTCCGTGCGACGAAGGAGCAATCCAATGCCACCGCAGTTGCCAGCGGATTGAAAGGCTCCACCATGACACCCAGTGTCTGGGCGACGGTCGTCGTACCCATCGACGTCGTCGGTGACGCCTGCCCCTTGGTGAGGCCATACACCTGGTTGTCATGGACGACGAGCGTGATGTCCACGTTGCGCCTCATTGCAGCCATGAGGTGGTTGCCTCCCTCGCCGTAGGTGCATCCGTCGCCCGAGTGGACGACGACAGTCAGGTCGCCGTTCGCGATCTTCGCCGCCTGGGCCACTGGCAAGGCTCGTCCGTGCAGGCCGCTGAAGGCGTTGACGCCTTTGAGATACAGGGGCAGCTTGGCTGCCTGGCCGATTCCGGAGACGTACAGGAAGTGGTTTCGCGGGATGTCGCCGGTCTCAAGGAGGCGGTTGACTGCGTCCAGCAGAGCGAAGTCGCCGCAGCCCGGACACCAGGCGATGTCCATACCGTTCTTCCACATGTCAGATCACCTCCAGATCATGCAGTTTGCCTTTGATGTATGCTGCGTTCAGCGGTCGCCCGTCGTAGCGCAGGACTGTGTGTCTAATGAGTTGCCCTGTTTCGCGGGCGATCAGCTGTGCGAACTGAGCGGTCGCATTGCCCTCGACGGCAACCACCAGCCGGGCACGTTTCATCTCAGAGAGCAGGCGCTCGGTCCTCAAGGGCCAGACCTCGCTGAAGTGGATGAGTCGGAGGTCCGCCGGGTGGGCTGATACGAGTTCTTCCAACGCGCCGAAGCTCGAGCCCCATCCGACAAGCAGGGTGGTACCACCGCCGAGAACGATCGGTTCGTCAACGTCTGCAAGCAGATCCTGCTGTCTGCGGAGGCGCTTGTCCACCATGCGCTTCCGGTTGCCCAGGTCTTCGGTCAGGTGTCCGGACTCATCGTGTTCGTCGCTGTCGGCGATCACCGGCCAGTCGGTCTGCAGGGGTGCGAGACGTGGCGATACGCCGGAGGGCGTCAGCGCATAGCGCTGGTACGGTTCCTGATACGATCCCGGTTCAGCAAGGTGCCGGTTGGGATGGACGTTGCCGAGGTTCCAGCGCGGGATGGTCACCAGCGTGTCCGCCAGCTGCTGGTCAGACAGGATGATGGCAGGGATCTGGTAGTCTGACGACAGTTCATACGCCTTCAGTGTCAGCGTGAATGCGTCTTCCGCCGTGCGCGGCGCGCTGACGTATCGCACGAAGTCACCATGTCCGGCCTGAAGGACGAACAGGAGATCGCCCTGTTCGGTGCGCGTCGGCAGTCCTGTGGCGGGCGCAGGGCGTTGTGCATCGACGATGACGATCGGGGTTTCCACCATGCCGGCCAGGGAGAGTGCTTCGACCATCAGGGCGAACCCGCCGCCGGAGGTCGAGACCATCTGACGCACGCCTGCATAGCTGGCGCCGACGGCCATGTTCGCGGCTGCGATCTCGTCCTCTGCCTGCTCGACGACAATGCCGTACTGTTCTGCATGGGCCGCAAGGTAATTCATGATACCCGAGCCGGGCGACATGGGATAGCCCGAATAGAACCTGACACCTGCTATGATGGCTGCGGCGCCGATCGACTGACTCGCGTTGGCAAGGACCTGATGGCTCAGCTTTCGTGCTGGCAGTGACCACGCTTCCATGACTTGCTGGGCGTATCCATCTCCGAGGACAGGCAGGTTCTTCTCCAGGATCCTGTCGGGCAGGACCTTGCGTACCGCTGCAGTCGCTGCGTCGAGAGGAATGCCCAGCATGCGGCACATGGCTCCAAACAGGAACACATTGGCGGCGCGGGCATCACCCGCGAGAGTTGTCGCACGTTCAGCAGCGGGGAGATGTACTGCTCCGGGAAGATCGACGCCGGACTTGGTATCACAGAGTATCCGCGTCGACGGTCCGATTTCGGACTCGTGTCCGTTGCCGGCAAGGTGGTAGGGGAGAATGGACGAGGCGAGTGGAATGAACAGGTCGATGATCGGCTGGACAGCATAATGAGACACATCCGACACTCTTATGGTCATTGCGTCCAGGCCGCCTCGGATGCGGCTGTGGTAGCTCTCATCCTGCACGACGCAGTACCCGCGGTCGAACATGACGCGTGCGACGAGCGATCCGAGAGTCTTGACCCCTTGTCCTGCCTCGCCACTGATGGTAATGCTGATGTCCATGATGGCTCCTTCAGACGGCCTGGCGTCCTGTCTCTTCCCGAGCCTTGTGCACCCAGTCATGGTCGGCGGCAATTGCGCGGCCGACGCCCACGAGATCGGCTGCTCCGCTCTGAACGATTTCCTGCGCCGTCTGTGGCTGTGTGATGCCGCCGGTACAGACCACGTGGCAGCGGACGACCGCCGAGACAGCCTCGGCAAACGGCCGGAAGTAGGCTTCGCCCGTGACCCCGATGGGACGACTTCCACAGATGCCCGCCGAAAGGTCGAGGATGGCGACGCCGGCATCATCAAGTGCCCGCGCCGCTTCGACACCTTCCGCCACCGTGAGTCCGCCATCATAGAGCTGAAGGAGAGGTGGGTTGTCTGCGACGCCGAGTCTGACCATGAGCGGCAGATCCCCATGAACTGCTGCCCTGACCTCTTCGACGATTTCGAGCAGCAGGCGCCTGCGCCTTGCCGGTGTTCCGCCATAGGCGTCGTTCCGGTGATTTGTCAGAGGGCTCAGAAACTCGCCCAGAAGGTAGCCGTGCGCGCAATGGACCTCGACCAGATCGTAGCCGGCTTCACGAACGCGGCCGGCCGCCGATCCAAAGGCGCGAACGGCTGCGATGATGTCGCCGTTCGACATTTCCTCCGGGACCAGGTGTGAAACGGGGTTCTCCACGGCGCTTGGGCCGAGGCACCTTCCGCACACTTCCGCCCGGCGGTTCGAGCCGGCATGGCTGATCTGGGCCGAGCAGAGAGCGCCGGCGGCGTGGATCGCCGCTGCGATAGCGGCATGTCCCGCCACGCTCGCGTCCGTTGCCAGCGACATCTGACGGGGTGAAGCCCGCCCTTCCGGCGCGACACAGGAATGCTCCACGACGACCAGGGCCACGCCGGTGGCGGCCAGGGAGCCGTAATGGCCGGCTGTCGCTGGGTTCGGACACCCATCATCGTCCGCCTGTTCGGTCGCCATCGGCGGGAGGATGACATGATTTGCAAGGCGGAGTCCCGCCACGTCCAGTTCAGCGAAGAGATGGTTCATGGTCATCCTCCTGCAAAGGATCCAGAGACTTGTATCATGATGTCATTCTAGATTGAGCGTTAACCTTTGCAAGGATGGGACCTGTTCTGGTTTGTGGCCGTAGCTGCACATTCTGACTATACTGATTGTGAATAGTGCTGGCGTATCGGCATCATGTCTCGAAAGGAGCAGAACCATGGCTGAACGACGTGGGCAGGCGTATCACCGCAGATTCTCGCCACTGTATACCGACTACTATGAGTACTCCATGACACAAGGCTACTACCTCTCCGGCAAGGCGAAGGACGAAGCAGTATTCGACATCTTCTACCGCCAGAATCCCTATGGAGGAGGATATGCCATTGCAGCGGGCCTGCGGGATGCTGTCGATTACGTTCTCAACATGCGCTTCACGGCGGATGAACTCGGCTATCTGAGTTCGCTGGGATACCGTGACGACTTCCTCCATGTACTCGAGAACACGCGCTTCACGGGCGACATCACGGCTGTACCCGAAGGCGAGGTCGTCTTTCCGGGCGAACCCATCATCAGCGTCAAGGGTCCGCTCATCGAAACACAGCTCCTGGAGGGTCTCCTGCTCAGCACGGTGAACTTCCAGACACTCATCGCGACCAAGGCGCGTCGCATGGTATGCGCAGCCGAGGGGAGAGGCATCTTCGACTTCGGTCTCCGGCGGGCGCAGGGAGACGGCGGCATGGGAGCGAGCCGGGCATGCTTTGTGGGCGGTATCGCTTCGACGTCCAACGTCCTGCTGGCGTTCGAGGAGAACGTGCCTGTCGGCGGAACTGTTGCTCATAGCTGGATCCAGAGCTTCGACTCGGAGCTGGAATCGTTCCGTGCTTATGCCCGGATGCATCCGGACGACTCCGTTCTCCTCCTCGACACGTATGACACGCTGAAGCAGGGCCTGCCCAACGCCGTCATCGTCGGCAAGGAACTGGAGGCACAGGGTCACCACCTGAAAGGCGTCCGGCTGGACTCGGGTGACCTTGCCTACCTCAGCAAGAAGGTGCGGGCCGTTCTGGACGAGAACGGGCTGAATGGTGTCAAGGTCTCGGTCAGCAACCAGCTGGATGAATACGTCATCGAATCGCTCGTGGACCAGGGGGCACCTATTGACCTGTTCGGCGTCGGGACACGCCTTGTGACCGGCTACAGCGACGGCGCACTGGACGGCGTCTACAAGTTGGTCCAGCTCAAGGGCAAGCCGATTATCAAGATCTCTGAGAACCCGGCCAAGATCAACATCCCGGGTGAAAAGGAACTGTACCGGTACTATGACTCCGGTGACGGTCTCTGGCTGCTCGACGGTTTGTGCCTGGCACATGGGGACCTCGAGCCGATGGCCCTGATGCACCCCGACTTTGACTACAAGAAGACGGCGGTGGCAGGATTGCGGCGTGAGAGTATTCGCAAGGAGATCGTCAGGAACGGCGAGCTTGTGTATGCCTTCCCGACTCTCCCGGAAACCGCGGCCTGGGCTGGCCAGCGGTTTGCAATGCTCTACGGCGAGCACAAGCGTTTTGCCAACCCTCACGCGTATCACGTCGGCGTGAGCCGCGAGCTGTTCGACCTGCGGCGCAGCCTGATCGAGGAACGCTCATCGTGAACCAGGAACACTTCGGCCCTGAAACAGCTCTGCTCGTCGTCGACGTCCAGAATGACTTCTGTCCCGGGGGCGCACTGGCCGTAGCCGGTGGGGACGCAGTAGTCCCGGTGATCAATGCGTGGATGCCGTGCTTCTCCACTGTCATCGCCTCCCGCGACTGGCACCCTGCGACCAGCGTCCACTTTGACGGATGGCCCCCGCACTGTGTTGCCGGAACATATGGTGCGCAGTTCAGGACCGGACTCGATACCAGCCGCTTCCTCCTGGTGCTGGACAAGGGGACGGGCAACGCAGACGACGGCTACAGTGCATTCGAGGCGACCAGCGAGGACCTCGGGAGCTGGCTTCGTGCACGGGACATCACAACACTGCATGTCTGCGGTCTCGCGACGGACTACTGCGTTCTGCATACCGTCCTCGATGCCCTTCGTCTCGGGTTTGGCGTCACCGTCATCCGTGACGGCATTGCGGCGGTCGAGGTCGAACCTGGCGACGGACAGCGTGCCATCGAGACCATGGAAGCCGCAGGTGCCGTCGTGACGGCAGGGGACAGTCTCCACTGCCGTACCACCCCGTGGGCAGAATAGCGCGTTGAGCCGGCAGGAACAAGGATCGCATGACATGCGTCCAAACGATGCGTGCATGCAAGGCTCTCTTCCGCGGCTGCAGTGCACGCTTGCCGGTCGTGTGACAGCGGCCGATCTCTTTGGAATGAGGTGCATGCAGCCTTGAGGAAGATGAGTTTCTGGAACCGGTCGATTGCTCTTGTCCTTGCGGCAGTGACGGTGCTGTCTTTGTCTGCGAGTCCCGATATGGCTCTGGGAGCTCCCCTCGGCACGAATCCGCCAGACACGTATATCAGGGCGCGTCTCAAGGATGCGGCTCTGCGCTACAACGTGCCGTCAGCCATCCTGATGGCCATCGCCTACCAGGAATCGGGGTGGCGCCAGTTCGACGCGAGCGGCAACACGGTCATCGGGTCCAATGCTACGTCGCAGGACATCGGCATCATGCAGATCAACAGCACGGGACGCAATGATATCGACCGCCTCATGACCGACATCGACTACAACATCGAGACCGGGGCCAGAATACTCGACGGCAAGTGGAAGCTGGCGCCCGGCATCGGCGACCGCGACCGCAACGTCCTGGAAAACTGGTACTATGCCATCTGGGCCTACAATGGCCTGTCTTCCACCAACAACCCCAACACGCCCGGAGGGAGGCACTACCAGGATCGTGTCCTGGCTCTCATGGCCCGCCAGGTTCTGGGCAGTGACGGGCAGCCCCTGTGGCCGCCGGTGGCGGTGACATTGCCCAGTCCTTCCATCATCGCCAACCCGCCCGCGTGGATCCCGACACCACAGCCGGTTCACTATGGCGACCTGTATGGAGGATTCAATCAGGGAGACAACTTCCGTGTGCTGGAGAGTCCTGCCGGAGCGATACTGTCGACGGCCGGGCAGGCGGCGGTCGGGTTTGTGGTCCAGAATGTGGGCACGACGACATGGGACGCTGCCTATCAAAGC
>CAYRQW010000073.1:0-8164 GCA_964426505.1 uncultured Caldisericota bacterium
GCTCATCGTCTATTACAGTCAGGAAGGGTCGACCAGGCAGATCGCCCAAGGGCTGGCGCGGGCGACCGGCGGTACGTTGCGGGAACTGATAGATAGCCGCACGATGGCAAACGGTGGCATGTTCCGTGCCCTGCTAGCCGCACTGCTTGGCCTGGGGACGACGCTGGTGGACCCCGACTACACGGTTGAACCGCATGAAGCCGTGGTAATCATGACGCCGGTCTGGCTGGGCAATCCGGCTCCCGCAGTCACGGCATTCATCAGCAATGTTCATCTCAAGGGCAAGGAAACGTTCATCGTCGCCGTCGGCGGGACCGCTGGCAACCCGGGCGCCATCGCCAGACTGGAGAAACAGCTGAAGACGCGCGGAGCCTCTATCGTCGGTCATGCAGAGGTGCTGGGGTACATCCCGGACCCGAAAGCCGTCCGTCCGTCAGACGAGGAACTGGTGGCAGAGGGCGTACAGCTCGCAGACATGGTCCGCCAGGCACTCGACCTGAAGCTCTGACCGCTGGCCTCTCTCATCGGAGGGGCCGCTCTCGCTAGCGGCCCAGCATGCTGATCATGATCCCCGCTGCGACGGCGGTGCCAATAACACCAGCAACGTTGGGTCCCATGGCGTGCATGAGCAGGAAGTTGGCAGGATTGTCCTGCTGGCCGACCTTCTGACTGACGCGCGCCGCCATGGGGACGGCCGACACGCCGGCTGAACCGATGAGCGGGTTGATCTTATGGCCCGACAGCACCCACATGAGGTCTCCCAGCAACATGCCGCCGGCGGTGCTGAAACTGAAGGCGACAACGCCCAGCACGATGATGTAGAGCGTCTTCAGGTTGAGGAAAGACTCGGCATTCATGGAAGCGCCCACTGCGACTGAGAGAAAGATCGTACAGAGGTTGATGAGTTCGTTGGCTACTGTGTTGCTGAGCCGTTCGACCACACCGCTTTCGCGCATCAGGTTGCCCAGCATGAGCATGCCCACGAGAGGCGCCACTGGTGGAAGGAGGATGCCGATGACGAAGGTAGTGATGATGGGAAACAGGATGCGCTCGAGCTTGCGGACGGGGCGCAGCTGCTCCATGACCGTGCTGCGCATCTCGTGGGTGGACAGCAGACGCATGATGGGCGGCTGAATGAGCGGCACGAGAGACATGTACGTGTACGCAGCGACCGCGATGGGACCCAGAAGCTCGGGCGCCAGCTTGGCTGCCGTATAGATTGCTGTCGGTCCGTCGGCCCCTCCGATGATGCCGATGGCAGCGGCCTGACCGAGGCTGAAGTGCAGCAGCTTGGCGACGACCATGGCAGTGAAAACGCCGAACTGGGCAGCCGCACCCAGCAGTAAGGACACGGGGTTGGCCAGCAGCGGCCCGAAGTCCGTCATGGCGCCGATACCCAGGAAGATAAGAGGGGGAAGGATCTCGGACTTGACCAGGAAATAGAAGAAATCGAGCAGGGCAGTGGGCTTGATGGTGCCGGTCAGGTCACGGACATACTCAGGGTTGATGCTGAAGAAGGCGCCTTCGGCCGCCGGGATGTTGGCGAGAAAGCAGCCGAACGCGATCGGGAGCAGCAAGATCGGTTCGAAATCCCTGGCGATCGCCAGATACATGAGCACGCAAGCCACGATCAGCATGACAGCGTTGCCCCAAGTGAAGTTGTAGATGCCGGAAAAGCTCCTGAACCCCTCGATTGCACTCAGAATCACACTCATCGCTCTACTCCATCCTCAGGAGGGAATCGCCCGTCTTGACCGACTGGTTGATTGCCACATGGACCTCCCCGACCACGCAGTCACGCGGGGCGAGGATCTCATTCTCCATCTTCATGGCTTCGATGACGACCAGAGTGTCACCACGCTTGAACGCTCTGCCGGGTACGGCGAATACTCTGAGGACTTTGCCGGGCAACGGGGACTTCATGGTGTCCGACGTCCCGGCTGGACGATGGGAAGGGGCAGAGCGAAATGCAGCGGACGGAGAGGGAGCGGCGAGCACAGGACTCTGTGCAACAGGAGTGGAGACTGCAGCGACCGGACTCACCAGCTGTGCACCGGCTGTGCACTCGACTTCCACGTCGAACACCTTTCCATTGACCGTCATCCTGAAGACACGCGACTGCTCCATCGCCGCCCCACACGGGCTCCATTCATCCACAGATGACGGCTGGGACCCTTCGAGAGCCCTTGAAGCACCTTGGATCATCGGAAGCTCGGAAGCCGGCTCGTCGCCGGCCGCCACGTCGACCCAGTCGTCTTTGTCCTGGTTGGCCGCCACGGCACCGAGCGAACCACGGCTGAAAAGCCTCAGCCCATAACAGATGACCATGAGCAACACCAGGACTGCAAACACGACCAGCATGTCCACAAGGGACAGCCACAGGCTCGACCCAACAGTATCCGGCACTCAGTCGTCTCCTTCTCGCTTGTTCCCTGTTTCCGGCTCGGGAGAATCCGTTTTCGCTCGAATCCGGGACAACGACCTCAACAAGAGATCCAAAAAGCACCACTTCACTATATCACCTTCTGGAACAAATGGACACACTGGGCGACGCTCGCGTCCGGGAAACTCCAGTATTGCAGAGGTTCCTGAGCTGCCTGCACCACTCCGGGAGAGCCCTCTGTCGAACCCATGTGCTCGAGACAGGATGTCCGCATGCACTGTTCGAGAGCGCGCCAACCTCACCATGACGGAACCGTCCCGCGCTACTGGATTGCACAACACATCGGCGCCGCCTTCCGGGGTGGACCAGACAACGGCAGTCCTGCGCTCACCACTGAACCGACCGATATGAATAATATCGCACTTGGCTGACGCAGGCGCTGAACGAGTATTCTGCCTTCATGAAAGCATATTTCCGAGTTGTCTTGCTTTCACTATTTGTTCACTATTTCTTGTTTTCCCTCTTGACATTCACTCGCACCTTAATATTATTTAGGTGCAAGTGAACAGAATCTCACCAGGAGGTACAAGATGACCGATACGACGAGGCTGATGGACATGGTGAACAACGGGCGGCTGGACAAGCAGACCGTGGCGATGCTTCTCAACGTCGTCTGGACGGTCAGCGGCAAGCGCGAGTATATCATCAGAGACTGAACACTCATCCGAGACCGGGAGGAACTCATGTCACAGGAACACGACAAGATCGAACAAATGGTGCAGCAAGGCAAGCTGACGCGCGCCGAGGCAGATGAGCTGCTCGCAGCTCTGGAGCCAGATGAAGCCGAACAGCCCCGTCCGCAGCTCGGGGGAGCTCGACGTCGCACGCGTCGGACGTTCCGCATCCACGTCAACGAGGCTGGTGGCGACAATGTCGACCTCGGTTTTCCCATGGCGCTCGCGGGTGTCGGCCTGAACATCCTTGCCCGCAGGGGAAAGGCAACGATCGACGTCGATGGCAGGCAAGTGCCGATCGACATTGAGGAGATCAAGCATCTGATTGCCGACCCCGACTTTGTGGGCGAGTTAATGAACGTGCACACCAGCGACGGCTCGACCGTTGTACTGAGTGTGGAGTGAGGCTGCCATGAAGCGCCTTCCGACAACATGCCCATCATGTGGGTCACAGCTGGAGATCTCCGAGCTGCACTGCCCCGCCTGCGGCACGACGGTGCGTGGCGCGTATCCTCTGGACCGGTTCGCCGCACTGTCCACCGAAGAAGAACAGTTCCTGCTGACCTTCCTGGCCGCCAGGGGCAACCTGAAGGAGGTCCAGGATCGTCTGGACCTTTCCTATCCGACGGTCCGCAGCCGACTGGACAAGGTGCTCGGTTCCCTCGGACTGGCAGCCGATGAAAAGACCGAGGAGAAGCCGGCACGCAAGCTGGACGTGATGGAGCTGCTCGAGAAGCTGGAGTCCGGCAACATGAGTGTCGACGCCATCCTCAAGACGATCAAAGGAGAGACTGATGAGCCAGGCGACGGAACGACTAAGTGAGCTGAAAGGCAAAGGCCTCATCACTGCGGAGCAATACAGCGAGCTATTGGCAGCGCTCGAGAGCATGGAGCCGGAGATGCCTCCAGCCCCTGTACCACCGGAAGAGCTGACAGTACCCCAGCAGCCGCCACAGGCGAACTCCAGGCTGACCGTACGCGTCGCGACAGCGGAACCGGCAAGGTCATCACAGTCGATGGCAGAGACCACGGGCAACAGACTGATGGTCCGCCTCATCTCGGAGGATCTCCGTGTTCGAGGAGTCCCGGGTCTGACTGCCGTCCGTGTGATGAACGGTCAATCCTCTGTGCACACGGGTCAGAATGGGGACACCATCGAGGTGGAGTCGGCCCTGACTGGAGGCGAGTTCCATGGGTTCTCGTTCCATTTCGGGTCTGACGGCGGAGACATGGTCGAGCTCGAGGTCCCAGCAGACATGCCCTGCGAGATCAAGACGGTCTCGGGCGACATCTCTCTCGAGGGCCTGAGCGGTTCACTGAACGTCCGGAGCGTGTCCGGAGACATCGACGGCCGCTTGCTGGCCCACATCGAGTCTGCGACGTCCACATCGGGCGATATTGATCTGGAACAGTGCTTTGTCGACGGTGACGTCGTCACAAAGTCGGGTGACATCGACATCGACAGCTGCACGGTCCATGGCATGCTCAAGTCATACTCCGGCGACGTTTCCGCACTCGACACCGTCCTCAGCGATGCTGACGTGCTCAGCTTCAGTGGCGATGTGGAACTGGAAGGAGTGACCATCCAGGGTGGCACCCGCCTGAAGACGACGAGCGGCGATATCCGTGTCGAGCTGGATCAGCATGATGTCATGGTTGACATCGACACGCGGTCCGGTGAGGCAACGGTCCGGGGACCGGGCGTCGATGTCCAGACCAGTCGCCAACGCATTCCCGTGGGTCTGGCGACTGTCGAGCTTTCGGTCCATACCGGCGGCGGTGACATCGAGGTACGACTTACCTAGTTCTCCTTCCGAAAACGCTTTGCCCACCCCCGGTCGTCGCAGCCGGGGGTCCGCAGTTCCAGGAGAGGTGTTGCAGTCCTGGAACAGAAGGGCTCAGGCGGTCCCGAAGCGCAGTGCAGTCGAAGGATCGGTGTCGCGTGGCGTCATCACCTTCATCCCGGGTGTTCTCAGGTATACTGTGGGCACACTGGATCCTGGAGGAACCGATGCTGGCCGACGGCAACTATCTGAGCGTATGCGCGTATGATTGTCCCGACTCATGCGGTATGGTCGCGACCTGCAAGAACGGGCGGCTTCTGGAGCTGGAGGGGCGAAAGGACAACCCGTATACGCGCGGTTTTATCTGCCATAAGGGGCGCCGCTGGGTCCGAGACCTGCGGGGGGTCGACCGTCTGACGTCTCCTCTCCTGCAGCGGAACGGCAGGTTCGTTGCCATCGGCTGGGACGAGGCCCTGGACATGACGGCTCAGGCCATACGTTCGGCAATCGACCGGCACGGTCACGAGTCTTTCCTCTTCTACGAAGGTTCCGGCAATCTGCTCATGGGAAACAGGGTCCAGCGCCTGCTTCCGCTGATGCTCGGGGGTGGCACGATGGCCACGGGGTCACTGTGTGGTGCCGAGGGCAAGGTCGGCCTTGCCCGGGGTTACGGCGCCGTCGGTCGTGACCAACCCCTTGCAGCGCTGGCAAGCAAGTCCATCCTGCTTTGGGGTCGCAACCCCGCCGAGAACAGTGTTCACTTCCTTGCCATCCTCCACGATGCCCGGCGAGAGGGGGCCCGTCTGGGCACCATCGACGTCCGTGCCACGCCCACGACCGACGTCAGCGACTCGGCCTGGATCGTTCGTCCGGGATCGGACCTGACGCTCGCCCTGTACCTGTGCCACGAAGCCATCATGCTCCGTGGCGAACCGCAGGCGGCACACGAGGGATACGATGCGTTCAGGGAGTCATGCATGCTCGTTTCGGCCGAGGATGCGCAGAAAGCCACCGGCCTGTCCGCCGAGGCCCTGCACGCACTCGTTGGCTTCGCGCTTGACCAGCCACCCCTCAGTATCTGGACCGGCACCGGTCTCCAGCGGACCCGCTGGGGAGCCGACATCGTCCACACGATCGACACGCTCGGATTCCTGCTGGGCAACCATGGGGTCGCCGGGGGCGGGGTCTGGTTCGATCAGGAGGATGACGACCTGCTGCCCGAAGACTTTGCGACCGTACCCGGCGCTCGGACTCGTCTCGTGCCTCGTCCCAACCTGGGAGCGTCACTCCTGGAAGCGGACCCACCGATCGGGGCTGCCCTGTTTGTGAGGGGCAACCCTGCGTCGCAATGTCCGGACGCCTCCAGCGTACTCAAGTTCCTGGAGCAGTGTCCCTTCTCGGTCTGCCTGGACTGGCACATGAGTGTGACCGCCCGCGCCTGTACCCTCATCCTGCCGACGACCGTATTCCTGGAACGAGGCGACGACTACGTCATGAGCTACTTCCATGACCTCCTCCAGAAGACGAGCAAGGCTGCCGAGCCGCCCGAGGGCGTTCGTGACGAACTGGACGTCGTCCGGAGTGTTGCCCTGCGTCTTGGCCTCTCGGACCGGTTCACGACCGAGAAAGCGCGACTGGCCGATGTCGAGAATGACTCCCGGCTGACACCTGCAGGTCCCGGCATGTGGCGACTCACAGACGTGCCACGCGTCCAGGGATCATTTCACTTCCCCTCTCTCGTGCCTGACAGGCCTGTCCAGTCGGACATGCTGCGTCTCATTACGGTGCATGTGCGCGACTACATCAACGGGATCGACCCGAACCAGGCACGAGTTCGCATCCTCCCTCCCGTGGCATCGGTGTCGACACAGCTTGCGCGCGAGCGCGGCCTGACCGAGGGGCAGAAGGCGACCCTGCACAACGAGCTGGGTTCGCTGGCAGTGCGCATCCACCTGGACAGGAGCATTGCCGCTCAGACTGTCATCCTGCCACAGGGCGTTGAGAGCGTCAACCTGCTGGTCTCTCCAGGACTTACGCCAGATGGCAACTCCTGCATCAACGACAGCTGGGTCCTGCTCGATCCCCTGCTGCAATGAAGCGGCAGGACAAGCCCCGGCAGGAGCTCTTGACCGCCGCGCCTGGTGAGGAACCGGCTGTTTCCCACAAGGAGCGGTCCGACCCGTCGCTGGAAGTCGTCTCCTACGCGGTCGCTGCACTGGCGAACGCCTACAGCGAAGCGCAGGACAAAGCGAAGCTGCTGCCGCGCCTGACAGCCGCCTCAGTTCGTGTCGCCGCACTGACCGGCGCTGCCGAAGCCGAAGAGCAGCTTGCCCGCCTCGCGAGCATGCAGAAGGAAGCCACGCGCATCGCGGCCGACCACCTGGAGCGCAAGAAGCAGCTCACATTGCAGGCTGTGCCTCTCGCGCAGTCCACCGACTGGAAAGCCGCGCGGTCGACGCTGGACCGGCTGATGCACGAGTGGCGCCTGACCGGCTGGTCAGACGACACCGCGACCGCTCCGCTCCGCAAGGCGTTCAACAACGCTGTGGCGACCTTCACGCGGAGGCAGGAGCAGTGGTTCGACGAACAGCGCATGCATGGTGCGCCTACCGGCGAATACCGCGAATACCTGTGCACACGCGCCGAGCAGCTGCTGGAAGAAATCGACGACACGATGTGGGCTGCCGCCGGCGAACGCCTGAAGCAGCTGGTTCAGCTGTGGAAGAAGACGGCCCGGCACGAGGAAGACCCTGTTCTCTCCCAGCGGTTCGCTGCGGCACAGCACAACTTTGAGGCACAGCGGGACGCCTGGTACGATGCCAACCACGCACGCAAGGAAGCGCTCCTGCTCCGTGTCGAGACCCTGACCGACTCCGCAACGGGACTCGCATGGGAATCGGCACGACGCGAAGTGGCGGACATCGAGGCACGCGATTGGCGTGAAGCAGGACAGCTGCCTCATGACCAGCATGAACTCATGGAACGCGAACTCCAGCGAGTCCTGACCGCCTTCCACATCCGACAGGCTGAAGCGGAACACGAAGCCCTGAAGCAGAAGGAGCAGATCGTGGCTCGCATCCAGGCGCTAAGCCGACGCCCCCTGGACAACTGGAAGGCAACCCGGGCCGTCCTGCTGGAACTGCAGCAGGCATACACGGACGTCGGTCCGGTCGCTACAAACAGTGAGGCCGACTTGCTGCAGTCTTACCGCGCGTCTTGTCAGGCTGTCGTCGGCAGGCTCGGTACGCTGAAGGGCAACAGCT
>CAYRQW010000074.1:0-8138 GCA_964426505.1 uncultured Caldisericota bacterium
ATGATGATGAACGTGATCTTTCGCATGCTCGCCATGCATCTCGGGACACCGCCCGTCGAATTCTTCTGGCAGTGGCGGGACAAGGGGGGCACGTTCCACAGGGACGGTACGATCACACCGCAGGACTTCTTTTCACGCTACATCGACGGAGCCCTTATGAGCAAGGTCTGCCTGATCAACTGTCCGACGCCTGACAAGCCCATGAATCATCTCTATACGATCGGCTACCTGGGCAATGTCGTCGAGGCCACGGGGATCCGGTACCTGAACACACCCATCGGAGTCTTCAAGCAGGCGGCGATCGACATGCTGGTCGCCGGCCGGCCCGTTTGGTTCGGCTGCGACGTGGGCAAGTTTGAAGAGCGGGACCTTGGCATCCTGGACCCATCGATCTATGAGTATGACCTCGTGTACGGTGAGGGGTTCGTGAGCGACAAGGCTGAGCGCATCATGTATGGGCAGAGTCTCATGACGCATGCCATGGTGCTGACGGGTGTCGACCTCGACGGCGACGGGCACGCGCGGAAATGGCGCGTCGAGAACTCATGGGGAGACAAACTCGGGGACAAGGGATTCATGGTCATGTCGGACGCGTGGTTCGACGAATACGTGTATGAGGTCGCCATCAGCCGGGACTATCTCCCAGAAGATCTGGCTGCCGTCCTGCGCGAAGAGCCGACGATCCTGCCGCCGTGGGATCCGATGGGTGCCCTGGCTATGGCTCGCTGACACACGGAAATTCGAAGGGAGGCAGCAGTTATGGAGACCATGGAAGCGATTGCAGCGCGGAGAAGCATCCGCAAGTTCAGTGACCGTCCTGTCGCCAGGGATACAGTCAACGCAGTCCTGGAAGCGGCGACTCTCGCACCGTCGGGGAAGAACCGTCAGCCATGGCGATTTGTCGTGGTGGCTGGGGATGAGAAGCGCGCGCAGATGATCCGCGTCATGCGCGAGGGTATAGCAGACACCAGGGCGCGCGGGATGGAAACCGGTTCGGCCATCATGACCGCACGCATCATGGAACATGCCCCGGTGACGATCTTCGTCTTTAACCCCGGAGGCGCCCATCCCTGGGTGAAGCACGGTGTCGGACAGATGTTTCTTGAGGCGGTCGATACGCAGTCCATCGGCGCTGCGATCCAGAACATGCTGCTGGCCGCTCAGGACATGGGTCTCGGCACGCTGTGGATGTGCGATGTGTGGTCCGCATACCAGCAGCTGTCAGAGTGGCTGGGAGAATCCAGTCAGCTGGTCGCCGCCGTAGCCCTGGGCTATCCGGACGAACAGCCTGCCGCCCGTCCCAGGCTCCCGCTGTCCGAGGTGGTTCGCTGGTTCTAGCGCGCCGGCTGCCCACCAAGCAGCTTTGCGACCTGGCGGCGGAAGTCTGGGAACAGCGCTAGCGATGCCGTCTCCTCGAGCGTGAACCAGCCGATGCCTTCTGTCTCCCGGGCATCTTCGGTGAGGTTCTCTCCTTCACCGGGCAAAGGCTCACAGACGTAGGCGAAATCGATATGGCAATGCTCGGGCTCGGTGCCGATCGGGATGCGCTCGCACAGGACCATCCACGGAACGTGCAGGACCTCCACGACACCGGGCTCTCCCAGCGTCTCATCCCGGGGACTCACGATACGACAGTGCACGCCGGTCTCCTCGAGAATCTCGCGGAGACATGCCTCGTCCGTTGTCTCGTTCGGTTCTACGTGACCTCCCGGGTAGATCCAGACATGGTGTTTGCGGTGGTTGACCAGCAGGATGCGGTCACCTCGAAGAACAAAACCCGACGCCGTGAAGTGTTTGGGCAGCAGTTGCGCCCAGGATGGCAGGAGTTCCATTATGACATCTCCTCACGCGGTGCTGCATGGCACACGTCTTCGCACATCCTTGCGACGATGTCACGAGCAGCATTGGGCTTTCCCAGGCGCCGAAGGTTTCCAGACACTTCGGGCCCTCGCTTGGTGAACATCAATTCGTCAGCAGCGCACAGGAGCTGGTCGGCGTCCTCAGCAGCGTACACTGCATCGTGCTGCTTCAGGAAGTGGGCGTTCACCGTCTCCTGACCCGGGAGGGGCTGGTAGATGACAAGCGGGACGCCTACCGCTGCTGCCTCGGCAAGCGTGATACCGCCTGCTTTGCTGACAAGAAGGTCGGCCGCCTGCATGTACGCAGGGATCTGGTCGGTCCAGGCGACTGCCGTGATGGTATGCATGGCTGAACGGGCGACGGCAAGCCTGCCTACCTGGTTCTGCACATCCGGGTTGTTGCCGCACAGTGCTGCCACGGTGACAGGTTCTCCAGAGGGTCGGGACGTCAAGGTGTCGCATGCCTCGAGGATGTGCCCGAGCCCCAGTCCACCACCCATGACGACAGCCAGGTGAGTGTCCTGTGGAATGTTCAGCAGACTGCGGGCCTCCTGCCGGGAACGGTGGACACTGAATTCGGGACGTACGGGAATGCCAAAGGAGTAGATGGGCTGGTGGAGACGTCGGTGTGAAGCCTGGAAGCTTGCAGTGACCTGCTCATTTGCAGAAACATGCCAGTTGACTCCCTTGGGCATGTACAGCGTCTGCAGGACGTAATCAGTGAAACAGTTGATGAGAGGCGTTTCCTGCAGGCGGTGTCGCTTGACTTTCGCGAGGGCCAGTGTCGGCCAGAGGTTCGTTGAGATGATCGCGTCGGGAGCCTCCGCGAGGGCCAGCTCCCGCAGTCTCAGGTAGCCGACATTCGCCAGAAGCCGTGATGTAGCTTCCGCCTCCTTGAAATCCTGATCCACAGTATGCTGGAAAGCCAGGTCATAGGCTTCGGGCAGGATCTTGATGAGTTCCAGGTAGGCATCGCACATGACGAAGCGCATGGCTGCCGGGACCTCGTCGAGGAAGTCGACGTACCGCGTCTGCCAGCCTCTCTGCTCAAAAACCTCTCCCAGCGCACGTGCTGCCTGCTCATGCCCGGCACCTATCCCGGCGTACGCAAGCAGGACCTTGCAGCCCGGCATCGTCAGGCCTCGGCCAGAGCGGTGCGGAGCGGGCGTGCAAGAGCGGCGACCACCGCCATTTTGATGATGTCGAAGGCCAGGATGGGGACGAGGCCAAGGAGAGCAGCATCCGCCGTGCCGCCTCGGAGCATGAGAACACGCAGTATCCAGAGAATCCCTGGAATATAGATGAGGACAAGCGATCCTTCGGCCAGGATCAGATCACGGCGCCAGGAGTCCCACAGCCAATGCTCGGCAAGAGCACCGATGACGACCGAGGCGAGAAGAAAGCCGAACAGGAAGCCGCCCGTTGGTCCCGAGAGCGCTACCAGACCGGAGGCTCCTCCGGCAAAAACCGGCAGGCCGACCAGTCCAAGCAGCAGGTATGCCAGGACGGCGATGTACGCCGTGCTGCCGAACAGGAGAGGCGTCAGCACGACGAATGCGCTCTGAAACGTGATCGGGACCGGGCGGAGAGGGATGCTGACATAGGCGCCGATGACCAGCAGTGCCACCATGACGGCAAGCTGAGCGACCCGGCGCGTCGAGAGCTTCACGACAGGTATCCCCTCACGACGGCCAGGAATACCGAAAGCGCGATGGGAAAGATGTCCTCGTCGAACGTGAATTGCGGATTGTGGTGCGGGGCAGTGAGACCCTTGGCTTCGTTCTTCGTCCCGACAAAGACGAAAGCCCCGGGTACCTGCTGGAGGTAGTAGGCGAAGTCCTCGCCACCCATGCTGATCTCGGGCTCAACGACATTGCTCTCGCCGATTGCCTGCTGGAGGATGGGGCGCAGGAACGCGACGGATTCACGACTGTTGATGACCGGGGGATATCCAAAGTCGTAGTTGATCTCTGCGGTGGTGCCGAGAGCCTCAGCAGTATGGCTGACGATGCGGCGCAGACTGGCAGCTCCAAGTTCGGCGTCTTCGCGCGACAGTGCGCGCAGGGTACCAGTCATGTGGACGCTCCGGGGGATGATGTTGAACGCAGAGCCGCCGTCGATAGTGCCGATGGTCACAACACGTGAGTCGAGGGGATTGGTCTCGCGCGAGACGATCGTCTGGAGGGCGGTGACAATCTGGGCGGCGGCCACGACCGGGTCCGCGCCGAGGTGTGGCGTTGCAGCGTGCGCGCCCTTTCCAGTGACCGTCAACTCGAACCGGTCGGCTTCTGCCATGAGTGGTCCTGCGCGCAAGCCTACCTTGCCAAACTCGAAGATGTTCCACAGATGTATCCCGAAGACGAAGGTCACGTCCGGGTTCTGAAGGACTCCTGCCTTGACGCATGGTTCAGCGCCGCCCGGCGAGATCTCCTCCGCCGGTTGAAAGAGCAGCTTGACCGTTCCGCCGAACTGGTCCCGGTGGTCGACCAGCCAGTGTGCGACGGCGAGCAGCGTCCCGGTATGACCGTCATGGCCACAGCCGTGCATGACCCCTTTGTTCTGCGAAGCGAACGGCAAGCCGGTCTCCTCGGTCAGCCGCAGGGCGTCGATGTCGGCGCGCAGCAGAAGGACCTTTCCGTTCGCGGAACCGCGTGTCCCCTCGACGATCGCCGTGACCCCGGTTCCCGCTATGGGTGAGGGATCCAGACCCAGGCTGTACAGGCGGTCGGTGATGTACCGCTGTGTTTCGTGTTCCTCGAACGAAGGTTCCGGATGGGCGTGCAGATAGTGACGGTGTTCCACCGCTTCTTTGGCGTACGTATCGATGTCGAGCATGTTTTCATGTGCTTCCACGGTCATTCCTCCTGGGGCAGGCAACATCCATAGTGTAGCGGGATAGCACCGTGGGCCAAGCTAGTGGAGATTACTGGGCTACGAGACTGGCAACCGCCGCCCGCAAGACGTCCATGCTCCAGGCGCGGCCCTGTTCAGCAAAGATGGCCTCGAGATCGCTGCCCTTCGCCGAGTCCGGTACATCGGCTGTGATCCCCAGAGAGGTCAGAAGGTCGGCCTTTTGAATGCCGTACACGCTGCATATCTCTCCAATAGTGTCTTTCCCTTTGATGCCACTCGTGTCTTTGGCTGTCCCCTCCGACACACCAGCTCTCTGGCTGAGAGGGGCCGCACCGGTCGTCCACGTGCCTGTTGCCATGGAAACCACCATAGGTGCAAGGAAGAGGGTCAAGATGAGGATGATGTAGAAAGAGTTGCGGAGTTTCATAAGAGGGCTCCTAGGACCCGATTGTCAGCGTGTCCTTGACGGGGCACGCATCGACACATTTGAGGCAGCGGTTACATTGGGCGCTTGTAACGCGCGTGACATGCTCAACGTCGATGTTGAAAGGACATGCGTTTGTACAGGCGTGGCAGGAGATACAGGTCGTGGCATTGCGTCGTGGCTTGAAGATGGAAATCTTGCCGACGAGGCCGGTGACTGCGCCCATGGGGCACAGGTATCGGCACCAGAATCGCTCGACAAACAGGGAGCCGACAAGACTGACGACGAGTGCAATGATACCGCCGACAGCGATTTCTCCACCGGCCAGGCTCAGGAATGCACGCCATGGATCATACTGGGCAAACACCAGACTTGATACTGCCCAAGTCCAGGCCAGGAAGAACAGCGCGACGACATAGCGCAGATACTGCAGGGAACGGTCAACTCGTTGGGGAATCATATGGTTGTATCGGCGCCCCAGCATGCGGCGCCCCAGCTTGCCCGACCACTCCTGAAGTGTGCCAAACGGACAGATCCAACCACAGAAGAAGGCTCCTCCAACCAAAGTCGCAAGGGTGAGGCCGAGCCCCATTACCAGGTTCGAGGGATGAATCTTGCCAATGAGCGTGCCGCCGCTAAGGTAGGCGTACAGGGTCTCAAGTGCCCCAAAAGGACAGATTGCATCAATACTGGCAGTGCGGAACGGCAGAGTGATACCTTTCTCGGTCAGGAAGTGAGAGACTCCCGCGACGGTGGCCCAAACGAAGAAGATGGCACCAATCCAAAACCGCGCTTTCTGGGCCCTCGGCCGCTTGCCCGGTTGCTGATATATCATGCTATTCCTCCTGGAACGTGTAGATATTGTTGATACGCCACAACAGGAGAAAGTCGTACATGGATGTCAAACGATGAACGTTGACAAGCCTGTGCTTGCTGTGTTGCAGGTCTTACAGCTCTGCAACTGGTTCCGACATCCCCTTCTTGAACCAGGCATGAGCCATCTGGGACGAGTTCTGGGCAAAGCCGACGCCGCCCTGATTGTCGACGACGATGATCCCCGCCTCGGTCCCCAGGATGTTACTCAGCATGTTGACCGCGCCTGAAGCGGCGCCCTGGGCGTCGAGTCCCATGCGCATGAAGTCGCAGGCTGTCTTGGTGATCAGCGTGCGCATCATGCTTTCGCCCAGTCCGGTCGACGAGGCGCCGCCGAACGTCGTGGCGTAGGTGCCGGCCCCGGGCAGCGGCGTGTCGCCGACTCGCCCCAGCAGTTTGAGAAAGACGCCGCCCGTCGACGTCCCCGCAGTCACCTCGCCCTGCTCGTCGACGGCGACGGCGCCGACAGTTCCGTGCATGAACTCCGGGTGTTCCTTCATCAGGGCCTTCAGTTTCGGCCAGTCGCCGGCGTCGCCCCTGAGGAACTTCTCCCGGTACTCTCGCCACTGGACGCGCCGTTCCTCCGTGACAGGATTGTGAGGCGCGATGCCCATCATACGGGCGAATTCCTGGGCGCCGGCGCCCTGAAGGAGCACATGGTCCGTCTTCTCCATGACCATGCGCGCCAGCGAGATGGGGTGCTGGATGTTCTTGATCCCAGCAATGGCTCCGAATCCAAGTGAAGGGCCGTATGCCACGGCTGCGTCCATCTCGACTTCTCCATCGAAGGTCAGCACCGATCCGGTGCCGGAGTTGAACAGTGGGTCGTCCTCCAGGACTCTGATAGCTGTCTCTACAGCGTCCAGCGAGGACCCACCGCCTTCAAGAACGTCACTTCCGGCAGCGACAGCACTGCGAACCCCGGCAATGACAGATTCCTGCTTGTCACTGGGGACCACCCCGACACCGCCATGAACGATGATTGAGTACATAGCGCCTCCGCACTCAACATGCTTACTTACCTTCCAAGTATATGGTATACTCATTGATAGACAACCCGGCATCAGAAGCGGTGCAGGAGCTCGCTGTCCGGGAAGATATCGGGAGGCATTGATGGAGACGACGGCAAAACTGGTAGTAGTAGCAAAGCGGCTGTACGAGAGGAACATGAACGCGGCGCTGGGTGGCAACGTGAGCGTACGCCTGGGCGACCGGGTCGCCATTACTCCTTCGGGCATCAACAAGGGGTTCATGACAGACGACGATGTGATCGTCGTCGACATGGAGGGTGGCAAACTGCGCGGAAGCGGCAAGCCGTCGTCGGAAGGAAAAATGCACTACGAGATCTACAAGCTGCGTCCGGATGTCTGTGCCATCATCCACGCCCATCCGCCCTTTGCCGTCGCGTTTGCACTGGCACACCGGGACCTGCCGGACGATATCCTGCCCGAGTGCAGCATTCTTCTGGGGCGTGTCCCTTGCCTGCCATACGTGACGCCGTCGACGATGGAGCTGGCTCGCGAAGTGGCCCAGGGACTTGCTCACCGCAACGCAGCGTTCATGGCGAACCACGGAGTCATCACCGTCGGTGCCGACCTGGAGGAGGCCTACAACAGGATGGAACTTCTGGAGCAGACATGCATGTCCGTCGTCTATGCAGCAATACTCGGCGGCGTGCACCACATTCCTGAGCCAGACATGCAGTTCTTCGTCGACAACTTTGGACTGAAACGCGAGGACTAGGAAGGATCGAAGAACCCTCAAATGGCTGGCTGGATGTCATGGATGTGAACGCGTCACGCGACACAAGTGTCATTGAGTTGCACACATTGCAGGCTATCCTGCAGGAGCGTTCGCACCGGAAAGCGGTGCAGCGTTCTGTCGAGGTGATCGCGCAGCTCGTGCCGTCGTGCAGTGTGAGTCTCCTGAAGATTGGCCCGCACGGAGCGCTGCGGTTCGAGGCGTGGGCGAACGTCCCGACGTCTGTTGTTCGTGGCGCAGAACGCAGCTTCAGCCGTGATGGTCTGCCGAGGAATCTGATGGATGTGGTGCGTACCAGAAAGCCTTTGGTCATCGAGGATCTCAGCTCGTATGCAGACTGGCGCGAGCCAGCCCCTCCTACCGCATCC
>CAYRQW010000075.1:0-8082 GCA_964426505.1 uncultured Caldisericota bacterium
AGATCGAAGAACGGGAGATTCGCTTTCTGGCGTCTTCATTCGTGGCAAACGCCCACAACGAGCGTGTGACAGACGTGAAACCTCTGTTGGCTAGTTATGCCGCAGTCTTTGTTGCGACAGGGCTGTCCTCCGAGAGTGAGTTGAACATCGAGGGCATTGGGCTGGTCGGTGTCTACCACGCCCGCGACCTCCTGCGCACGATGAAGTCTGGCGCCATGAGCGGAGCAGGGAGTCGCGTAGGGGTCATCGGTGGTGGAAACGTTGCCATCGAGGTAGCCTCCATGCTCCGTGAGGAGGACCCGACGCGGGACGTCACCGTGGTCTACCGTCGTGGCATCAAGGAACTGAAGGCATTCAAGAAGGAGATCGAGGAAGCCACTGCGCTCGGCGTGACGTATCAGTTCCTCGCAATTCCCGACAAGGTTGTCGGCAGCCATCATGTGGAGGGCCTGCAGGTCACTCAGGCCCGCTTGTGTGAAGAGGACGAATCCGGCCGATGCAGGTTTGAACCCCTGCCTGGATCAAGTTTCGTCATCCCGCTCGACACGGCTGTCGTGGCGATCGGACAACGCATCGACAAAGACGAGTTCCCCGGTCTCGCCCGCGGTGACTCAGGGCTCATCAGCGTTACGGAGAACCTGGAGACCAGCATTTCGGGCGTCTACGCCGGTGGCGATGCTGTTCATGGTGCGCAGACTGTCGTAGAGGCTGTCCGTGACGGCAAGAAAGCCGCAGAGCAGATTGCCGCGTTTGTGTCAGGAGGCAAGTGATGTATCGAGAACATGACCTTTCGTACGACTTCCTGGGCATGCACCTTGAGAATCCATTCATCCTTTCGGCGGCTCCACCGACGGACGAACTGGATATCGCTATCGACGGACTGAAGGCTGGATGGGCCGGAGTCGTTCTCAAGACTACTTCTGTCGTGGGCAATCCCGTCAACCTGAAATACCCGATGATGTCGTCGTTTGGCACGGCTGCGCACAAACTGTGGGGGTTGGGCAACATTGATCTCATTTCGCAGTATCACATCGACGAGATCTGCGAGCGAGTAACAGCACTGAAGCGGATGTTCTCCACGAAGATGATCGCGGCCTCCATCATGGGGTCACAGAAGGAGGACTGGCAGTCCCTGGTGTATCAGCTCAAGAAGGCCGGCGTTGACCTTATCGAGTGCAGCTTCAGCTGTCCACAGGGCAGCATGTGTGAAGCCCCCGGCCGTATGCTTGCACAGAGCGCCGAGGCGACGGAGAAGGTTGCGCGCTGGGTCAAGGAAGCTGCCGGTGACACACCGGTTCTCATCAAGATCACGCCTCAGGTGACGGATATCGTTGAGATTGCCAGGGCATTGAAGCGTGCGGGTGTTGACGGCGTGACAGCGAGCAACTCAGTGCCCGCACTGCTCGGGGTCGATGTGGAGACGCTCGAACCGCGCCCGTCGCTCTTCGGCGAGGGTGCGTATTCGGGCATGACGGGTATGGCGATCAAGCCACTCACGCTCCGCACCATTGCGGAGATCGCTCGCAATGTAGACATCACGATCAGCGGAAACGGAGGAGCCTACTCCTGGAGTGACGCAGTGGAACTGATGTCTGTTGGAGCCTCCAATGTGCAGTTTTGCACGCTCCCGATGCACTACGGGTTTGGCACGATAAAGGATCTCAAGAGCGGTTTTGCAGACTACCTTGACCGCAAAGGATATGCATCGCCCCTGGATATCGTCGGCAAGGCGCTGGGGAGCATCAGGGGCCAGGAAGAGCTTGTCACGCCTCAGTCTCATTCCGACATCGATCTCGACAAGTGCATCGGTTGCGGCAACTGCTTCCGTGCCTGCAGCGACGGAGCTCACAGGGCGATTCTGTGGAATGCCGAGAAGAGGCAGCCCTCTGTGGATACTGAGAAGTGTCCAGGGTGTGGACAGTGCATGCAGGTCTGCCCGGTCAACGCCATCCGCATGAAGGAACAACTGGACGGGAAGATCCATTACTTCGAGTTCGAGGGTGCCCGCTGAGCCTGATTCGCTGTGCTGCGACCCCTGCGGTGCCTGCAGCAGGCGACGCTTGCATGCCCCGCCGGTTGAGTGCCGTGGTGAACGTTCTATACTTATCAGGAGTTTCTGTCACATACACTGGCCAGCTGAAATCCTGAGGAGGTAGTATGAGCAGTGATGAACGGTTCTTGACCTTACGGTCGAAAAGAGAGCAGATCATCGCAGGTGGAGGGCCCGATCGTGTCAAGAAGCAGCATGAAGCCGGCAAGCTTACGGCTCGTGAGCGTATCGAGCTCCTGCTGGACCCAGGGTCATTCCAGGAAGAAAACGTCTTCGTGAGTCACCGCAATACCGGATTCGGCTTGGACAAGCAGGAGCTGCCCGGGGATGGCGTGGTCACGGGTCACGGATACGTCGATGAGCGGCTGGTCTTTGTCTACTCTCAGGATTTCACTGTCGCGGGGGGATCGCTCGGCGAGATGCATGCAGCCAAGATCGCGCACGTTCAGGACCTTGCCTTGAAATTCGGAGCGCCCATTGTCAGTATCAGTGACTCTGGTGGAGCCCGCATTCAGGAAGGAATCGACTCGCTCAAGGGCTATGCCAGCATCTTCTACAGGAACACGATCAGCTCAGGAGTCATTCCCCAGATATCCATGATAGCAGGACCCTGTGCCGGTGGCGCAGTGTATTCGCCAGGTATCATGGATTTTGTCGTCATGACCGATCAGGCTCGCATGTTCATTACTGGCCCCAAGGTCATCCAGAGCGTAACGGGCGAAGAGGTCACAGACGAGGAACTTGGAGGGCTGACGGTGCACGCCGAAAAGAGTGGAAACGTTCACCTGGCTGCTGCCAATGATCAGGAAGCTATCCAGCTGATCCGTGAACTCCTCTCCTATCTGCCTGCGAACAACAGTGCGGACGCTCCCTTTGTGCAGAGCGATGACCCTGTCGATAGAAGCACGGCAGAGATCGGGGACATCATTCCGGCCGAAGCGAACAAGCCGTACGATGTACGCAAGGTCATTGGGAGTCTGGCGGACGCGGGCAAGTTCTTTGAGATAGCTGAGGGTTTCGCAAAGTCGATCTGTGTTGGCTTCGCGCACATGGGCGGGCAGGTTGTGGGTGTGGTCGCCAATCAGTCGAGGTCGATGGCAGGAGTCCTGAACATCGACAGCTCGGACAAGGCAGCCCGCTTCGTTCGATTCTGCGACGCATTCAATATTCCCCTCCTTACGCTGGTCGATGTCGGCGGGTATCTTCCGGGCGTCGATCAGGAGTATGGGGGCATTATCAGGCATGGAGCCAAGCTCCTCTACGCTTTCTCCGAGTGCACGGTACCCAAGGTGACCGTCATCCTGCGCAAGGCATACGGGGGGGCGTACATTGCCATGTCCTGCCGGGATCTCGGTGCAGATTTTGTGTTTGCCCTTCCCTCGGCCGAGATAGCCGTAATGGGTGCAGACGGCGCGGCCCAGATCATCTTTTCGAAAGAGATCCGTGAGGCTGTGGATGCGGACACCACCCGTCAAGTACTCATAGCCGACTACAAGGACAAGCTCTATAACCCATACGTGGCTGGAGAGCGCGGTCTCGTTGACGACATTCTGGAGCCGTCCGAACTTAGAAGCCGTGTCATCCGCTCGTTCAGGGCCGCCGCCAACAAGCGCGAGGAGCGGCCAACACGCAAGCACGGGAACATCCCGCTCTAGGAAGGGCTACCGTGATTCGTGTGGATTCACATGGACAGGGCATAACCGACGAGGAATTGGCTGTTGTTGCGGCGGCGGCCCTGGCGGCCGCTCAAGAAGACGAGAGCCCTGCCTTTCTCAGCGATTTTTCCACTCTTGACGACACTGCTGCAGCAGCCGTCTTTGCGGCAATAGCCGCTGCGGGAGTGTCGTTCCAGCGCCCAGAACCACCATTGCCCCCTGCCAACGCGGCATGGAGACGACCACCGTATGAACAATCAGTCAGGCCGCGTTGGCGCTGACGGGAGGATGAACTATGAAAAAGTACAGGATCACCGTAAACGGCAAGACATTTGACGTCGACGTAGAAGAAGCAGGTGGACAGAAGATCGAGTGTTCTCCTGCAGCGGTACCGGTAGCAGCTCCGGCGCCTGTTCCGGCACCCAGGGCAGTGTCAGCTCAGGCCGCAGTCGCCAGTTCTGCAACGCCGGGACCCGCTGCCACGGCGAGCGGAGCGACAGTCATGAAATCGCCTCTGCCCGGCAAGATCCTCAAGGTCATGGCAACGCCTGGAAGTTCGTGGAAGAAGGGTGACACCCTTCTTGTCATTGAGGCCATGAAGATGGAGAACGAGATTCTTGCTCCGCGTGATTGCACTGTCGAGGAAGTCGCCGTGGAGTCGAATCAGACTGTCAAGACTGGAGATCTTCTGCTCAAGCTGGCCTGACAGACCCAGCCCGCCAGATCGAGACACTCCTCCCGAGTCGTCATTCCCCGAGGAGTGTCTCACTGTTTTGGAGAACTTGCTCAGTCTCGTACAATAGCTGTAGGAATATCACTATCAGGAGAAGCGGGGTAATTCATGACAGAACTGCTGCAGGGTATCGTCGGTATGGGAAACTGGCGCGTGTGGGCGATGTTCGGCGTTGGTCTGGCGCTGATCTGGCTCGCCGTCAAGAAGGAGCATGAGCCTAACCTGCTGTTGCCGATGGGTTTCGGCTGTCTGCTGGCCAACATCCCGTTTTCGTCAGCCGTGAACGGCGGCTTCCTGGATGTCTTGTTCAAAGGTGGCATCACGAACGAGCTGTTTCCTATCCTCATCTTCATCGGCGTCGGAGCCATGATCGACTTTGGTCCGCTCCTGCAGGACCCCGAGATGCTGTTTTTCGGGGCTGCGGCACAATTCGGGATCTTTTTCACGATGATGCTGGCCCTGCTGGTCGGACGCATCCCCGGTGTCGCAGGAATTCCAGGTCTCAGAGAAGCTGCTGCTATCGGGATCATCGGTGCGGCCGACGGACCGACGTCCATCTATGTCGCGACGCGGTTTGCTCCGGCACTGCTTGCTCCTATCACGGTAGCCGCCTATTCGTACATGTCGCTTGTCCCGATCATTCAACCGCCGGTTATTCGGGCTCTTACAACTCGCGAAGAGCGAATGATCCGTATGGAGAACCCTGAACACGAGGTCTCGAAGACAGTGAAAGTCATCTTCCCCATTGCAGTCACACTCATCGCCGGTATCATAGCCCCCATGTCCGTGGCACTGATCGGCAGTCTCATGTTCGGCAACCTCCTTCGTGAGTCTGGGGTCACAGAGCGCCTTTCCAAAACTGCCCAGAATGAGCTTTCCAGTCTGGTGACTATCCTGCTGGGCATCACGATAGGGTCGTCGATGAAAGGGGAGCAGTTCCTGAATCCCACGACGCTGCTGATCATTGGGATGGGTCTGTTTGCTTTTGTGTTCGACACTGCAGGCGGAGTGCTCTTTGCAAAACTGATCAACGTGTTCCGGAAGCGCAAGATCAACCCCATGATAGGCGCGTGCGGCATATCGGCGTTCCCGATGTCTGCTCGCGTTATCCAGAAAATGGCTCAGCAGGAAGATGGCAGCAACTTCATCATCATGCATGCCGTTGGTGCCAATGTGGCAGGGCAGATCGCCTCGATCATTGCTGGAGGCTTGATCCTGGCTCTGGTGCGATAGGAGGTGGCGATGGACCCGGTTATCTCTGAAGGCCTTCGTGTCAGTGGACTGAGCTATGGTCTGATCTTTGTCGTACTGGGACTCTTCTATGGTCTAATCAAGCTTCTATTGAAGATGCTGATTCGGAAGGATGATCCAGTCTGACTGATAGCGCGAGTCTCCGCCTGCAGCGGACTCGTGAAGGAGACGCGAGTGAAGAAGCTATGGATGATCCTTGTTGCCTTGACAGTGACCGTAGCAGCGTCTGGGTGTGGTTCGCGCAATGTGGCACCGCCCATGACCATTTCGGGAACAATCAAGCCGGTGGCCCTGATCGCTCAGGCCATCGCCGGTACTTCATTGCAGGTTCAGGTTCTTGCCGGAGACGACGGATCGCCTCTCCAGAATGCACAGGAACTCGTTTCCAGGAGTGCCGTGGTCTTCCGGACTGGGACCCCTGTCGATACCTGGTCCACCGCGATGGAGGAGGGTGGTGTGAGTGTTGTGAGCCTTTCCGGTGCTAGTGATAAGGGTGTGTCGGACGGTTCGTGGCTGTCTTTCCGGGATTCGGCAGACATGGCTCGCCTGATACGTGATACACTGGCCGCAACGTATCCGGATCTCAAGGAGCAATTCGACTCGGCGTATGCCCGATTCATGGACCAGTGCAGCCAGGCAGACGGACGGCTGAAGCGCCTCGTCTGGAGCGCCGGCACCAGAGGCTTCCTGGCGGAGGACATGACATGGTCAAGCGCAGCCAGGGACTTCGGGTTGCGGGTCGTTGTTCAGCCAGCCCTGAAGGGCCTCGATCTATCGGGGGCAGAGGCTGCATCGAGAGTAGCAGACTGGGGTTCCGAACAGAAGACCCGGGTCGTGGTAGTGGATGTTGCTCCTGGAGGCACTACCGGACTCAGCCGACAGGAAAACGGCATCGTCGCCTGCACTCTGGATGCTCTTGGCGTAACAGCCAAAGGCGCCTTCGTGCCCTGGCTCGAGGAACAGCTGACCTTGCTCGGGTCGGCGATCGGGAAGTAGGAGCGCGCCGGCCGGGATGCGGTAGTCTGTCATCTCTCCGAGGGTGTGGGAGTACTGGTCTGGACTGTGACGGTCTCCCCGTATTCCATCGCTTTTTGCATTGATGCACCTTATAATGTCAACGCAGGAGGGGCCAGAGTATGTCGTTGGACGCAGTGCGTCTGGTCCGTTTCTCATTGCATGGTTAGTCCAGGAGGGATGCTGCTGGTTCTGCAGAGTGATCTTTCCAAAGACGCGCCATAGAACTACAAATCTGCGGTCGAGGTCTGGAAAGAGGAGGAAACATGAAGGAAGTCTACGAAGTCAGAATGCACGGCAGAGCAGGCCAGGGAGCCAAATCGGGGTCTCAGTTGCTTGCCGAAGCTGCATTCGCGGAAGGCAAATACATCCAGTCTTTCCCTGAGTACGGATCTGAGCGCCGCGGTGCCCCAACGGTTTCCTACACCAAGATAGCCGAGAAGGTACTCAGGAGCCACGAGCCGATCGTGAACCCGGATGTCGTTCTGGTGCTGGACTTTGGCATTATGCGCTCCATCCCGGTTTCTGCGGGGTTGCCGGACACCGGCATCCTGATTGTCAACACCAAGGTATGCTCCGCTGAGATCAAGAAGCTGGCACAGTTCGATGGAGTCTTGTACGGGGTCGATGCGACTGGCATTTCGCTGGAGTTGCTGGGCATGGACACGCCCAACGTGCCGCTGCTTGGGGCACTCGTGAAGCTTACGAGCGTGGTCAGGATGGAGTCGCTTGAGGCTGTCCTGCGCGAGCACTTTCTTGCGAAGATTGGCGAGGAGAAGGTACAGAAAAACATCAGCATGCTCCGAAGGGGCTATGAGGAGGTCTTCAAATGAGCGAACGAAAGACATGGCAGGAGTTGGAACTCGGTGTGGAACTGCCTCCTGCGACATCGCTTGGCTACAGGACCGGTGGCTGGCGTGTTCTCCGTCCTGTCTGGAACGCATCTGAATGTATCCATTGCATGATTTGCGTGGGCTACTGTCCCGACATGGCGATTCCTGTCGCCAAGAGCGAGGAAGGCGTCGCGGGCAAGGGTGGCCGGATGTTCAAGGGGGTCGTGCGACTGGAGACGAACCTCGATTACTGCAAAGGATGCGGCATCTGTGCCCATGAGTGTCCCTCCAAGTGTCTCAGCATGATTCGCGAAGAAGAGGCGGAGCAGGCCTCTTGCAAGTTGTAGGGGAGGGAACAGAGATGGGAGTCAGGAAAGCAATTACGGGTGCCGAGGCGGCAGCGGAGGCAATGCGGCAGATCAATCCCGATGTTGTCGTGGCGTATCCGATCACCCCCCAGACACCAATCGTGGAGCAGTTTGCGAAGTATGTCGCTGATGGAATCGTGGACACGGAGATGGTGCCAGTAGAGTCGGAGCACTCCGC
>CAYRQW010000076.1:0-7987 GCA_964426505.1 uncultured Caldisericota bacterium
CACGTACCCTGGTCGAGCAGTACGACTGGGAGAACGGCGGCTGGGGCGTAGCACCCAAGTTTCCACAGCCCATGGCGATCGAGTTCCTGCTGCGACGCCATCTCGTCGGTGATACGACAGCGCTGGCTCCAGCCGTGCATGCTCTGCGGGCGATGGCAAAGGGCGGCATGAGGGACGTGATCGGCGGAGGGTTTGCACGCTACTCGACGGACAGCGCGTGGCATGTCCCGCACTTCGAGAAGATGCTGTACGACAACGCACAATTGGCACGCGTGTACCTGCACGCCTGGCAGGTGACCGGCGAGACGTTCTTTCGGCATGTCGCCGAGCGGACACTGGCATTCGTCGCCCGCGAGATGACCACCCCGGACGGCGCCTTCCTGTCCAGCCTCGACGCCGACTCAGAAGGCGTTGAGGGCCGCTACTATGTCTGGAGCCTCGACGAGATCCGCACAGTGCTCGGGGCGGACGCCAACCTGTTCGCCGAAGCGTATGGTGTCACTGCCCGCGGAGACTGGGAGGGGACGAACGTCCTGCAGCGTTCCGTAGACGATGCCACGCTTGCCGCCCGTCATGGCATGACCACGGCAGATGTGGAGGCGACCCTGGAGAGGTGTCGCGCCCGACTCCTGGAGGTCCGTGGCAATCGGGTGCGGCCGGCCGCTGACGACACGGTGCTGACCGCCTGGAACGGCTTCATGCTTGCCTCGTTCGCCGAGGCGGCACGCGTCGTCGGGGACAGAACGTACCTTGATATCGCCACCCGCAACGCTGACTTCCTGCTTACGGCCCTGCGACCCGGAGGACACCTGCGGCGCACCTGGCGTGAAGGCGTGGCGGGGCCGAAGGCGTACCTGGATGACTACGCCTCGCTGGTTCTTGGACTGCTGGAACTGTATCAGACGGATTTCGACAACCGCTGGTTCGTGGCAGCACGGCTTCTCGCGGAGGAGATGCTGGCTCGCTTCACTGACACCGCCGGAGGGTTCTTCGATACACCCGACGGGGCGGAGCAGCTGCTTCTGCGCCCAAAGGACCTGCAGGACAACGCGGTCCCGTCGGGGAACGCTCTGGCGGTGGAGGCACTGCTGACCTTGGCTGCTCTCACGGGTCGCACGGAATGGCGGAGGCTGGCAGAACGGGCGCTGCAACTTGTGACTAGCCTCGCCGCGAGCTACCCCACTGGCTTTGGTCGCTGGCTGTGCGCAGGCGACGTTGCCCTGGCGAAGGAAACGCAAGTCGCCGTGGCAGGCGACCCGGCCGACGAACGGACGATGAGGCTGGTCGGCGAGGTCCGCGCAGCATGGCGACCCAACCTGGTCATGGCAGTCTCGCCTGTTCCCCCTCCCCTTGGGGCACCCGAACTGCTCGCCGGCCGCCCAATGCTCGACGGTCAACCGACCGCCTACGTCTGCGAAGGGTCGACCTGCCAACACCCGGTGACGCGGCCGGAAGACCTGAGGAGACAACTACCATGACGCACGACGAGCGGCATGGTCCTGGCCCCAATTGTGAATATCCAAAGTGCCTGACCCCAAGGGATCCACAATTCGTGAAGGTGGGCGTCGTGAAGTGGAATTCACGTCATAGACTGACTGGATGAGTGCACGAGTCATCCTCATTACGGGCCCACGGGCGGCGGGAAAGTCGACGTTTGCGATCGAGGCGCATCGGACGCTCGCGGACTCGGTCCTGCTGCACGTGGACGAGCCGTTTCACCAGATGTTGGACCTGAACCGCGACCAGTGGGCCGGCAAGGAGATCGAGCTGTATGCTGTGGTCCTGGCCCGGCAACTGACTCTTGCGCGCGACCTCGCCCTGAAAGGCAGCTGTGTCATCGTCGACGCAACGGTCCTGCCGGACCAGCTTGCCCCTCTCCTGGAGACGCCGGCGCCGGAAGCGAGCGTCATCGTTCTCCTGCCGCCTCTGGAGGAGTGCCTGGCGAACGAACACCGGACAACACGCACCGTCCCGGTTCGAGTGGAGAAAGTCACTACGACCTGGCACGAGATGCAGGCATGGCGCGCTGTGACAAGAGCCCCTGTGCGGATTCTCGACGGAAACGAAGCGGAGCGCAGGAAGGCACTGGCTGCAGCCTTGGAACAACTGCAGCAGGCGCTCTAGTCCCAGTCAGATCGGCTGCGCCGCAACAACAGCGCAAAGACCGGCGCACCAACGATCCCGGTCAGGATGCCCAGTGGAATTTCGGCCATGGTCAGGGTGCGCGCCACGTCGTCGATAAGCATCATGTAGGCTGCCCCCAGCGCGATCGACGCTGGCAGGAGCCTGCGGGCGTCCGGCCCCACGATGCCACGCGCCAGGTGTGGCACGACCAGTCCCACCCACCCGATGACGCCAGAGATAGCTACGCTGACAGCGGTCGTCATGGTCGTCAACCCGATCAGGACGAGCCTCATCATGCCAGGGTTCTCCCCCAGGGACCGCGCCTCGTCGTCGCCCATGGAAAGGACGTTGAGCTTCCAGCGAAGCACTGTGATGGCCACCAGACACGGCAGGATCACGACCGTTGCCCGCAGGAGGTCACTCCACTGCACGGACGCGAGCGAACCCATCAGCCAGAAGATGATCTGGGGCAGCCTGGTCGATGGGTCAGCAACATACTGCGCGCCCGCCACGAGCGACGAGAACAGGCTGCCGATGACGAAGCCCGCAAGTACCAGGGTCACGTGGGAGCGGTCACGCCCTGAGCGCGCAACCAGCCACGTCAGGGATACGGCAAGCGCTCCTGTGGCGAAGGCAGAGGCCTGCGTGGCAGCAGCGCCTGCGCCCAGCAGGATGGCGACGGCCGCCCCGAACCCTGCCCCCGAGGAGACGCCAAGAACGTACGGCGACACCAGCGGGTTGTGAAACAGTCCCTGAAAGACCGCTCCGCCGGAGGCAAGTGCCGCTCCAACCAGCGCAGCAGCCAGCGCACGGGGCAGACGCACTTGCCAGACCACCGTCTCGACAGTCGCGTCCCACGTGCGGGCGATGGGCACGAATCGGGAGATCAGCACGCGCACAACGGTCTGAGGACTTACCGGATAGCGCCCCAGGCAGAGCGAACCCAGCAGTACGACCAGCACACCCAGCCACATGAGTGCCAACGTGGGGACAAACCGTCCGCGCTTCATGAGGGGGTCCCCGCGACGATCACACGCCGGTTGCCGTCTGTCAGAACCTCGATGGGCATGCCATACAGCCGCCCCAGATTCTCGGCGGTCAGAACCTCGTCAGGAGTCCCGAGAGCGATCAGGCCGCCCTCGCTCACCAGTCCTACCCGGTCGGCGTACTGCATCGCATCGTTTGGGTCATGGACGGTCATGATGACCGTCAACCCGAGGCGGACGGCAAGATCCCGTATGGTACTCAGCACAACATGCCGGTTCCGGAAGTCGAGATGCGCCGTCGGTTCGTCCAGCAGGAGTACCTGCGCCTCCTGCGCCAGCGCGCGAGCGAGCAGAACCAGCTGGAGCTGTCCCCCGGACAGCTGCGTGTAGGGACGGAGGGCGATGGCCCGAATGCCCAGTTCATCCATGGCCTGCTGTGCCACCGCCACGTCCTGCGGACCAGGCTGGGCAGCCGCACTCAAGTGCGGGTTGCGCCCCATCAGCACGATGTCCTGAACGGTGTATGGAAAGGCGGGCGTGTGCGACTGCGGCACTGATGCGGCGCGCCTGCTCATATCCCGTGCCGACAGCGTCTTCAGGTCACGACCGTCGATCAGGATCGTTCCTGCCTTTGGCGTCAGCAGTCGCTCGACGCAGCGCAGAAGTGTCGTCTTGCCCGCGGCGTTTGGTCCCACAATGGCAAACACCTCGCGGGGACCGATCGCCATGGTGACGTCGTGCAGGACCTCTGCGTCGCCATAGGCGAAGCCAAGGTCCTGGACGTCGACGACTGACTGACAGAATTGCGGCATGCGCTACTGGGAGAGTGCCAGGAGGTCGGTCGTGGGGACCGTGAATCCGTAGAACTGCCTGTAAAACTGCGCGATCTCAACAGCCATGTCGAAGTGGACCCGATCGGGGTACAGCCTGTGGCCTAGCCACATCGTGCCTAGAAATGACTCGGGAACAGGCATGTCCCACGAGACGATGTACTTCGGCATCACGTAGACTCTCTTGTTCTGCACGGCTGCCACGTTCTGAAGCTTGGGATTCGCAAGCACGTCACTCACGGATTCCCTGGTGTAGGACGTGAGGATGATGACGTCCGGGTTCCAGACCAGCACCTGCTCAGGAGATACGTCCACCTTGCCGCCGGTCAACTCCTCTGAGACACTTACTCCACCGGCACTCCTCACCATGAACGTCTGGAAGAAGTCTCCCGCAAAGGTTTTGAAGATGCTCGATCCGGCGACGTAGACCTTCAGGCGCTTCGCCGCTGCAATCGGAGAGACGGCATCCGTAATGGTCTTCATCCTTGTCGTCAGCAGGTCCACAGATTGCTTCGCCTCATCTATATGACCAGTCAGCGCGCCCATCCGGGTGATGGCGTCGGTCAGCTGTCCCGGCTGCTCGGCAGAAAACGCGTACGCTGGAAGTCCGACAGCCTTCATCTGAGCCAGCGCCGGCCCCTCCTCTGTCAGGACGATGTCCGGGTGAGCCGCCAGCAAGGTCTCGATGTTCGCCGCATTCGCATTGCCGGCGTCGGGCAGTTGACTCATCCGCGGATAGATCGCTGTCATGGCCTTCCCTTTGACGGCAGGGCCAAAGCTGGCGACGACGAGCTGGTCCTGTGCCCCTGCAGCAAAGACAAGCTGCGTGGCAGTGGCCGAGATCGTCGCGATGCGCACGACGCGGCACGGCACGGTGACGGTGTGTCCTTGCATGTCCGTGACCTGCTGCATCTGCTTGGGAAGGGTCAGGGAGATCGTCCTGCTCTGAGAGCTCCAGGATGCAAGCCCACCCAGCGACTCCGCGGCAAAACGGACAGGGATCATCACGCGACCGAGAAGGATTGTCGGCACGACACGGCGGTCTGTGTCGATCCAGACCGCGCGTCCGTCGACCTTCGCCCTGGCGTTGCCGACGGTCAGTTCTATTGCGTGCGACTCCAGCGACAGGCGCACTGTCTTGCTGGCCGGATTCCATGCCACAGTGCCACCAGTCAACTCCACGACGTTGCGAATCGGAACCAGAGCTCTGTTCCAGGCCGCTTCGACGACGGGAACGACTCTCGAGTTGGCAGCATCGATGGGAAAACTGAACCCGTTCACCGTCATCGTTGGGCTCCCAACAGTGAGAACGACCGACGACACCGGCCGGTAGGCTGCCCGTGCAGTCGAAAGCGGAGAATTGCCGATCAACATGACGATGGCAGTCAGGGCGAGGCAAACAGAACGAAGAGCTCTAGTGTGCATAGCGTGATCCTCCAGGCAAGGTGGCGAGCGAGGGCGACAACGCGTCCCTGTTCACCGGAGGTACAGCGCACAACGGCGCAGAACCTGAAGCCGCACGCACGACGGCACGCAGCCACAGCGACAGTCCGCGACGGAACTGAAGCCGGTTTGCTCTTGAGCACGAACAGTATAGATTCTGTGGACTCGGCGTCAAGGAACTGCGGCGTGGGTGCGGAGCGCTCTGAACCGGCAGCTTGGACGCTTGCACCACAGCACCCTTGTGCATATGCTGGTTTCATCGATTCTGAGGAGGTCGGAGCATGGAGAACTTGCCAGTCATCATGAGTGGAACCAAGGTCGTCCTGACACCGGCGTGCCGCGAGGATGTCCCGGCGTACCTGCGCTGGATCGCGGACCCCGAACTGAACATCTTCCTGCTTGACTACGGGAAAGTGGGCACACTGGAGCAGGAGTACGCGTGGTACGACGATGTTGTCGCAAAGGCCGCCAGCCATCACATGGTGCACATGGACATCCGCCTGTCGGGCGACCAGAGGCTCATCGGCGACTGCACTCTGTTCGATATCAACAACAGGGAAGGGACGGCCGAGGTCGGCATCCTGGTCGGCGAGAAGGAGTTTCACAGCAAGGGGTATGGCAGCGAAGCACTGTACCTGCTGTGCCGCTACGGGTTCGACAAGCTGAACCTGCACAGTATCCTGTTGCGTCACCTGTCCATCAACGCGCGCGGTGACAAGGCATACCGCAAGATCGGCTTCCGGGAATTCGGCTGCTTCCGTGAGTCCGTCGTCCGTGACCGTGTGCGTTATGACATGGTCTACATGGACGTGCTCGAGCCTGAACTGCTCAACCCGGTCACTGGAGGAAGATGACGCTCCGCGAGGACCTGCTTCGGGAGTTCTGCCCTCAGAACGCTCTGGAGCTGGAGCGCGACCTTGCCCTTCTGCATCGTTCGACGGGAGGACAGGGACTTGTCGATGCCATCGCCAGGCTGCGGGAATTCGTGGGAACGGGTGTCGTGCGCCACTATCCACACACAGACACGTGCCAGGGGTACCTGATGCCACGCCCCTGGAACCTCAAGGGGGGCTCTCTGCGGCTGTCGACCGGCGAGTGGCTGGTCCCCGACCTGAGGCTGGCCCCGATCGGCGGCATCTTCCTGTCCGGGGCCAGCCGGGGCGTCGAGCATCTCCGAATCGTTGACGTCGGGTCCGGCACGGAAGGTTCTGACTATGCTCAGCCAGTCGATGGCTGTGCTGTCCTGGCGACGGGAAAACCTGCCGTCGTGTACCGCGAAGCCATCGTGAACCGTGGGGCGCGGTGCATCATCACCGACTTCATGCCCTCGCCGGACGCTCGCATCGCCCGGACGCCGGAGGAGATGCCTGATACAGTGAACTATGCCTCCTTCGGATCGGAATCACGGGGTGAGGGTTTCGGCTTCAACGTCAGCTGCCACACGTTCAGGCGTCTCCAGGAGATGGTCGGAAAGGAGGTGATCGAAGTCGACGCCTTCTTCGACGCTGACGCCGGCACCGGCGACCTCCAGATGCTGGAAGCTCGTGTGGGTACTCCAGGTGGACGGAAGCCTGTCCTTCTCCTGGCACACCTGTGCCACCCCCGACCGGGAGCGAATGACAACGCTAGTGGAGTCGCACTGCTGGCTGAACTCATGCGTGTCCTGGGTACCGTGCCACTGGAGCGCGAGGTCGTCGCCCTCTGGATGCCCGAGTTCTACGGGACGATCGCGTGGTTTGCCGACCAGAAACCAGACCTGGCATGCGCCATAGACCTGGATATGGTCGGCGAAGACCAGGCGAAGACCGGTTCCACGCTTGAAATCACAGCAACCCCGTGGTCACTGCCATCGTTTGTCCCCGACCTCATGGCCGTCAACCTGACCAGCCATGATTTCCGCCTGATGCCCACCGGGTTCACGTGGGGATCCGACCACGCAGTTTTCGACGACGCGAGTATCCACGTCCCTGCTTTGTTGATCAACCAGTGGCCCGATCGATACTATCACTCCAGTGAGGATACTCCGGACAAGTCATGTGTCGAGTCGTTCGAATGGGTGGGCCGCGGCGTTCTGAACACGCTCATGGACCTTGCCTCCGGCATTCCTGATGAGCGTGCTGCGGTCGTCGCGGCACGTATACGTTCGCAGGGACTCGCAGACAGTGTACGGCACAGTGACCCGCTTGTGCGGGACTGGGTGGCTCGGCGCACCCGGGCAGCTCTCCTCGCGCTGCAGGAGAGTGCCGACACCCCGGTCGTGCGTGCCGAGCTTGCTGCAACAGGCACTACGGCTCCAATGCCCGAATTCCAGCCAAAGGTCCCGATTATCGGCCCCATCGAGGACGTGTGGATGTCCCCCGACGACCTCCAGTGGAACGATCGTCTCATGCGCGACTTCCCCTGCTGGTACAATCTCAAGGCTGAGGTCGTCAACTTCATCCAGCTGGGCGTGGAACGCGAAGATGCCCTGAAACTGGGCACTGCCGAGTTCGACGCGCCGGCACCAGCTGTCCACGCGGTACGACACTATCTTGAACTTCTGACAACCAAGGGGTACCTTCTTCCATGATGACACAACTCACGGGTTCCGGCATTGCACAGGGG
>CAYRQW010000077.1:0-1852 GCA_964426505.1 uncultured Caldisericota bacterium
GGCAGGATCTGGTATCTCAGTCAGTCTAGCCAACGGTCGTGCGTTTGCAACCGGTAATGCTCGTCCTGTCGGTCTGGCGGAGGCAGTTGCTGGAGGATACGTAGAAGACGGATTCCGAAATAGCGCTGTGGCTTGTCGGACGCAAACGCGAAAGTATAATGTATGGCTTTGGCCAGGACATGATGATCATGAACGTACCTGAATTGCATGGAGGAAACATGGCAGTCAAACTGACCTTCTACGGCGCAGTAAACGAAATAGGCGGGAGCAAGACCCTCCTGCAGTACAAGGGTACGAACCTGTTTCTCGACTTCGGCAAAGACTTCCTTGGCGGCACGGACCACTTCAGTGACCGCCTTAAGCCGGCTGCATACCTGGAAGTCCGTGACTACCTTCGGTTTGGCAATCTGCCGCCGATGGCCGGCCTGTATCCTCCTTGTCAAGTTCAGTTTCTTCAGCAGGAATTCGGCGCCACGCTCGCACCAGGTGATATTGATGGGATTCTGCTGAGCCATGGACACATCGACCACTTCGGATTCCTGCCGCTGGTGGACGTCAATGTTCCGCTGTACATGAGCGCCGAGACGCTGGAGGTCCTGCGGTTCTTCGATGAAACAGGCCAGTTCGATCTCCGCATGGATCAACGGCACGTTACCGTATTTGAGCACGACAAGGTCGTGCGTATCGGCAACTGCGAAGTCCTGCCCGTTCGAAGCGATCACGACATCTTGGGCATCCTCGGGTTCATTGTGCGATGTAACGGCACGTCGATCATCTACACAGGTGACTACCGTCTTCACGGAAAGCATCCGGAGCGTGTTCGCACCTTCTTCGAGCTGATGCGCCAGGAGAAGCAGCATGCCCGGACGGTCCTGCTGACCGAAGGGACCAGGCTTGGATTCGGCAGTATCGACCAGCTGACGGAGGGTGAGGTCCAGGAACTTGCTACTCGGGCGATCGCCACCGCTCCTGGTCTCGTGATGACAAACTACTACGTCCTCGACACGGATCGGCTCAAAGTGTTCCTGCGTGTCGCCGAGAAGACCGGACGAACCATGGTCCTGCAGCCACAGCACATGCTGATGGCCCGGAAGTTCGCCCGTTTCGACAGCGAGCTCGAACGGCTCATCAAGAATGCTGAAGTATACCTTGCAAGGCGTGGTTCGGGCAAGTACCTGGCTCCCGACTATCGGCTGTTCGAGCAGGAGCACCTGGTGACGGCGCTGCGTGCGGCAGACATTGCCACGGAACCCTCCAGGTACATGCTGCAGCTCGATTTCTCGGATCTCGGCGAACTCGTCGAAATCGATCCCGCCCCACATACGATCTTCATTCAATCCGGGGGCGAACCTCTCGGACAGTACGATCCCAACTATGCCGTCCTCATGAAGTGGGTAAGAGACTTCCGATTGGACTTCTACCGCATCGCGACCCCCGGGCACGCGAATGAACTTGACATAAGGGATCTGGTCGTTCGGGCGGACCCCAGCGTTCTGGTGCCCATGCATTCCAAGGCACCCGAGGCACTGAACGGGTATATCAAGGATACGATCGCGCTGAAGAAAGGCGTGACATATGAGTTCTAAGGAGCTGACATGAGCGCAACCAGAAGGGCTCGTCGCATACGGATCCTGCTCACCAACGACGACGGCATCTTCGCCAACGGCATCAACGCCGTTGGAGCCGCACTGGCAGCGGCCTACGACGTGACGGTCGTTGCCCCGGAGGGCAACCAGAGCGGGTCCAGCCATTCACTTACGCTGGGCGACATCCTGCCGATCCGCGAGGTGACGATGCCGTGCGGTCTGAAGGGCTTCTCCCTTCGGGGGACACCCACCGACTGTGTTCTGGT
>CAYRQW010000077.1:1862-7895 GCA_964426505.1 uncultured Caldisericota bacterium
TCGACGTGATGAAGGATAACCCGCCGGACATCGTGGTCAGCGGCTGCAATCATGGTCCAAACGTCGGAGTGGACGTTCTCTACAGCGGGACTGTCAGTGCCGCTCTCGAGGGGCTTCGCCAGGGTCACCCATCCATCGCCGTCAGCCTGGATATGGTGTACGACATTCAACCTCACCACTTCGAGACGTCGGCGGCTGTGCTCATGGAGATCCTGGCCGAACCAGCATTCTACGCCGATCTGGTCGAGGCTCCGGCTATCCTGAACGTCAATGTTCCCAACGTGCCCATCAGCGACGTCAAGGGGATCATGATCACCAAGCAGGGATACAGAGCCTATGAGAACTTCGTGGAGAAGCAGTTCAGCCCGCGTGGCCGCGCCTACTACTGGATTGCCGGCAACGCTGGTCCCCATGATGCCAAGGCCGGAAGTGACGGCTACGCACTGATGAACGGCTATGTTTCTGTCACGCCGATCAACCTCGACCTGACGTGTGACGAGCTGTTGAAGCCGCTTGAGGCCCGCAAGGGCCTGGTCGACAGGCGACTGGCCGCCATCACGGGTGCGCACGGTACGTTTGGGAGGCCGGCAGCTACGACAGGTGCCACCAGGCGAAGTGTGAAGTCGCCTGTTGCGACCGCCAGCCACAACAGTGTTTCAACAGCTCTTCCTGTGGCTTCGAGTGCTGCGACGCACCGCAGCGGGCCTGGCTCTGAAGCGAAGGCTGAAAGTGCCACGAGGGTTGAGAAGAAGCTCAAACGTTGATCTGGAGCCTTCTTCAAAAGTTCACACGGTTCGGGTGACAAGCGGGGCTGAAGCTATTGACAACACAATCGACCCCGGTATAGTTTGTGCGATGTTCATTTTGCTTCATGGGAGACAACTGCGTGAACACAGATACAGGAATGGTTCTTCCGTTCGACGACCACGAGTCTGTCGACGAACCACCCCCGGGCGCCAGACGGCACAGGCGGGGGCTGTACGCACGTTCCCTTTCTGCTGGTAACAGCCTTTCAGCATTGATTCTCTCCACCGATGAGCGGCGGCATCAGCCGTTCTCCACGCTTCTCGGCGACGGTCGGTCTGGATAGTCATGAGCCAATCCTTACTCATTACCACCCATCCAACAACCAGGAGAATGTATCATGCGCATAGGCATTACCTACAATCTGTCTACTGAAGCGGCAACTGCACAAGGAATCCCATCCGACAGGGGAGACGAATTCGACTCCCTGGAGACGGTCCAGAATATTGAGAGAGGCATTATTGCAGCCGGACACGAGCCTGTTCGGCTTGGATTCGGGCTGGATGCTATCGCTCGGCTGAGACGCCAGCCGGTCGATCTGGTTTTCAATATCGCAGAAGGACTCTATGGCCGAGCCCGTGAGTCGCAGATGCCGGCTATCCTCGACATGATGGGCATCCCATATACCTTCTCCGACACCCTTGCACTGTCGCTGGCACTCGACAAGACAATTACGAAACAGATCCTGATGCAGCACGGCATCAACACGCCGGCCTTCTGGACCGTGGACAACCCTGTGCAGGTCGAGACGATTATCCAGAGTGGATCGCCAAGGTATCCGCTGTTCGTGAAGCCATCCCGCGAAGGCTCGAGCATGGGCATCAACGACAACTCGCGGGTCACATGCGACGACGAGCTTCGCAATCAGGTGAACGAGCTTCTGACAGCGTATCCTGGCTCGAGCATCCTGATCGAGGAGTTCCTGCCTGGACGCGAAGTGACCGTTGGCGTTATCGGCAATCGGGAGCCAGAGGTCCTTGGTGTGATGTCATTCAAGCTGCTGTCCGGGACCGACAAGGATTTCTTCTATACGCCGGAGATCAAACATCATTGGGAGAAGTATCTCGTTCCAGAGTGCCCCGCTGACCTCACGGCCGATAATTACCAGAAGGTGCGCGAGCTGGCCATTGGTGTCTTCAAGGCGCTGCATTGTCGTGACTGTGCGCGTATCGATATGCGATTCGACGCGAACGGCGAGCCATCGTTCATGGAGATCAACCCGTTGGCCGGCCTGACCAGGAGCAAGAGCGATATTCCTGTGATGGCTGAACTAATGGGACTGTCCTATGAGGACCTTATAGGTCGCATCATCCAGGCGGCGGTCGAACGCCTCGACGCGGAGCGGCCCGAGGCCACGATGGTGACCGAGGTTCAACGCGAGACCGTTTGACGTCCTCGAATTCCGACCCAGCAGACAAGGGCGCCGACTCAAGCCGGCGTCCTTCCCGTTTCGTGCACGGCTGGACGTGCTGGCGGCCTGATTTCTCCGACGCGGGCAGGCGAGCTATAATGAACCAGTTGCAGCAACATTGGCCCAATCAGGAACTGCCGACGGGAGTGTGCATATAGTGAGTAGCTTTCCGCGCGTCGTTGTCGATCTCGACTGTCTGACGGACAATGCTACCAAGGTCCGCGTGCTCTGTCAGGAACACGGGTTGAGTGTCGTGGCCGTTACCAAGGGTGTCACTTCCGATGCCGAGATCGTGCAAGCGTTCATGCGCGGTGGCATTCACAGCATCGGTGACTCGCGTGTCCACGACTTTCTGAGTCTGCGACAGGAGGAGTTTGGCGTTCTCGAGTTGACGCTGCTCAGACAGCCTCCACGCTCACAGATCCATCTGGTCCCGCACATCACTGATCATGCCTTCATGACGGAGCTGAGTGCGATGGAAGCGCTGGGTGAAGCTGCCCTGGCAAAAGGGACGATCTGTGATGTACTGACTGTGGTCGAAATGGGAGATCGTCGCGACGGCGTTCCGATGTCCGAGCTTACCCCTTTCGTCCTTGCGGCGTCGAGGATCGCAGGTGTTGAAGTCGTCGGCCTGGCGGCGAATGTGGGATGCATCACCGGCCTTCTCCCCACTGCTGAGAATCAGGAACTGTTCGGGGCATCGGCTGCGCGTGCCCGCCGCGAGACCGGACTGCCTTTGCAGATCGTCTCGACCGGTGGAACAGTGGCACTCGATCTGATCGAGCATGGACTGTTGTCACCTCTGGTGACAGAACTGCGAGCCGGAGAGGCCCTCCTGCTGGGCGTCAGTACGACCGATTCGCGTGTCATCCCATGGCTGCGCCAGGACGCGTTTGTCCTGGAGGCCGAGGTCATCGAGGTGAGGGAGAAGCTGAGCGCGCCAGACGGACCGGTGGGCCTGGACGCGGAAGGCCGTCAGCCGCAGTTCATAGACCGCGGTGTCCGCAAGCGTGCCATAGTAGCGCTTGGATACACCGACACGGACCCAGGCGCCCTGATACCACTGGACGACGGTGTGACGATTGCCGGCAGTTCCAGCGATCATATGGTTCTCGACGTGACAGATGCCGAGCATGACTTCTGCGAGGGCGACATCGTGCACTTCCGGATGAAGTATGCGGCACTCCTGCACTCAATGCTGTCGCCCTATGTTGCGCGCGAGTATCGCCGGACCCAGAATGCGGTCGTCGAAATGCTGACGCGGGAGGGTCGACTGACACAGGCGCGTCAGACCAGGACAGATGACGCTGCCGGGACACAGGAGAAGAAGGAATGAAGAATTGGAACTGGAAGGCGATGGTGGAGCTACCGGCAGATCAGGCACAGCGAGAATCTGATGCTTCCTGCGTTCCTGGGAGTTGCCCATGTTCATGTCTTCGGGGCATGGTGGCAGTACTGGGCGCGTTCTCGACCGAGCAAGCCGTCCTGGAGGCTCAGGCGGTTCTTGGCAGTGTTGTTGGCAAGGTGTTCCTTTCTGTCTACCGCAGAGGGGCGGGTGATGACGGGCTGGACCTTGTCGCGACCGGGCACGATACTGGCGATACACTCACTCGCATCAAGGTACCAGTCATGGCCGCTTCGATGCTGGAGGCTGTGCTGGCGGACGGCATTGTCCGCTGGGCGACGGTGGACGAGGGCGATGTTTCTGCTGCTGGTGCAGCAGCGCTCAGCGATCAGGGGAAGATCACCGGAGTCATCGTCGCCGAATTTGCACGCGACGGCACGGGTGCTGGCAAGCCGTCTGCAGTTTGCCTCCGCTGCGTGGCCGCTGTCATGAGTGTGGTCATGCTGAGGGCAAGAATCAATGAGGCGCAGGGGAGCCTGCTGCTGCTGGCGCGCTACCGCAGTGTGGCAGAACTGTCCGTGCAGGTGACCCACGACTTCAACAACATGATGCAAGGGGTGCTCGGCAATGCAGCGCTCGCCAGGATGGACACGGTGGCAGACAGTCCTGTCACCGGGTTGCTGGCCGCGATCGAGGAGTCCGCCACACGGGCCTCGGTCCTGGCTCGCAAGCTGCTCAACTTCGCTCGCGACAGCTCCAAGGGCGGGGCGACCTGCAACGCGGTCAAGGTGGCCTCAGATGCTCTCGATCTGGCCGGGACGCTCTACCTTAAGGGAGTCACCGTCACAAGAGACCTGCCGGGCTGCGCGGTTCCTGTCCGCATGACTGACAACGATCTGGAGAACGCGCTGATCCTGCTCATCAAGTCCAGTGTCCTTCGGCTGAGGCCGGTCACAGGAACCCGATTGAGCATTGCTGTTGACCCGACGCAGGCTCGTGCGGAGATTCGGCTGGAGCTTGCCGGAGTCACCCAGACGATCAGCGCTGAAGACGGCACGGAGGCCGAACAGCTGGAATCTGCAGCGCAGGCGGTGGCGACCAGGAACACGGCAGCGCTTGACATCACGTCAAGCCCAGGAGTCATCGGCATTGTCCTGACAGTCGCAAGAGAGATCGGTCAACACTCACTGTCCGATTCCAGCACCACGCAGCTGACTCAGGGAATCGACCTCACAGGGAAACGCGTGCTGGTTGTTGGCAAGCCCTCACCGCTCGTCATGATGCTTGGTGCGACGGGGTGCAGTGCACGGGCAGTGTTGACCTGGGATGACGCCGCGCGGGACGAGCCGACATTCGCTCCTCACTTGGTACTGGTGATCGTCGGAGAGAGTGCCGATCTCGATGCGGCCGTGGCGGGCCGCAGGCGTTCTGGCCTGCCGGTCATCGTCGTCTGTCCACAGGGTGTGGCCTGCCCAGCCGACAAGGTGTCTTCACTGGATGGTGTTCTTGGAATGCCCCTCGACCTGGACGATCTTCGGCGTACTCTCGCTCGAGTCCTTCGCTGACCAATTGTGAATCCCCTGGTGTCAGACACCGAGGGATTCACAATTGATGACAAGAGGCCAATCAGATGAGTCCGAGCGCCTTGAGTCCGTCCTGGTACTTGGATGAGCCACGGCGTGGAACCACAGCGAAGAACGTCTCGAATGCACGCATCAGGTCCTGAAGACCCTCGACCGAGCCTGCCTTCTGCTCGATCTCCAGTTCAGTCGCGTCTGCCTTGATGCCGGGCTTGCGAGGCGAGGAGAAGACGACCGTATCACACGCGATCTCGTAGGCGCGCTCACTCTCATGGAGGACGTAGTGCAGGGAGCGCTTGTCCATTGATCGCAGGGCGGGAGACAGGATCATGTCCTTGAGCAGTCCAGCTGACGATGGCATCAGGCGAAGGATGTCCTGTGCACCCGGCAGCGACTTTTCCGAGAACCCCGGAGCGTCGACTTCGTCCTCCGGACGCTCCTGGACCAACCCGTCAGATGAGGCGGACGGACCCTTGAGAGAGAGAAAGACCCTGCCCTGCATGACGCGCAGGCGCAGGGCGTGATGGCTGTAGAACAGGGTCAGCTCAGGAGTGTCGAGGTAGATGGTCAGAATGTCAATGGTTCCGGCATGCTCGAGCGCGAAGTTCCCGATGTGGTCCATGGCGTTCAGGCGGCGAAACAGTGCCTGATCGAGGACCTGGTACTTGACTTCGCGCTCGGTGCCCACCCTATCCCTTCAGGAGCTCTACCATGGCGTACGCGTAGATGCGCGTCGCCTTGAGCAGGGAGTCGACCTCGATGTACTCGTCGGGTCCGTGTTCGGTCATCGGCTGACCTGGAAACAATGGTCCGAATGCCACTGCGCCGGGGATAGCTCGCGCGTACGTTCCCCCGCCGATGGCGAAGCACTTGGCTTCCGTGCCGGTATACTC
>CAYRQW010000078.1:0-7693 GCA_964426505.1 uncultured Caldisericota bacterium
ACCTTGCCGCATGGCGTCGTGACCGTTCCGCCACCGAAGGCGACCTCCCCGCGACCACAGCCACCTCAGCCACATGGAACTTCACCGTCGGCAATGGGGCAGCCCTCTTCGAAAAGCTCAGCAAGATGCCGGTGAGACTGGGAGACATAGCGGCGAAGATCGCTCAAGGCATTAGGACAAGCGCAAATGAAGTATACGTGGTGAACGTCCTGAGTGATGATGGCACAACGATGGTCGTGAAATCCAAGTTCCTGGAACGCAGCACGCAGATCGAGTCTGCATTGACACTGCGGTTCGTCGAAGGAAAGGAGATTCGCAGGTACTCGATCAGTCCGACCGGCAAAGCGGTCATCGTTCCGTATCGGGTAGTTCATGGAAAGGCCGAGCTTCTCCCGTCGAAGCAACTTCAGCATGATTGGCCACTGACCTTCGCATATCTGAACGAGGCCAAGGGCCACTTGCAGGGGCGCGAAGGCAACAAGATGGCTGGCGATGACTGGTATGCATTCATCTACCCAAAGAACATCGAGGCGATGACAGCGGCGAAAATCATCGTCCCTGACATTGCATCAAGATCCTCCTTCGCATGGGATTCGGAGGGAGCGTTCGCCCTTACCAGCGGCTATGCCATCACACTGAAGCCCGACTGTGAAGTGGCGCCGTCATATGTCTTAGGGTTACTCAATAGCTCGTTGATCGAAACCTATTGGAAGCAAGTCAGTACTCCGATCCGCGGTGGTTTTTACAGATTCTTCAGCCAGTTTCTCACCCAGCTGCCAATCCGTTCTATCGATTTCACCAATCCTGCCGACAAGGCGATGCACGACGAGATGGTCCGTCTCGTCGACCAGATGCTGACGCTTCATCGTCAGCTCGCTGTCTCCGGCACCGACCGCGAGAAGTCCGGCCTTAAGCTCCAGATCGCCGCTCTCGACCGCGCCATCAACTCCCTCGTCTTCCGGCTCTATGGTCTGGAAGATTCCGACATAAGTGCACTGATCAGCGGCACCAGATGAACCACTCTGAGCGGCAGGACCAAGACGACCTGGGGGTCTTCCGGGAGTTTGCCCGTAGTGAAGGCGGTCCGGGCGAACACTGGGGGTCTGCCGAACATGCCCGTGAGCCAGTACCGGACGTCGTCTGTCGATCAGTGGGAACTGCAACCTACTATGAGTTGACTCAAGTTGACGCTGCGGAGCTACACGACTTGGTGGCGTGTTCCCAATCGAGTCGCCCGGGTCTGTTCGTGGAGTCGCATCTGTTGACGTCAACGGAGTGGCCTTTGTTTCGTGTGAAGTATCGTGGCTACGTGTTCGACCTTGGTGAACCCGAGGACAGCATGCGTCCAAAGAATGCTGTGAAGCGCGTCTTCAGATACCTTCTGAAACGCGACCCGAGGATCGACTACCCTCAAGGCCCGTGTGGTGAGACAACCATACCGTACGACGACATCAACCCCGAAGGTGGACTTGATGCCTCGCTTTACGGGTTGCACCAAGGCAGTGACTACCTAAGTATCTGCTATCTTCCAGGTGTGTGTCTCTACCCGATGCCATCTGTGGAAGATCCCGAGATTTGGCACGGAGCAGTCACGTCACGAAATCCTGCCATCTCTGCGATTGCCACCAAGAGCGGGAAAGTGTACCACGACGAGTCGGGGCGGCGGCCTCCTCTCCCCAAGTCTTTTCATCTAGTGCTCTGGACCGACATCAGTGGCTTCCTCGAAGAGACAACTGCGTACTTGGAGTCCGCTAGTGGCCGCGTCATATGGGAGCCGGTCTTCGGTTCGGTGTGGCTGTTCGACCGGGTACGCCAACAAGTCGTATGTCATGTTTCTTGTCGCGGGGACTCCGGCTGACACGAAGTAATCTCACTCATCGCATCTGCGTGGTCGAAACACTGACACCATGTCAGGTCAAGAGAAACCCCGTGCTCGCATCACAGATCTGTCTCTCGCCAATACCGCTACACGGAGCTGTGTAGTAGTTTACAATTTCCACATTCATGTCATTCTGTTAACCGCCCGTGAGAGTGATTCATGTGAGTATGTAGAACCTTCTGCACACGGCAATGTGGAGGTGCTAGATGGAGATTGGCAGCAGACTACGTGTAGCTCGCAAGCAGAAAGGACTGTCCGTGCGAAAGCTGGGAGAGATGGTGGGCGTAAGCGGGGTTGCTGTGTCCAAATACGAACGTGATCTGGATATGCCGAGTTCAGGCGTCCTCATGCGACTGTGCCAGGCGCTGGATCTGAGCCTGGAGCGACTCTTCAGGTCGACAGCCGTGATCCTGTCAGAACCGGCATACCGCAAACGTTCGGACTTGTCGGTCAAGGAGTGCAAGGCCATCATGACGGCCGTTCAGGACAAGGCAGAGCGGTACAGCGAGGCCGAGGAGCTGGCACAACGTCACGAGAAGCTGAAGCTCCCTGTATTGAGTATCAGCGATGCCGCAGATGTGGAAGACGCGGCCAAGAGACTACGTTCTGATTGGCATCTGGGCCATGATGCCATTTCGAGTATGGTGGCACTACTGGAAGACCACGACATCCAGGTCATAGAGCTGGCCACGCATGATCACTTCGATGCCTGTGCTCTGGAATCCGACGGTCGGCCGTTCATCGTCGTTCGTACCGGGGCGCCTGTTGATCGAGTCCGATTCACGCTTGCCCACGAGCTGGCTCACCTGGTCCTGCAACACCCGTCAGGCAAGGTGCCAGAGGGGTTGGCCAACCGTTTCGCCGGGGCCTTTCTCGTTCCTGCTGATACTGCAATGCGCGAGCTTGGTGAGCACCGCGATCACCTGAGCAAGGTTGAGCTGCAACTGCTCAAAGCGAAGTACGGTCTCAGTATGAGCGGATGGATCCATCGCGCGGCAGACCTCAAGATCATCGCGCCCGCCGAAAACGTCCGGTGGCAGAAGCTACGCAATCTGGAGGGATGGCGAACAGAAGAACCTCCTTGCGGACTGACGCCCGAGACGCCACAGCGCATGGAGCGCATCGTCATGCGCGCTTATGCTGAGGGTGAGGTCACGGGAACCCATGCAGCTGAGCTGCTTAGCTGGAGCCTGGAGAAGGTTCTCGGTAATGGAGAAGGGCATGCCGATTCACTCGTCGCTGAACCTGGTCATTGACAGCAACATCTGGATATATCTGTATGATTGCCGTCTGGTTGACGCTGCCCTAGGCTTGGGTTCGCTTCACGTTCCAGATGTCATGCGCGTGGCGGAGCCCATTACCGAAACCACCTGGGACGACTTGGAACGTCGAGGGGCCATCCTCGATGAACTCACATCTGATGACGTAAGAACTGCCCTCGACACACTGGACAACAATCGAGGAATCTCGTTCTGCGATGCAGCCTGTCTGACGCTTGCGAAGAGGAAGGGCATGCCCCTCGTCACCCATGATAGGAGACTGTTGAGCGTGGGACGCAAAGAAGGCGTACCCACGTACAACTTCGATGCATTCCTTGATCTCATGGTGAAGGCGGGCATCATCGAGAGGGAAGCTCGACGGACTGCCCTAGAAGCACTCGTGATGGTCCACGAGAGACCAGAGTAGACGACTGAGGCCTGTGTTCCCGAACGCGGACAGGCGATGCCATCCATGTCCGCCTTGACTCTCGCCGAGATTGCACAATACTTAAAAAAATCTGAAGGATTGTGCAAATGAGAAAGACAATAGAATCGGAACGCAACATACGGAACATTGCCTCTCGCCAGCAAGGATACTTCACTACCAGACAGGCGCTTGAGGTCGGTTACTCGTATGCCACCCAGCACTATCAGACAACATCGGCGAACTGGATCCGCGAGCAGCGGGGTATCTATCGCTTTGCAGACTACCCAAGAGCGGACCGACCAGACCTCGTGCTGTGGTCGCTGTGGTCAAGCAACCGCAAGGGCAAGCCTCAGGGGGTCTACTCCCATGAGACAGCCCTTTCCATTCATGACCTCTCTGATGTCATGCCGGCACATCTCCACATGACGGTTCCGCCATCGTTCAGGAAGTCGACCAAGATACCCAAGGTCCTCGTCATCCACCGTGCCATACTTACTGCCACTGACATTCAGGAGATGGATGGGTACAGCGTCACGCGGCCCCTGAGAACCATCATCGATGTCTCCTCCCTGGAGACTGCGTCTGCCGATATTCTTGAGCAGGCTATCCGCCAAGCCCTCCAGCGTGGGCTGGTGAAGCGTGACGATCTAGCCAAAGCTGCCAAGGTGGAACAGTCCCCTGCCCTCGCCGGGATCCTACGTGGTATCATTCACACATGACCAGCTCTCAACACTATGAGGACGCCATATCTTTCCGCCAATCCTTGGAGGACCGCCTCAGAAAACGAGCGTTGAGCCAAGGCGAGGATCTGCAGCGCCTCCGTCAGCAAGTTGCCTTCGATCGATTTGTCACTCGAATACAAAGCGATGGTTCCACTAGATGGATTCTCAAGGGTGGATACGCTCTGGAGCTGTCGATTGGATCTGCCCGAGCAACCCGAGATATCGATGTCGCACTCAATATCCCCTCTGGTGGACGGACCAAGCGCCCTGCAACCCTCCAGCAGATGCTTCAGGAGGCTGCTTCACAACAGGCCGATGACTGGTTTGAGTTTCAGGTGGGGGAGTCGATGATGGACCTCGATGGCCCGCAGTACGGTGGCGAGAGGTTTCCCATTTCTTCGATGCTCGGAGGTCGCCTTTTCGTAGCCTTTCACGTTGACGTCGCCGTTGGGGACGTTCTTCTCGAACCCTTGCGCATTGCAGCCGGTGAGGACTGGTTTGCCTTCGCTGGCATTGAGGCATCCCCGCTGACCACGACCAGCCTAGAGCAGCAGTTCGCCGAGAAGCTGCACGCCTATACGATGCCCCGTACCGGCACTCGCGACAACAGTCGCGTCAAGGACCTTGTCGATATGACGCTGCTGATCGACACAGGGACGCTGGAACCTGATAATGTCGCGGCAGCAGTGATGGCAACCTTCAGACACAGAAACACTCATCCAATTCCAAAGAGTCTCCGTGACCCGCCCGACTCTTGGGCAAGACCATATGCAGCTATGGCCGCAACATGTCACATTGATGCAGATATCGGTGCTGCTGTTGCTCACATCAGAGACTACTACGGGAAGGTTCTCGCCATGACTGCGCAGGTGCGACGCTAGCCCGTTCCGAGGCCAACGTCTTGTAGCCCTGTCGAGTGACCCAGCACAGAATGCTGCCATGAGATACTGCATCATCGATGCGTTTGCCGGCGCTCCGGCCAAAGGGCCCAAAGAGGAGGTTTGACATGCCATTGAAGAAGGTGTACGGCAGGAGAACGGTTGGGGGAGAACACCAAGACTGAACTAAAGGCCATCCGTCCTCAGAAACAGTCCGTCGCGATCGCACTTTCGGTGGCAAGCAAGGCCGAGAAGAGTCATGACAAGTAGCAGGACTCGCGTGGACAGTCCGGAACGCCCGGCTGCGTCCTCGCAGACCAACGCCTGGTGCCGGCATCACAGTCCTGGTCAGCAGCCGACACATTCTCACAGTGAACGTTGAAGACGCCAACGGGTGTTCTCGGAGCGGACCTCACCTTGCACGAAAAGGAGTGCGGCCCTACACTGAATGCATGAAATACTACATCATCGATGCATTCACGGACAAGTTGTTTGCTGGAAATCCGGCAGCAGTGTGCCTCCTGCAGGAACCGCTGACGGATGAGGCTATGGCGTCCATCGCACGGGAGATGAATCTGTCAGAGACAGCGTTCGTCTTGTGGGAGGGCGGCGCCTGGCGCCTGCGGTGGTTCACGCCGGCAGTCGAAGTACCACTGTGCGGCCACGGGACGCTCGCTACTGCCCGTGCGCTGCGTGATGCCGGCTTCGTGAAAGGCGACGCAGTGTACTTCCGCAGCCTCAGCGGGGACCTTTCCGCCCGTTACCAGAACGACTGGATCGAGCTCGACTTCCCGTCGCTGCCGCCCGCTCCTTCACCGATACCGTTGGCGGTCCTCGACGCCCTGAGAATCGAAACGACTCCCCGATGGACCGGCGTGAACTCCCACCACTACTGGCTTCTCGACCTCGGCTCGGCTGCCGCCGTGCGCGCACTGACACCCGACCGCGCAGCGACGATGGCTCTGGACATTCCCGGCATTATCGTGACGGGATCGGGTGATGCACCCTATGACTTCACGTCCCGTTTTTTCGCACCCGCCGACGGCATTTTCGAGGACCCAGTCACCGGCTCCGCGCATGCCGCCCTGACGCCCTACTGGAGCAATGTGCTGGGCAAGACCGAGTTTGTTGCCTTGCAGGCTTCCTCTCGCGGCGGTATCCTGAAAGTGCGCCTTGCCGGCGAACGCGTTCTCATCGCAGGGCAGACCGTCGTGGTAGCCACGGGAGACCTGCGCATTCCCTGAGGCGCGGCCTGCAGGTCTGAGAATGGAACCAACCATGAGTGTCCCGGGACCGACCTTCAGACCCGCGACCCCGGATGACGCGCCGTTCGCTGTGCCTCTCCTGTATGACATCGCCCGCCGAGACGTCGACGCCCTGTTCACGGGTCTTGCTGGCGGGTTGTCACCTCTCGACATTGTCGAGAGGTTCTACCGGGCTCCAGGCGGGATGTTCTCGTGGCGCAACACCGAACTTGCTCTCTACGATGATCTCCCGATCGGCCTTCTCACTGCCTACAGTGTGGCGTCGAGAAAGGGCAGCTCCGCCTGGCTGGCGCGGACCGCTGGACAGCTGGGAGCTCGCGCGCTGGTGCTCCTGGCCTGGCGCGGCCTTGTCGTGGCCAGAGCGACGCAGCACATCCCACCTGGAAGCTGGTTCATCGCATTTGTCGGTGTGGACCCGCAGCGGCGGTCCCTTGGCATCGGTTCCTCTCTGATCGAGAGGTCTGTCCGAAGGGCTCGTGCCTCAGGATGTTCCTGTGTCGAGTTGGATGTCGACGTCGACAACCCGCGTGCCCAGGCGCTGTACGAACGGCTTGGATTCCACATCCTGCATGCCGAGCGTCGAGCGACGTCGCCCATCCTGATCGAGAGTCGCCGGATGACTATGCCGTTGCGATGACGAGTCGAGCAGAACCGTAAGCTTTCTCTGCTATCCTGTTGCAATACTGCATGAAAAGGAGCGGGGCATGAGACCATCACCAGACAGCACGTTTGCGGAACTCGAGTGGGTGCAGCCAACGTGGCGACGCCGAGCATGGGAACTTCGGTCGGCGGGTGGCACAGTGGGGACCATGGTGATGCCCGGCACATTCCGGCAACGAGCTGTGGCCATCCTTTCGACAGGAACGCTGGTCTTCGACCTTGTCGGGTTCTGGCAACACCGCGCAACAGTAGACACAGAGGCCGGCGACCGGCTGGCCGACTTCGAGTCTGCCTGGACGGGTGACGGGAAGCTGTCGATCGTCGAGGGACCGGTATTCGCCTGGCACACTATCAGCAGGTGGCGAGGTGACCGTGCATGGATGCTGGAAGGCAAGGAACCGCTCGTCTCATTTCGCCAGCAGCGTGGATGGAAGACTGGCATCAACGCCATCCTCATTGTCAATCCATCAGCTCTGCCTCTCCCTGAACTGCCCGTCCTCGTGACGTTTGGCTGGTACCTGTGGGTCCTGGCTGCCTATGCCGCGGCCGCAGCAGCAAGCTAAACGACACCCGGAGGACATGCTCGCGCTCCGTCTTGACCCG
>CAYRQW010000079.1:0-7577 GCA_964426505.1 uncultured Caldisericota bacterium
TACAACGGCGCGAAGAGTATCAACAGGCCAAGAGGAAGATAGCCGCCGGAGGGTTAGCTCAAATTCGGCAGAATATGCAGAGAGCCGGATCAGATGCATCTGATCCGGCTCTCTGCATATTCTGCCGAATTTGAGCTAACCCTCCGGCGGCTATCTTCCTCTTGGCCTGTTGATACTCTTCGCGCCGTTGTACAGGTCCACATCGCGCATCGCGCGACCGACCCCGGTCTTGATGTCTGCAGTCTCATCGTACAAGTCACGTCTGGCGCCGTAGGCGCTCTCCACATCATCCACGTGCGTCATCTTCCTGCGCCGTGCATCCTGGACAAGCAGAACGACGATCAGAACAGCCGGAACTCCTATGACAAGTGCAAGATACCAGATCATGGTTGCCTCCAAGCGCATTATACCATCTCGACGTTAACGTATTGTTAACCCTCGCGGAAAGGGGAACACCGCGATTTGCTCTGTACCTGGCAGCATTTCCATCAATTGTCCGGTGCAGACATATACATCTTCCAGATGCGCGTCGTCCGGCCATCACGCCAAATTCGGCCGCTATTCATGAGCTTCCTGGATTACGGACTCCATGGGCACAAATTGAACCTCATCTTTGGCAATTGACCCACGATTTCCGTAATTGAACCGTGTTTTCGGTAATTGAGTCAGAGTGGCGATGACGCCTTTTGCTGACTGGCTAATCTGCCATTCTGACCTTACCAGCATCCGCGATCACAGAGGAGTGGGGTGAGTGGTGAATCACGGGACGGGACGTGCTGGTACTGGAAACCCCTGCAAGATGATGCGGTTTCCCAGTCTCGATATGCCAGTACTTTCTTGTCTGACTCCGCAAGGAGAAGCTATTTGTATGGCGCCTGCTTCTGTGAGGGGACTCTCAGTGCCGGCGCAGGAAGATATACCAACCAGACACGGCTACTGCCTGGATGGCAACGATCAGCCCAAAACGTTTGAGGAAGCTCTCCTTGCTGGTTTTGTGGTGAAAGAACTGCATGCCGACGAGTGCTCCGACCGTCCCTCCGGTGAATGCAAGCGCCAGCAGGATGCGCTCGGGAACGCGTATTGCTCTGGTCCCGGCAATCAGCTTGTCGTATCCATATGTGACGAACGTGACTGCCGTTACAGCGGCCAGCCAGGACCGTACCCAGTCAAGTGCCGGCAGATACCTGTGGAGAAGTAATGCACCTGCCACCACAGGCACGAAGGCCATGGATCCGGATATGAGCAGAATCCTCGAGAAAGCACGGTGCGGCTGTTCGTCCCGTCTCACGTCGGTTCCGCTTCCATACTTGCAGGTTTGTGCGCCAGAGTCTCGCCGGCGTCCTCAGAACTATGGGGGCTCCCCACACACCAACGACTGGCGATCAGCCAGAAACGTCGACGAGCACGAAACTCCCACCCGTCGCCGACACAAGAGAGAGTCCCCTTGCTTCGCCGGTCACGCGCCCCTGGTCTCCCTGCTGTAACAGGATACCGTTGAGTGAAATGGACCCGGAAGTCACGTAGAGCAAGGCGCACCGATCACTCGTGGTTGGGTAGTCAAGTGCAAACGTGGGAGAAAACGTCGAAAGCGAGATGGAAGCATCTGCATGCAACATCACAGCGCCCGGATCGTTTCTGCCCGAGGCCACCGTCATCAACCGGTCCTGCCGCGACACCTGCGCAAAGTCTCTCTGCTCATGCGATGGTATCAGGTCGGGTTCGTTTGGGAAGACCCAGATCTGGTAGTACCGGGCCGGATCAATTGACTGATTCTTCTCCGTGTGCCTCGTTCCCGTGCCCGCAGAGATCCGATGTACCTCGCCTGCATGAACAACGGTCCTCTCTCCGGCATCGTCGGTGACGGTCAACTGCCCTGACAGCATGATCGTGACCATCTCCAGTTCCTCGTGAGAATGAATGCCAAAGCCTTCCTCCGGCTGGATCAGGTCATCATTGAAGACACGCAGCTTGCCCAGACGCACGTTGCCCGGAACGTACCACTCACCGTACGAGAAGAGCCAGTAAGCCTGCATCCAGGACAAGTCGACAAAATGGCGTTCCTGTGCCGGTATGCGGGTGACCATGAAAGACCCCCTTGTGACAACCGTACACAACCTGCAACGTACAGATTCCAATCGGCAAGATTCATCCTGTGCGACTGTGGCACTAATCACAGGAGTCTGTCTCACGTGCCTGTCTGTATCAGGTATAGAGCGAACATCTCCCGAGTCAAGGAAGTGACCGGGACGGTCGCAGGTTCAAGCCGTTGCGCAGCTCAGGCCTTGCGCAGAGATCTCTTCCTTCTGCCGGCAACCTTGTAGCGCAGCCACACCAGGCCATCGCCGATGATCTCGGCGCTGACGAGCGCAAGAGGGATAACGCCCCTGGAAGACGCGAGGTCAGGCGCACGGAACATGGATCGCTGTGATGTCCCACCCACCAGCTCCGGATGCACCAGGATACTGACCTCGGTGACGAGCCCGGCGCGGAGGAGTACGCCGTTCAGGATACCTCCCGAGTCGACGCGCACGGTCAGGACACCGTAGCGTTCGTTCAACTCCACCAGCGCCGTTCTCATGTCGACCTTGTCCTGTCCCGCTACGATGCAGTCGACCCCGACCCTGGCCAGGTACTGGAGGTGCTCGTCCGGCGTGCTCTCTGAACAGATCGCCACGCCCCCTCGCCAGTAGGGCATCGCCAGCCACGCTTTCCAGCAGCGGACCCTCCCTCGACCGTCCACGATCGCCAGCATAGGACGCGTATCTGATGGGTCGATGACGTGTGGCAGTAGTGGTTCTCTGTCCCGCTTCGATGATTCCGGCGCCGCCAGAACCGTCCCGGAGCCGACCAGCGCACAGTCTTCATGCCACCTTCCAGCCAAGCCATACAGGACTTCCAGATCCGCTTCGAACCAGTCGATGCGTCCATCCGCACTCACGGCATTGTGTATGATGACTCGTGGCAACATGTGATACCCCCTGTCTGCTGACTGCATCATATCGCCGGAGTGGAAAGGGTCAATTGGATCAACTTGCCTGGGAGGAGCTCATCTGGTCTCGTATTGTCGCTCACTCTCGATAAACTGAGAACAGTCAGAATGTTGTGACAGGATGCACGGCAAAAAAACCACAGGAGGTCTTCGATGATACACGTACTACCTGAACTGCCATGGGCCAAGGACGCGCTGGCTCCCATCATCTCCGCTGAGACAATCGAGTATCACTATGGCAAGCATCATCAGGCCTATGTCACCAACCTGAACAAGCTGATCGAGCACACCACGATGGAGGAAGAGTCACTGGAGAAGATCATCCTGACGGCGCCGATGGGCGGCATCTACAACAACGCAGCCCAGGTGTGGAACCACTCGTTCTACTGGAAGTGCATGAGGCCGGGCACAGGCGGGGAACCTGCTGGTGTCGTGGCAGATCTGCTCATCAAGGGGTTCGGCTCTGTACAGGCATTCCAGGAGAAGTTCACGGCGACCGCGGTCGGAACGTTCGGCTCCGGCTGGGCATGGCTGGTTCGCAACCGTGATGGCTCGCTGAGTGTCGAGAGCACCAGCAACGCCATGAACCCGATGCGCGATGGCAAGAAGCCCCTGCTGACGTGCGACGTCTGGGAGCACGCGTACTACATCGACTACCGCAATGCGCGCGCCAAGTACGTCGAAGCATGGTGGAGCCTGGTCGACTGGGCATTCGTCGCGAGCAACCTGACCTGAGAAAACGCGATGGCGCAGTCTGTATGAGGACTGCGCCATCGTTTCTGCTGGTGTGTTTCCGAGGAGAGGCGATCAACCGGTTCCTGTGGGGATTTCTGTCTGCCAGAAACTGACACCACGAGCAAAAATGGCTATCATGATAGCATGGAATCTCAGGTTTGGCCGATGTCTGTGGTGCAGGCAGGCGACAGCTGCTGGCTGGTCGTACTCGGAGATGACATCTCTTTCTCGACAAACGCGCGCGTCCATGCGCTCCGGCGCGCCATAGAGGACCTGCATCCCGCGTGGCTGGTCGAGACGGTTCCGGGATACTGCACGCTGGGGCTGATCATCCAGCCACTCCAGGTCTCGCTGTTACAGATCAGGGAAGCCGTGGAGACAGCTGCAAGAGATATGACGGTCGCCCTGCCTGTCCAGCCGAGAACTGTCACGATCCCTGTCTGTTATGGCGGCGAGTATGGTCCGGACATGGATGTCGTCTGCCGGCGCTCCGGACTGAGTGAGCAGGAAGTCGCGAGGCGCCATGCCGCAGCCGTATACCGGTGCTCCATGCTGGGCTTTCTCCCCGGCTTTCCCTACCTCACAGGCCTCGACCCACAGTTGGCAACACCCCGCCTTGCAACGCCGCGAGCAACCGTACCGGCAGGAAGCGTTGGGATAGCGGGAGCACAGACTGGTGTTTATCCAGTGTCCAGCCCGGGAGGCTGGAACATCATCGGCCGAACACCTCTCACCCTGTTCGACCCGTCGTGTCTGCAGCCAGTGCTGGTACAGGCTGGAGACTCCATCGTCTTCTCTCCCATCAGCGTTCACGAATTCGAAACACAGCGGTCACACGAATTCACATGTTATCCACAGATATGCGATATTCGGGAGTCAGAGAGAGCTGGATGTGACGTGCTCGAGCCCGGTATGTTGACGGTGGTACAGGATGACGGCCGCCGAGGACTGCAGCACGCAGGGGTCCCTGTTTCGGGAGCCATGGACAGGCAGGCACTGGCACTCGGAAACATCCTGGTTGGCAACGGAGAGGGCACTGCGGCTCTCGAAATGACGCTATCCGGTCCATGCCTGGCCGTCACGGCAGACGCGCTCGTTGCCGTGACCGGTGCGGACATGGGGCTGCAGGTCGACGGACGCGACGCCCCGGCGTGGACTGCGGTCCTGGTACGCTCCGGCAGCATCATCTCCATGACCGGTTGTGCTGATACTGGTTGCCGAGCCTGGCTATGTGTCGCTGGCGGGATCGACGTCCCGAGCGTGCTGGGCAGCCATTCGACACTGTTGCGGTCTGCATTGGGAGGATTCCGGGGACGACCCCTGCATACTGGAGATCACTTGTTCTTCCACACGCTCAATCCGTGCGACAGGCGGCTTGATGGGTTCTCTTGTCCGACGGAGTTACGACCATCCTATTCCTCAGACGCGCCGGTTCCGACGCTGCCTGGTCCACAGATACATTCGCTCACGCCCATGGCACAACAGGCATTCCTGAGCGCAGCCTGGATAGTCGGTGACGCCAGTGACCGCATGGGTTGTCGATTAGAGGGACCGCGGCTGGATGTGGTGGCTGGGGCGGATGTCATCTCGGAGGTCGTCCCGGAGGGAGCCGTCGAGATAGTGGGCTCAGGTCTGCCCATCATCATGCTCGCAGATCACCAGACGACTGGAGGATACGTCAAGCCGTTTGTCGTCGCTGCGGCCTCACTCGGGTGGCTGGCGCAGCGCCGCCCGGGTGACAGCATCCACTTTCGCATGTGCTCCCTTGATGACGCGCAAGAGATGCTTCGGGAGCAGTCGACTGCAAAAAGGGAATTGACCCGCTTGCAGGCCATCTGGCGCCAGCGTCGTTCAGGTGGTACACTGCGCGTGACCGTGAACGACATAGAACACGTCGTCGAGTGGCAGGATGTGACTCCTCTGGAGGTGGACCATGAACATGACGGTTGATCTCAACAGCGACGTAGGAGAAAGCTTCGGCGTGTGGGGTCTCGGCGATGACACACATGTCCTGGACCATGTCACCAGCGCCAACATCGCCTGCGGATTCCACGCCGGCGACCCGCAGGTCATGCTGGCAACAGTGAAAGCGGCCCGCGACCGCGGCGTTGCTGTGGGAGCGCACCCAGGCTATCCAGATCTGGTCGGATTCGGACGCCGCGCCATGGCCTGTACGCCCGACGAAGTCTACGCCTTCTGTTTGTACCAGATTGGCGCCCTGGCGGCCGTGTGCCGTGCCGAAGGAGTACCATTGTGCCATGTCAAGGCACACGGAGCGCTGTACAACCAGTCAGCCAGGGATCCGCTGTTTGCGCGCGCGCTTGCTCGAGCAAGCCGGGATGCTGCTCCTGACCTGATCTTGTTGGGACTGCCTGAATCTCAGCACGAAATCGCGGCCCGCGAGACGGGCATCCCTTTTGCAGCCGAGGCATTTGGCGACCGGGCATACCAGGCAGATGGTTCGCTGGTCGCCCGCGTCCATGAGGGTTCGCTCCTGCAGGACCCTGAGACTGTCGCCGCGCGTGTCGTCAGGATGGTGACCGAGCGAATGGTCCAAACGGCGCAGGGCGAACCGGTCGTGATACGTGCCGATTCCATCTGTGTTCATGGAGACAATCCGGATGCACGCCGGATCCTGGAAATGGTCCGTCGCGCCATGGACGAGGCCGGCCTGCATGTCTGCCCTCTTCGGGAAGTGCTCAGCCCTTAGCGGCCAGAACCCTCCGTTCGTGCTCCAGCAGCCATCGCTTGCGATCGAGACCTCCTGCGTAGCCGGTGAGCGAGCCGTCGCTGCCGATGACGCGGTGACAGGGAACGATTATGGCAATGGGGTTGTGACCTGTGGCACCACCCACCGCGCGTGACGATTTTGGATGATCGATAGCCATGGCAACGTCCCGGTAGCTTCTCGTCTCACCAAACGGGATTCCCTGCAGCGCGTGCCAGACCAGCTCTCGGAATTCGGTACCTGCCGGACTCAGGAGAACGGAGAACGTCGTGCGCCTGCCGCCGAAGTACTGGCCCAACTCAGTGATGCACTGCTGCACGATCGATGTCACGCAGGCTGCTTCCGTGTCGACGTTCTCGACAAACATCACCGACACAATACCGTTCTCCGTACCTGCGACCTCCAACGCGCCAATGTCCGTGAAGAGGTATCCCCTGTCCAGCTGCTCCGCCATACATCCTCCTGGCCGATTGAAAACGTCGCCGTTTGTCACACGGGCTCACTGTCCACTGGCAATTCCTTGATACGCCGCGCTGGGACTCCCGCGTACATGCCGTTGTCAGCGCAGTCTTTATTGACGACAGTTCCCGCCGCTATGACACAGCCATCGCCGATCGTCACACCCGGAAGGATGACCGAACGCGCCCCGATCCAGCAGCCGTCACCAACCACGATTGGCTGTGGATGGACGCGCCCCGCCCTCTCGGTCGCCGGTCCCATGAAGTGCGTCGACGTGCAGAACAGCACTTCCATACCTATTCCACACTTCTTGCCGATACGGATGGGCGCTGAGCCATCGAAGAAGCAGCGGTAATTGACGAATGTGCCAGCTCCGATGGTTATGTCGCGACCGGCAAAGTAGCATCCGGGCCGAATCCCGTGCGTCGCTGTCCGTATCCCATAGAGACGCATCAGTGATGCCCTGACTGGATTCACGAGAAGTGGACTCGCTGCCAGCCAGTTGATGAGAATGCCTCGCCACATCCGATCGGCAACGGTGATAATGGCCGTCAGTCGATGTCCGCCGGTGTGTTGCGTTGTCATGTCCAGACTCCTTGCCCATTCTTGACGCTGCCCTTGCGTTCCTTGCTGTGAAGCGATTTCATAAGCGACTCTGTCAACCTC
>CAYRQW010000080.1:0-7430 GCA_964426505.1 uncultured Caldisericota bacterium
GCATCGAATCCGCAATGAGTGCTCTGCACCCCGAGATAGCCCATGGAGCCGGAATGGCGGTCATCCTTCCCGCCTGGATGACCTACCAGCGCGACAACAACCCGGGCCAGTTTCAGCGGTGGGCAAGGACTGTCTGGGGTGCGGCCACGGTCGAAGAAGGGATTGTGTCCATGAGGACGGCATTTCAGCGCTGGGGTGCACCTTCGACACTGGGAGACCTTGGCATCGGAGCCGGCGAACTCCGCGACATCGCGTTCAACGCACTTTCCGAGGGTCCACTGGGAAAACTGCGAATCCTGACGGCCCGAGACGTGGTAGAGCTGCTCAAGCCGGTGCTCTAGGAACGGGACAGTACAGTGTGACGCGTCTATGAAGCAGTCACTGCGCGCAACACTTCTGGAAGTCGCTACAGGTGTCTTCCTGGGAGGCTGTCTGCTCCTTCTGGCAGGACCCCTGCACCTCAATCAGGAGTCGCGCGTATGGGGATCCCTCTGTACCTTGTGCCGGGCCTGTTCGCCCTGATTGGCTTCAACCACGCACAGCACGCCCCGCAGCCGGAGTCTCAGAAGGTACTCCAGTCACAGGCAATCGCCCCATCTCTTCGGCGAAGGCAAGGACTTTCGTTCTAAGTACACGTCTCAGTATCGGAAACATGCACTACACAGGAACAGGAGATGCGAAATGGCAACCGTCCGTCACGTGGGTTCATGAAAAGACAGGGAACAGTCCGCAGCCGGGCAGTCCCGGGAGTTGTCCTGATCATACTGGTTTTGGCCGTCCTTGTTGTCGGGGGGCTGGTGTGGAGACTCGACCGCGCCGTGCACGCTTCTGCGCCGAGTCCGACCGAGCCGGTGAAGCCGATGGTCGCGCTGGACAAACACATCAACATCCTGGTGCTGGGGTGTGATGCACGCACGAAGGACGACCCCGGACGTTCCGACAGCATCATGCTGGTGGGGCTGGATCCGGTGACGAAGAAGATCACCATGATGTCTATTCCGCGCGATACACGGGTAAGTATCCCCGGACATGGAATCGGCAAGATCAATGCCGCGACCAACAATGATGTGTACACGAACGGCGGCATTCCACTGCTCGAAGAGACCATCAGCGGCCTCGTGCCAGGCATCTCTGTCGACTACTATGTACGCACGAACTTCGTGGGGTTCGCGAGCATGATTGATGCTCTCGGCGGCGTGACGATCGACGTCGAGGAGCGCATGTACTACAAGGCTGAGGATACGCTTATCGATCTCAAGCCCGGCGTGCAGCATTTGGATGGTGACAAGGCACTGCAATATGCACGATTCCGTGCGGACGGCGTGGGTGACTTCGGAGCATGGGGTGGCGAGGAGCATGGGCGCGTCGCTCGCCAGAAGAAGCTGCTCAAGGCTGTCATCGCGCAGACGACCAGCATCCGCAACGCATGGCGCCTGCCGAAGGTCATCAGTGTCATGCAGGACGCCGTCGTGACAGACCTGTCGTCTGCTGACATGCTGCGGCTGGGGATGACCTTCAAGGATGCCACGGACAAGGACGTGAGGACGGTTGTGTTCCCGGGCATCCCGAAATATGTGGACGGCACCTCGTACGTCGTGCCCTATACGGGGCCGATGAAAGACAAGGTCGCTCCCCTGTTCAAGGATGCGCCCGTGGTCGCGAATCCGTCAGCAGTCACGCCGAACAGCTGATCGACTCGTCCGTCGTTTCTTCGCCCATCATGTCTGTTCAGTGCGAGGGGGACGACCCAGGGCCCTGAGGACAGCACACGTCTGCCGACATTGGGAATGCAGGATCGTGTTGTATACTGAGAAGCCAATTGTCTGACTGGAACGGGGAGCAGAAGGTGGTACAGAAGCGCACTTTGCACATAGCCCTCGCATTGCTGGCGATAGTGGCAATGCTAGTCGGTATAGCGTTCGTGTCACGTGCTGTGCCTGCTTACTCTCTTGTGACTGACAACTCTGTCACGGCTGCCGTCGATCATCCGCCTCCGGCTCAGCGTGTGGTGCCCCCGATACCCCTCCAGCCAGAGCCTGACCTCGACAAGCCACTCAACATCCTGCTGCTTGGTGCTGATTCCCGCGAGAAGAATGACCCCGGACGTGCAGACACGATCATCCTGGTGCGGCTGGACCCGGCCACGAAGCATGTCCGCCTGTTGTCGCTCCCACGCGACACTCGCGTCACGATCCCCGGCCATGGCATCAACAAGTTGAACCAGGCTTCCAGCGGTTACTACCGTGGCGGCGGGACCGCCTTGCTTGTCGATACCATCAAGACCGACCTGCTGCCGGGTCTACGCATCGATTACACAGTCGAGACTGACTTCGCGGGGTTTGCTGCGATAATTGATGCTCTAGGCGGCGTGACGATCGACGTCGAGGAGAGAATGCTCTACAAGGGGGTCGACGTAGCCATCGACTTGCAGCCGGGCATCCAGCATCTGGACGGCGAAGAGGCGCTGGAGTACGCGCGGTTCAGGATGGATGCCGTTGGCGATTTCGGCACCTGGTCCGGCAAGGACCATGGGCGTGTAGCTCGCCAGAAGAAGCTCCTGGCTGCTATCATCGACCAGACGAAGGAGGTGCGGACACTGATGCGTCTGCCTGCCATCATCCGCTCCGTGCAGGCGGCTGTGACGACGGACATGTCGTTCAGCGTCATGGCGCGTATCGCAATGACCTACAAGGATGTGGCACAGGCAGACGTGGAGTCAGTACCCTTCCCGGGATTGCCGCAGTACGTGGATGGCATCTCCTACGTCGTCCCGAATACCGATGCGCTCCGGACGACAACGGGACTGCTGTTTGGCATCCCTGTGGACTAGACTGGAGTCTGGCGTTTCTTCCATACGTGAAAGAGCCCCGACATGCGGGGCTCCGTTGTCGTGTATGATCCTTCCGGGAATACTACAACCCGGTCAACTCCTGGTCGAGCTTCTCGCGCTGCCATAGGTCGTGCTCCAGAAGGCGACCCCTTACAAGGATGCCGGGGCGGCTTCCGCGGGCTGCGTACCCCTCAGGGTCTCCTGCAGCGTCTACTTCCACAACCGGCAGGCTCAGCTTCTCGGCGACATACGTACCGGTCTGGCTGAGGACTCGGTACTGGAAGGGGCAAGAGAGAGGCCCGAGCATTACTGTGACGCGATCCTGATCGTCGGGCATCGCGGTCGTCGGAGTTTCAGCCAGCAGGCTCGGCGTCCAGACGGTTTCCGGCAGGAAGGGCTTGAACATCAGATCCGGATCACCGGGGACATGGGCAAAGCCATGGCGCAGGTAGAACGATTCGGCAGACTGCTGACCTTCGGCTTCGCCATGAAAGGCCATGGCAGCCATCCCGTCTGCAGGCTTGCCGTCGAACCAGCGGTGCTGGCGCTGCATCGTTGTCTCGACCTCGGCCAGAAGCTTGCTGCCTATTCCGCGTCCCCACCGGGACTTCTTGGGCACCCAGATACAATCGATGACGGCCACGCCGACGCCAGCGCCGTCGCGGTCTGGATGGCACTGGATCATGCCGATCGGGTCGGCGCCGTTGTAGGCGACCCAGGCAAACGTTCCCATCTCGGCAAGCCGATCGCGGACCCATTGCCTCTTGGCTTTGATCGCCCGCTCCCACAGGGGATCAGATTTCGCGCCCTCTCCTGCGCAGATCGTGGCAAGGTCGCCTGCGTTGCGTACTGCTACCGGTAGTATCCGTGTTGCGCTCATGATAACCTCACCATTGGTTGAATACCTTCTCGGCAAAACCGAGGAAGTGGTCGAGATGCACCCGGGTCCCGTCATCGAGGACGGCATCACCGGTGAAGCGCCCAAAGACCTGATGCTGAATGGTCTTGATGACGCCGATGTCGGTCTTGGCATGGCGGTCCAGAATGGGCTCGAAGTCCATGTCGAATCGACCATCACTGCTCACGAACTTCCACGGCTTGATGAACGAGTCCTGTGGAATCTGGAACTCGATGCGGTCGAACTTGTGAACCCTGCCGTCCCGGAAGATGACGTTCTCACTGGCGGCGCTGGTGTCACCAAACCCGTAGCCGATGTTGAATCCAAAGGAATGCCCATCCACACGGCCGGAGCCGGAACCCCAGTACCACGTATTGCGGTAGGTCCAGACACCCCGGCCCCAGTCGAGGACGCCGGCCGACGTCTGAGGGTCGAAGACATGGTCCAGACCGTCAACAGTGATGATTCCCGTCGCGGGCATGCAGTTGACCTTCTGGTTGTAGTAGAAGGCCTTCGGCGCGTTCGGGAACGGGGTCAGGATGACCATGCTCTCCAGTGCCGGGTCCTGGTCCAATCGCAGACTGCCCCTGATTCCCTTGCCATGGTCGAATCCCGGGAAATCCAGGGTCAGCACTCGTGATGCCGGGTTACGGGTGAAGCGCATATCGATGCGGCTGTCCTTGTATGCAATGTCCCCCGTCTCGGACGAGCGTGGAAGGTTGAGCGATCCTCGCGTGAATGGCTTCATGACGGTTTCGGTGACCTGGGTTCGATTCACGAAGTCCAGCCAGCTCACCGAGATGTCGGCCAGGTAGCCGACGTCCGAGATGGTCATGGCGACACCGTAGTCCGGGGTCAGGACACAATAGTAGTCCCACTCCTTGATACGCAGCCAGCTTGCAGCAATGCGTCCGCCGTTGTATGTGGCCACGAGCTGACGTGCCCAGCCCCTTGCGTTCAGTTCGCCAGTGTCGCTCAACAGGTCAATGTGCTCGGTCAATTCATGCTGCATTGGCATCTCCCTTTTCGGTACACCTCACTGCTATGAGCAGCCGGTGCGTGTCAAGCCAAATGGTTCTTTCCGCTCTATCCAGTTCTTGCGCGCCCATTCTTTCGACTTCCAGGGCATGTTCTGCGGCGTTACCAGTGGCAGGATGTCACGGAAGAACGACAGACGCTCGACGCTGGTCATCGGCACGAAGCTCTCGGCGACGTCGATGTTGCCGTCCAGCTGTTCGATGGTGGAACATCCGGTGATGACGGTAGTGACCGGCAGACCCATGCTGTACCTCAGAGCCCGCTTCCAGTCGTCAGCGAGAGCACCGCAGCCCAGGATCTTCATGCCAGCAATGCCCATGCACTTCTGGAGCGCAAATGGGAGAAACTCCTCTGCGAAGCTGTAGATGAAGTGATCCAGCGCGGAAAGGGCACACAGCACAGTGTCGAAGGGGAATCGCCGTATTGCCTCGACGAGGACCTGGGGATCTGCATGTCCCGAGATGCTGATGAACCGGACCAGCCCCTCGTCCCGCGCCTCGGTGAGGGCCTTGAGCGCGCCGCCCTTGCCGGTCATGGCATCGAGTCGGTCAAAGCTGAAGACATTGTGCAGGCGCACTTCTTCCACATGGTCAGTCTGCAGTCGAGCGAGGCTGGCCTCAAGCTGCCGGCGTGCACCGTCCCGTGTTGTCTCATTCACCTTGGTCGCTATCCACATGTCCATGCGCCGACTCATCGCCAGGAGACCGACACGCCGCTCGCTCTCGCCCTCCGAGTACGCAGGCGCTGTGTCGAAGTACCATACGCCGCGCTGAAGGGCCCGTTCGAGGATGGCGACAGCCTGATCCTGACTGCAGCCCTCCTCATTCACCAGTCGCTGGCACCCGAGACTCAGGATCGGGAGTTCGACACCGGTCTTGCCAAATGGTCGCTTCTCCATGAGATTCCTCCCTTCCGCGGTGGGGCCGCGTTCAATACTAGTATAGCCTCGCGAGGCAGGCGTACCAGCACCCCTGCCAATCGGCTCCTGTGCATGCATGGTCAGGATGGCAACTCGAAGTGCACAACCCAGCGACCCTGTGAACCTGCAGCAGCGTCAGTAGAGACAAGATACGGCGATCGAACCAGAGAGTCCAGGACACTCCCCGTGACAGTTCAGTCTATGACTCGATAGGCAACTCCGAACAGACCCGGGCCAGTGTGCACCCCCAATGCCGGACTGATCTGGCTCATGTGGATGCTGTGCAGGCCAGCCATGTTCTCCAGAGAGGTATAGACTCTCTTCGCCTGTTCCAGGGCTCCACCGTGCATAACGGCGACATGGACCATCTTGTTCTTCACGAGAGTCCTGACGGTTTCTTCTATCTTCTTGATGGCAAGAGGATAGCTGCGCATCTTTGCGTACGTGTAGTAGCGGCCTTCTTCGTTGTTTATCGAGATGACCGGTATGATCCTCAGCAGTGTTCCTATGGTGCCTTCCACCAGGCCGATCCTGCCACCCTTGATGAGATAGCTGAGAGACGGCATGCAGAAGAAAGCATTGGTCTTCTTCCAGCCGTCGCTCAAGCTGGCCATGATCTCCGCGCAGGTACGGCCCTCCTCGTTCATCTCGACGGCCTGCATCACGAGGAGCCCCAAGGCCATGGAAAGACGATGGCTGTCAACAGCGTGTACTGCCAATCCTTCAACCTCCTTTGCACACATGCAGATGACGCTGTAGGTTCCACTAAGGCCTGCCGACATGCAGATGGCAATTGCTTCGCGATAGCCCTCCTCCTTGATCTGCTCAAATACTTGCTGGACGTAGCCTGGAGAAGGTTGAGAAGTAGAAGGTATCACCTTTGGCATGCGAGAGTAGACCTCGTCAGGCGTGATATCCACGCCATCGAAGAACTGTCCTTCCGGCATGTTCACCTGGAGAGGCAGGACAAAGATGTGGTGCTGTTCAATGTAGTCTCGCGGTATATCACAGCTGCTGTCGGTAATGATCGCTATCTTGTTCCCTGTCATCATGTCACTCCTCAAGAAAAGTAGATGAAATGGTCTATAGCACACACTTGCCCGATCATCGACCTGAAACAGGCGCCTTCACCCCGATTCTCGCCCCGTGCTGAATGACGGTCTGACAAACCAGCATCTACTGCCATGATACCAATGATTGTCCAGAGTCATAACCCGGGTACGGCACTGAACTCTCTGTGGTCAATGTAACCTCGTCACCCCTATCCATGTACACAAGTTGACGACAGGGTACACGCAGCACAGCAGTCTGGTGAGTCGTCAACAACTTCAGAGGAGATGAGACATGAATACTCGAACAGAAGAGTTCAAAGTCAGTGGCGAGAAGCTGCTGCAACAGGTCAAGGATCTGGTCCACGAGGGCAACGTCCGGCGTGTGACGATCAAGAACAAAGAGGGAGTCACGCTGTTTGAGGTGCCACTTACTGCAGGTGTCGTGGGAGCTGTCCTGCTTCCCGTGTGGGTGGCCATCGGGGCGGTCGCCGCTCTGGCGGCCTCCTACACGATCACCGTAGAGCTGGTCGACATGCCGGAGAAGCCGACGGTCGAAGGCTCGTCGGTCGAAAAGACCGAGACCTCGCCAAAGTAGTCTCCTTTCACGTTGGCAGTATGGACGGCCGGGTATCTTGCCCGGCCGTTCGGCATTTCTACTTCAGAGGCTTGCAACGCGGAGCGTTTTCTCTATAG
>CAYRQW010000081.1:0-7362 GCA_964426505.1 uncultured Caldisericota bacterium
GGCTTCTTCCAGATACACGCCACCTTTGATCAAAATCCCCCGACGTGCTGCTCTGGCGAGCCCACTCACCACCGTGACGGGCGTTGCAATCACCAAGGCACAGGGACAAGCAATCACAAGAAGGACCAGTGCCTTGTAAATTGCCTGAGACCAGCTCCACCCCAACAACCACGGGGCTAGGAGCGCCACAGCCACCGCAAACACGAACACAGCGGGCGTGTAGAGGGCTGCGAAGCGATCGACAAAGCGCTGCATAGGCGCCTTGCTGCCTTGGGCTGCTTCAACCGCGTGGATAATCCGGGCCAACGTAGTCTCAGTGGATCGGGCAGTCACCCTGAATTCCAGCAGCCCTGATTCGTTGATCGTCCCTGCAAAAACCGTGTCACCGATGGTCTTGTCCACCGGCAGGCTCTCGCCGGTCACCGACGCCTGATTGACCGCACTACTCCCAGCGCTCACGATGCCATCCAACGGAATGCGCGCTCCAGGCTTGACCCTGACGACGGCAGCAAGCATCACTTCGCGGGAGGAAAGCACTTCCCAGTTACCATTGGCTTGTTTCACTTCAGCGGTTTCGGGTGTGAGTGCGAGCAAACTCTTGATGGCGTTCCGCGCCCGATCGACCGACCTTGCTTCGATCAGCTCTGCAATGGCGTATAAAGCCATCACCATGGCGGCTTCAGGCCATTGGCCGATGGCAAATGCACCTGTAACCGCTACCGACATCAACGCATTGATATTCAGACGTCCCTGAGACAGGGCAGCAAGCCCTTTGCTGTAGGTTGAAAACCCGGCCATCATGATCGCTGTTGCCGCCAAACCCATCCCGGCCATCTTGGCTAGAAGCACTTGGGGCATCAGGTAAGCCAAGAGCTCTGCACCCAACGCCAGAGCGAGCGCCATCGCAAGAACAGCGATGCCACGGGGAATGCCGTCGCGATCTTTGCCCACCGGCGTGCCCGGCTTGACGAGCTCTGTAGCAAAGCCCGCCTTGCGGATGGCGTCGATGATTGTCGGCAAAGCGTCTTCCGGCGCATCGATGCGCAGGGTACGGGCCGACAAGTCAAAACGGAGCCCACCGATAGCCTCGACATGCTCGACAGCCCGGCGGATCTCGCTCTCTTCAGCAGGACAATCCATTGCTGGAATGTGGAGTAGCAAGCCCTCTCGTACGGAGTCAGCTCGAAGGGTATCGTCCGTCGCGGATGCCCCCGGTGCGTGGCACGTGCTACCGCAACCGCAGGATGGGGGCTGCGTCTCGGATTGCAGACTGATGGGCAATGGTTTCATGGTGCTCTCCTCTTTCCATCATTAAAAACCCTGTAGCAACTCCAGAGTCAAGCGGGTAAGGTGATGACCTTCCTCGATTCACTTTTGAGCCCACGCCGGGCTTCAGGCCTTGCAATGAAAATCGGTCAGCTCGCCCAGCAGACAGGTACGCCGGTGGACACCATTCGTTACTACGAGCGCGAAGGGCTGCTCCCGCGTGCTGCAAGAACGGAAGGCAACTACCGGATCTACGATGCCATGCACCTCGAACGCCTCGCCTTCATTCGGCGATGTCGCTCCCTTGACATGACGCAGGACGAAATCCGAGTGCTCCTGCGTTTCAGGGACACCCCATCGGAAAGTTGCGAGGACGTCAACGCGTTGCTCGATGCCCACATCGGCCACGTTGCCGAGCGGATACGGGAGTTGCAGCAACTGGAAACGCAGCTTCAGGTGTTGCGCGCATGTTGTAAGGAAGGCCGGCAAGCAGTCGCATGTGGAATCTTGAACGAGCTGTCGCAGGGGGCGACCGAGGTCTCCACGCCCTCCGCATCGGAGAGCCACCTCTCGGCAACGCATGCCGGCGGGAGACAGCATGTGACCCCACGGAAACAAGCGACGCGCGATAGCTGAGGGGGGCAACACCGCTCCATCGCTTGCGGCACTTGAGGCGTGAGTCACCGTGAAAAGGCGCGAAACGCATTGGGATGGGATTGTGCGTGAGAAAAGGAATTGCACTCATTCTCATTTGCACGCAGAATCAAAAAAGACATCCCACGGTAGGCCCCCTCATGCAAGCCCTGCGTCTCCTTTCCATCGTTCTGTTTTCTTTGATTGCGACGGCCTCGATCGCACAGGTTGCGCCTCCAGCGACGCAAGACAAGACCAAGCAGATTTGGCAATTGCTGGACTACCTTGCCGTCGACTATGGCCGCTCCGTCAAGGAGGGACAGATCGCCAACGAAGCTGAATATGCCGAGATGCAGGAGTTCGCACAGGCCGCAGAACGACAGTTGGCCGAATTGCCAGCGGTGCTGGCCGCTCCGACCCTGGCGAGCGATGCAGCGGCGCTACGTGCGCTCATCGCACAAAAGGCTTCGGCCGCATCTGTGGGGGAACAGGCACGCAAATTGGCAGGCGGACTCATCGCGGCTTATCCGGTTTCGATGGCCCCCGGCAAGTTGCCCGATCTACAACGGGGCGCCACGCTCTATCAAAGCCAGTGTGCCTCGTGCCACGGTGTTTCCGGGCATGCAGACGGCCCGCTCGCTGCCAAGTTGAACCCACCTCCCATCGCGCTGGCCGACCACGAACGCGCCCGGGAGCGCAGTGTGTTTGCGCTTCAGCAGATCATCACGCGGGGTGTGGCGGGAACGTCCATGCCGGGATTCGTACAGCTCTCGGACGAAGACCGCTGGGCACTGGCCTACTTCGCCTCGACGCTGTCGTACTCCGAGGCCGATCAGCAGGCAGGGGCCAAATTGTGGGCCGCGCAACCTGCCCTCCGTGAGGCCGTGCCGACCCTGGCGACGCTGAGCCAGCATTCCGAGGCCGCGCTCGCCAAGACCGTCGGCGCCGATGCCGCTCGCCAGCTCACCGCCTACCTACGGAGCACGCCCCAGTTACTCGCAACGTCAAACACGGGCAGCATACAGATCGCGAAAGACAAGCTGCGGGAGAGCGTTGTCGCGTTGGACAACGGAAACGAACGCTTGGCCTCGCAGCTGGCATTGTCGGCCTATCTGGATGGCTTCGAGCCCGTCGAGCCGGCGCTGGCCGCCAAGAATCAAGCGCTTTTCCACGACATCGAAAAGACGATGGGGCTCTACCGCAATGCACTGACTGCCGGGCAGGTCGAGCGTGCCCACGACATTGCCCAGCAACTGCAAACCCAGCTCGATGAAGCCCAGGAGGCCTTGGGGGGCACCAAAGACGCCCTCTCGACCTTCCTCGGTGCGCTGACCATCCTGCTGCGGGAAGGCCTGGAAGCCTTGCTGGTGGTCGTCGCCATGATGGCATTCCTGAAAAAAGCGGATCGCACCGATGTGCTGCCCTACGTGCATGCGGGATGGATGACAGCGCTCACCGCCGGGGGGCTGACCTGGCTAGTGGCGACCTATGTCGTGGATGTGAGCGGCGCCAGCCGCGAGATGACGGAGGGGGTTTCCGCCGTGTTTGCCGCCGTTGTACTCCTGGCGGTGGGCATGTGGATGCACCAGAAGAGTCTTGCGGGTCGTTGGCAGACCTATGTGAAGGAAAAATTGTCGTCCGCGCTGAGCAAGAAGTCGGCATTGATGCTGTTCGTACTGTCGTTCGTCACCGTCTATCGCGAAGTCTTCGAGACGGTCCTCTTCTATGCTGCGCTCTGGACCCAGGACAATGGTGTCTATCTGCTTGCCGGCCTTGCCTCCGGCGTGGTCATCCTGGCGGCGGTCGCAGCGGTACTCCTGCGCTCCGCGGCACGTCTGCCGATCAGCCAGTTCTTTGCCTTCAGTTCGGCCCTGGTGGGGGCGCTCGCCGTTGTTCTGATGGGCAAAGGTGTGGCCGCACTGCAAAAGGTCGGCGTCCTGCAGATCACGCCCCTCTCGATACCGCGCATCGATGTTCTGGGCGTTTACCCGTCGATCCAGACCGTTACCGCACAGGTCCTGATCCTGCTCATTATTGTGGCAAGCGTCGCCTACAATTTGAGGTCGCAACGGGCCGCTACGCAATCGTGATAACGTCGTTGTCCCCCGGCCTTTGGCGAGGACAGGACGGCGATGCTGACTCACTGGGAACTGGAACATTACCGACAGCTGTACCGCAATCAGATTGACCGACTTGTCGAGACCTTGACGGTGCGCCTCCTGCCGACCTTTGACTCCGTGCACGCGGAAGTCGAGGCGCTTCAACAGGAAGCGTACCGAGCGAGCCGTGAGTGTGCCAACGATGGCAACGGGCTCGATCCGCAAACGGCCCATGAGGCTGCTTTCGAGGCGTCGTTAGCGCATTTCGACATCGTGCTCGATTTGCGCCAGGGACTTCAGAACATGTTCGCGGTCAGTCTCTACCACCTGTTTGAGCAGCAAGTCCGGGCCTTTCACGTTCGCGTCCTGAATCACAAACCGCTCAAGTTTGGATCTGATGTACTGAAGGCGTGGGACAAGACGCTTCCGGATCCTGTTCTGACCAAGGAGCAGCGGTCTGGCCTGGATGAGCTCCGTCTGCTGGCTAATACCGTCAAACACGGAGACGGCGCATCGGCTCAAGAGCTCTATACGGCGGCGCCTCACCTTTTTCTGGCTGATTACGAACAGGATGCACTCGACGACCCGACGGTCATTGTCCACAAGCCGGACATCGGGACGCCGCTCTTCGGACAAGACCTATTCGTGCGCCTTGACGACATTCATCGCTACCGACAACTCCTTAACGGCGTATGGTCTGCCTATCTGGAAGCCCTTCACGGTGCTGGCCGCAGCTGACGTACTCAGAGGCCTTTGAAGACGTCCCGATGCATCTTGATCGTCTGGGGCTTAGCACGCTTCTTGGTGTGATTCCTGGCCATCTCTTCCGCCCACAGGCTTGTCTCGAAGCCGAGCTTTTCGTAGAAGCGGAGGACCGCGTCGTCGTTGTCCGCATCGACAACGATCAGTCGCGCAGCGGACAAGCCCGCCGTGTTGAGAATGTCGCCGAGAAGAAGCGTCATCAAGACGACGCCCACACCCTTACGGTGCAGGTCCTGGTGAACGGCAAGTCGCCCGATCTTGACGGCGGGAAAGGCTGCGAGTTCGACCTGCTCACCGAACCCCAACTCGAACTTCTCAGAGTCGTTGAGCTTGATCGCGTCGTTGGCGAGGGTGAAGTAGCCGACCGGACCTTCGAACTGCTGATGAAAGACCACGTTGGTGAAGCCCAGTCTGGCTTTGTGCAAGGCCAGTGCCTGTGCGCTCAGAAAATCGTCTAGGCGCGGCTTTCCGCACGAGAATGTACCGAGAGTCGCCGGATCAACCTCCGTGATGGGGAGGTAACCATATCCCTCGTCAGTCAGCATCAGCCAGGCAAAGTGACCCGATACTTGTCCAGAAAATGGGCTTCCTTGGCACGGCGAGCGGCAGCGGCCAGCTGCTCCGCGCGCTCCTGAACTGCCGGTGTCGACCGGACAGACTCAATGGACACGACGAGCCGCTTCTTCGCCTTGAGGGACGAAGCGTGTTTCTTCAAGAGTAGGCTGCGAGCGGGTTGCTTCATGGCATGGGGTCTGAACATGGGAACACCTTCCGTGCGAAGGGAAGGCTTTGAGATACTAGAACAAAAAAGAGGACGTACGCAATCCATACATTCTGGCAGTCATGGTGCGACTGTGTGGTGGTGCTGTAAGAGCGCACGGTCCCTAGTGACGATGTGCGGCAAGATAGCTCCCTCAAGTGCGCGACGTATGGAGGCGCAGGTGAGCCGGTCATCCGTCATGACGCTCATGTAGTGCTCGACTGTCAGTTCGATCAGATGCGTATGTTCCCGGACATGAGCATCCCGATCGGGAGAGAACCAGGTGTTGAGCCAGCGCTCTTCTAACGCAAAGCTGCGGTACATACAGTCGGTGAACTGGGCAAATAGGGTGATAGCCGCCTCAGCGTCCCCAGTGGATGTCGCCCGGAGTGTCTGAAGGCCGAGATCCTCCAAGCGACAGATCGTTGCTTGAAGCAACAAGCCGTTCGGGGAAGAGAGCGCATTTGAGCAGATCATGGCTGTGAGCATCCAAACAGGTCAGTCCGCGCTGCGGGGCGTGACGATCGATGTCGGTATCCACATCTCGAAAATGTTGCAGCCTTTCCCCGTCCGTCCCTCGATGTCGCCTCCGTGAGATCGCAGGATTGAACGAGTGATGGCAAGGCCCAGCCCGGCGCCATCGCCGGAGTGACGGCGGGACGCATCCACGCGATAGAAGCGGTCAAAAAGACGTGACAGGTGTTCCGACGGGATGGGCTCTCCGGTGTTCTCGACTGAGAGGTGGACGGCTTCGGCGTCCGGGCTGTCGCGTACGACGCTAACCGTCACAACAATGCGCCCACCAGACGGGGTGTAGCGCAGTGCATTGGAGAGGAGGTTACCAATAGCCCGCCGGAGCATCAGTCGGTCTCCGGTCACTTGGCCGGCGCCTTCAAGCCGTAGCGAGACGCCGTTCTCTTCCGCCAGGGCACCGTAAAAGTCGAACAGGGCCGCAACCTCGTCCGCCAGATCAAAGGTTTCCTGGCCTGGCACGATGAGGCCGTTCTCGGATTTGGCGAGGAACAGCATGTCCGAAATCATCCGCGACAGACGATCGAACTCCTCGCAGTTAGACTCCAGCACTTCCCGGTATTCCGCAGAACTACGGGCCTTGGCGAGGGCAACCTGGGTTTGCGTCATCAGGTTGCTGACCGGCGTCCGGAGCTCATGGGCCAGGTCCGATGAGAAGTCTGAAAGTCGCTTGAACGACTCCTCCAGCCGGGCCAGCATGTCGTTGAGGGATTCAGCCAGCTCAGCCAGTTCGACGGGAACGGCGTCCACAGGCAGACGCTGGTCGAGACGTTGGGCGCTGACTTCCGTGGCTCGTCGCTTCATCTCGCGAAGGGGGGCCAGGCCTCGACGGGCAGCAAACCAACCGAGCAGCCCGGTCGCCAAAGTGCCACCAATGACCACGCTCCACAGGGTCTTCATGAATGAGTCCATGAAGCGGTTGTGATGGGAGATGTCCGTCGCCACGGCGACGACGGCAGGTGGCCATGCCTGAACCCCGGTGGGTGCTTCGGCCACGATGCCCCGGAAGGACAACTGATCATCGACCTGCCACACGTAAGGGCGCTCAGCCTCGGGTATCTTGACCCGATCCAGTAACGGTTGGGGAAAGGGAGCATCCTGGGTGGCGAACAGGGTTTGACCGTCCGGTCCCTGTACGGCTACGACCAGGCCATGATGCCCGATCAAGGAGTTGTCCATCTGCTGCGGAATTGCCGCCAGATCCTTTGGCGAATTCACTTTGGCCAAGGCGTGGCGAATCAGCTCAAGTTTGCCGCTCAGGGCCTCCATGTCCTGCTCTTCGAAGTGGTGTTCGACGGACTCGGCCACAAT
>CAYRQW010000082.1:0-7283 GCA_964426505.1 uncultured Caldisericota bacterium
CGTCGAGCGTTCCGCCTGTGATGCGATAGCGGTGAGATGCCTGCGGAACTCGTCAGGTTGTTCATCCTGGTTCAGTGCCACCTGCGCGTTGAGAGCAATCGAGCTCAGCGGCGTGCGCAGTTCGTGCCCGGCGTCTCCGGTGAACTGCTCCAGGCGGCGCATGGACTCGGTGACGGGGCGAAGAGCGAGACTCGCTGCGATGAGACCAGCCAGAACAATGAACAGGAAGGCGACGGGTCCAGCCCATGTGGCAGCCTTCCACAGCTCCTGCATGTCCTGCTCGACAGGCCGCATCGTCGTCCCCAGCAGGAACGTATAGACGACGCCGTCTTTCAGACGACCGCTGGCTCCGATGACGCGTACGACCAGGTTGTAGCCTGGCGGAAGGGACCAGTCCGTATGGTTCGGGATGATACGGGTAGTGGGCACGTCTGTGGCTGTCACAACACTGAGCATGCTGTCTGCCGGGTTGATGGTTATACCGCCGGGCTGTCCGTCCTGCTGCTGGAACTTCAGCGAGTACGACATGCCGGTCCGGGCGATGGTCAGTGCATAGTCGGCAAGCTGGAGAGACTTCGCCGAAGCCGATGACGAGTCGAGACTGGTCAGGATGCCACTGAGCGTGGCAGCGTCATGCTGAAGCGTCTTGTCCAGGCGGGCGACGGATGCCGCCTCATACGTCTGTACGAACCATCCGGCGGCGGGCACCAGCGCCAGGCAGACGACAAGGACGGTGAGGACCGCCTGACGCACGACGGTACGACGAAGGATCTCCTCGGACGACGGGACGGCGTGGTCGCGCCTCCGACCCGTAACATATCCCAGTGTGAAGAGGACCGCGAGCAGTGCGGGGACAGCCCAGAGAAGCGTATGGCGCAAGCGGATGTCTTGCCAGTACACCGGCTCCGGTGTGACCAGTTCAACGCGGACATCACCTTTCGTCGCCGACGTGACATAGGTAGCGCGCGGTGTGCCACCTTCAATGAAGGGGGCCAGGTCACGCCATGCCGGCGGGTCGCCAGCCTTCTGATAGGCAGCGGGACCATAGTCGACACCGGCTCGATCAAGGAGTTCACCCTTCACGAGGATGCGGATCGAGCAATCCGGGTAGGACATGGCATCCGTTGCATGCAAGTATGCCGCCGAGATCTCCCCTGTTGTGATCGACGCGGACATCGTGTTCACGGTGGATGTCAGACTGAGATCCGTTCCTCGGGCGAAGTTCTCCCGCGCGGCGGTATGCGTTCGGCTGACAAGTATCCATACGACAGGGACGGCGAGAACCGCGCCGATGAGTGCCAGAGTGAATCCTCGACGCAGCGGCGTCCACGACTGTGCTCTCTGGGTGATGCGGTTCGCCGGCAGGATGAACACCAAGGTGGCGCACACGGCCGCGCTGCACAGGCATGCCCACATGGCGATCATCAGTGACAGCGATGTCCTTGTCTGAGCGGCAGTAGGGCCGGCGCTGCCGATGAGGAGTTCACCCGAGATGGCACCCATGCCGGTACTCATGTAGGTAACGTACAGTGGCTGGAGGTCGTCTGGCGCATCCGTTGGAGCGAGAGACATGCGGTAGTGCCATGAGTTCTCGCCGGTCGTGCTCCCCAGGACCTGGTCGAAGTTGTAGTCGGTCCCCACAAGGACGTCGATGTTCTTGCTTGCGATGCGGACACGGATGAATCCTCGTGCACCAAGACCGGACAGCTGGTCTGTGATCGCACTCCGAACCGTCTCATTCGTTATTGCCTTCGCGTCCAGGTTCGCAATGCGCTCCCGGATGGTCGTGCTTGCTTCGGCTGTTGTGATTTCCTGGGTATCCGGGTCGGCGGCACCGTGTGTGGCGCTGCGCATGAGGCTTCCACACACAATTGCTGCAATCAGCAGAAGTGCAGCTCCTCCAAGCACTCCAGGATGTCGCATTCGTTTCATCCAGACCATTGTATTCCTCCCGCATGCCAGGGATTGTCCCCAAGGCTTCCGACTCTCACCAACGTTGACTGCTCTTCTACCATAGCAGGTCTGCGCTAAGACAACGTTAACTGTGTTGGGGGTTGTGTCCAGAGATACGTCCGTTTTAACGTTGAGTTAACGATGTAGTGCCATACTCAAAATAAGATATGGATGGCAGCACGTGGAGGTGGTTCGAGAGTGGACATGCCCGTGAGCAAATGGAAACTGTGGGCCGATGTCGTTATTGGCTGGCTGTTGATCGCGGCAGTCGTTGTGTTCATCAAGGTTGCCATTCCTCGGCTGCAGAAGCGTGCGCTGAGCAATGACCCGGGAGTACCCGCCGGGGTGCAGTGGAAGACGCTGGGCAACATCTGGGGCGGCGACGTGTCAGCGCTGACGTCGTCTGCCGACGGACGCCTGTATGCCGGCATGGCGAGCGGGGCAATCTACCGTTCTTTGGATGGTATGAGCTGGAGACTCCTGTCGAGGACGAAGTCCGGACAGGGTGTGACCGCGTTGACCGCAACGTCCGGGCCGATGACGGTGATCGTTCGGGCGGTCGAACGTGAGGGCCTGCAGGTGAGCGATGACGACGGTCAGACATGGCGACAGTCCGGCCGAGGCTTCGGTGACGATACAGTCACAGCACTGGGGCAGGCGGGGGATGGAGCTCTCCTGTACGCGGCGACGGCCAACCACGGCGTCTACGTGTCACGAGATATCGGCAGGCGCTGGCGATCGGCGAACACGGGCTTGCCGACCCTCAGCATCAGTTGCCTGCTGGCGACGACGGCTGGCGGTGACCGGTTGTTTGCCGGTACCTACGATCAAGGCGTCTTTGTTGCAGATACGGCGACGCTCACGTGGAAGGCATGCGGACGTGACGGTCTCCCTCAGGCAGCGTCAGTCACCGCTCTAGCGTGGGACGCATCGCGACCGGACACGATTGCAGCGGTGATCAGCCACACGAGTGTCTACATCAGCACGGATGGAGGGGCGACGTGGACATCAGCGGCAGAACTCCCGCAGGGTTCCGGTGACGTGTTTGCCATGAGCGTGATCGTCCAGCCGTCGTGGCAACTGGTCGTTGGCACGAGCTCTGGGAGCGTGTATGCGGCAGCCGACCCATTGAAGGGGTGGCAGGTCGCATCGCCCGCCATGCGCGGGTTTGGGATCCGTGCGCTGTCTCAGTGGATGAATAGGACCTTCATTGGCACGTCAGGGGGAGTATTCGAGACGGACGCTGTGTCATGGCGGTGGGCTGACGTCAGCACGGGGATCCAGGAGACGGCAATCACCTGTGTCGTGCCCGATCCTGTGAGCCCGTCACGACTGTACGTCGGAACGACCGGTGGCATGTACGTTTCGCGTGACGGAGGAACTACCTGGGGGCGGACAGCAACGGAACTGGATTCGCAGGACATCGCCGTGATCCGTGCGGGAACGCCGATGCTGGCTGGCACGCTGCGGGAGGGACTCTGGATGTCGACGGATGGCACGCGGTGGCGCCGTGTGGCAGCAGAGGAGATCAGGGATGACGTGCTGGCATTGGTGCCGTATGGATCGGAATCCGGGGTCGTCCTTGCCGGGACATCTCTTGGTGTCTGGCGCGTCGATCTCGTGAAGGGCACAGCGACCGACAGCAGCCTGGGACTGAAACCCAAGGGATCTGCGCCACAGCAGGTAACCTACGTTGAGGTCGCAGCGTTGGTGGCTGACCCCACTGATGGCCGGCATTTCCTTGCCATCGTCAGTGGCGACGGTTTGTGGGGATCAACCAATGGTGGGCTCCTGTGGAAGGACGTCCAGCTCACAGACCGCCCGATGCTGGGCAGTTCCGCCGACCTCAGCTGGCTGTCCAGCGTTCTCATCGAATCGTCATACAGAGTGTACGTCGGTTCGATGGCTCGGGGTATCTGGAAGGGCGCGCCAGGTGAGACATGGACACCCATCAACAAAGGGCTGTCCCGGATCGGCGTCTACTATGGATCTGTCCAGGCACTGGCAAAGGATGGGATGGGGCGCTTGTTTGCCGGCACGTCGAGCGGAGGTGTCTTTGTGTTGTTGCCGGGCGAGACTCGCTGGCTGCGGATGAACCAGGGGTTATCGTCACTTGGCGGACAGACGTTGACGGTGGGCACGGATCCAGGGGTGCTGTACTGCGCCATGGACAGCAGGGTGTACCAGTGCAGGATTCCGTGAAGAGGGTGATGGCGGGTGCCTACTCCTGCTGTGGCTCCTTCACAGGTGGCCGCAGGATGCCATAGCCCCGTCCCCGTTCCGTCGTGATGAGCGGAACGTGCGGATCAGTGTCTACCTTCGCACGGACGTACCGAACGTGTGTCCGCAGGGTGTCGGACCACAGTGAGGTCTGCTCACCCCACAAGTGATCCTCGAGTTCCTCGCGGGGGACGATGCGTCCCTGATTGCGCAGGAGGTACTCCAGCAGTTGCTCTTCCTTGGGACTCAGGACCACCGGCTGTCCCGCCACCGTGCAGACATGCGACGCCACATCCAGCACAACCTTCCCCGCAGTAAGAACAGTCGTCTTTGCGTCGTTGCGTCGCCGAAGCAACGCGCGCGCACGCGCCAGCAGTTCGCTCAGGTCGAACGGCTTGGTAAGGTAGTCATCGGCGCCGGTGTCGAGGCCCGTCACCTTGTCCCTGGTCATGTCACGTGCCGTTAGGATCAGGACCGGCATGGTGTACCCTTCGGAGCGGATAGTCCGTAGAAACGTCAGCCCGTCCATGTGTGGCATCATGAGGTCCAGGAGGATGAGGTCGTACGCCTGCTCGACATGCACTTTCCCTAGTGCGTCCTGTCCGTCGGTAGCGGTGTCGACCGTCAGTCGCTCATGTGTCAGAGCATCACTCAGCGCAGACGCCATGGTTGGTTCGTCCTCGACAATCAGTACTCGCACGCATTCCCTCCTGGATGGCCTTGTTCATTCTGAGCATACCACACTTCCCGTGCATGTAGATACGCGGACAGGAATCCCTTAACGTTCATTTAACGTTGACGGGATATGGTGCTCGTACAGCCGCGCGGCTGAATCGGGTAAGGAGGGACACATGAAGCGAAAGACTGTATTGTTGCGGACTCTCGGTCTCATTGTATTGCTCCTGGTCTCAATCGGTGTGTCTGGTGTTCATGCGGTGTCTGCTGATTGTACTTGGAATTGCGAGACCGAGGAAATCTGTGTAATTCATCCAGGTCTGCAAGGATGCAGACAGCGCCTTGGCATCCGGCAATACGACATGTGGGGGAATGAGTTCTGCGTCCAGAACTGCCCAGATCAGCCCTGCACAACCAACTGTTTCAAGTAACTGAACACGACACGGAGAGTCATGAAGCCATGAACCACAAGATCTCACGACGCATGATCGTCGTGTTCGTTGTGCTTCTGCTCACTAGCTTCATCGCTACTCCCATTGTCGCCATGGGCCTCGCCTTGCGCGGGGCCCAGGAGAGCAGCAGGCAGGAGGAGCTGCGCAAGGTGGGGTGTGACATCGTAGATGTGGAGCTTGCAAGCCGGGTTCTGGCCGAGGACAGAGCGAATACGGGGTCTGCAATGTACCACGCAGCAGGACTAGTTCCAGCGTTTGCAGGTATGGCATCTGTGCCAGATATTATGATGCAGAGCTTCCTCTGGGCTGGTGAGTTCCCCATGGCAGTGAATGCGCCCAGCACCAATCCGACCAGGGCGTACAGATCAATGTCTACCTTCTCGCCAACGGATCTCGAGGTCATGCGGCGCATCCCCGGCGTACGCGATGTGTGGGACGTGGTAAAGGGAGTTCAGACTGTCTCGCTCGACATCGGCGGTATGCAAAGGAATGTCATCAGTCTGCCGATGCGGCAGGGCCAGTTGATTCTCTGGAACTTCACCATCGAGCGTGGACGGGACTTCGCTCCCGGTGATGGGACGGACGCTGTGATCATTGGCAGGACCTTGGCCGACCTTCTCTTTTCCGGCGAAGACCCGGTGGGCAAGAGGGTTCCTGGGACAGTAGTCCCGATGCGCGTCATCGGTATCCTAACGCTGCGGGAATCGGCGGCGGGAGCAGCGACTGGATATATCTCTCCTTATTCGGATCCGAACTTCACTATCTTCAGGACATCGGTGGCATCTGGGTCGGAAGGTGAGGCGCAGGTTCTTCAGCTGCTCACTGAACCCGGTGCCGGCCCTGACGTGGCCAAGGCGGTCCAGCGCATGTTCCGCTCCAAGGAAAACACAGATACCATTGTGCAGGCCACCTCACGCAACGACAGGGTCCCCAGTGTGGTTGGGATCACCGTGCGGACCAGGACCTTGTCCCTGCTTACCAGCTACGCACTTCTTACCCTCGTGGGCTGTCTCCTGGCAGTGGCAGTCTCCCTGTACACCGAGTTTGCCACACGAGTCCGGAGCGTAGCTGTCCGGCGTGCCCTCGGCGCTTCGCGTCGTTCCGTGACCCTGGAGTTCATGGCAGAGGCATGCTCAATGGCTGTAGCCGCCTGGGGGTTTTCCAGCCTGATTCTCCTTATCCTGGCACGTCCCTGGACTAAACTGCTGCAGGCCCTGCTCCAGAGCGGTGCCGTCGATATCATCAACCAAAGCCGTTCCGCGTCAGTTGCCAGTACTGGAACCAGCTACCTAGGTCTCTCTCTGCGCCTTTCTCCACTTGCCTTCCTGGCATCTCTCGTGCTGCTTCTTGTCATTGCCGCCCTCTCCTCTCTCATCCCCGCACGGGGCATCTCCCGTATCAGCCCCGGTACCGGCATCCGGTTCCGTGGCGGGGTGCGGTCCCGCTTCGATGCCCTGAAGCTGGACCTGTGGGGCTCTATGACAGTCGCTCTGTGCCTGCTGTTCGCCCTACTCCCATTGTCCGAACTGTCCTTCGGGCTCCAGCGCAATCGTGAGTTTGCCTTGCTCCTGAGACCGAATGTGGCTCGCATCAGTACTTCATCGAGAACGCCGCCGACCATCGAACAGTTGCAGACGATCAAAGACCGCCTGACACAAGCCGGGTACCCGGTAGCCGAGCTTAAGAACGCAGAGATCTTCTGGACCAGCGCGGACGGTGCCACGGGCCAGTGGATCAGGGTCGTGTCCGGCGATGCCATCCTCCCCTCTTTCTACGGGCTGACGCTCGCCCGGGGGATCGCCATGGGAATGTCGCAGGAAGTGGCTGGTCTCGATGCGATTGCCGGCCCCGACGTTTGGAAGATGTTCCACAAGACTCCCAATCAGGGAGAAGGAACCCTTGGTTTCACCTTTCTAAGCAGCGGCGTTGTCCAGATCGTTGGTCAGTTCAGTCCGACCGTCAGTGCCACCATGAACCGGACTC
>CAYRQW010000083.1:0-7280 GCA_964426505.1 uncultured Caldisericota bacterium
GTCAGACTCCCTCCGATCGACCTCAGAGCGCTGGGAAGCTGGCTCCACAATCTGCTACCCGGCAGCCGATAGGATCCTTCAGGAGCTCGGACGCGTCGTCTTGTGGGGCGTACCCGGCTCCACGTGGATGACAACTTCGTCGACCGTTGGAACGGACGCTTTGATGCGTTTCTCGACCTGATCGGCACGTTCGTGCCCTGAGGCGACGGAGATGGTCGACTGAACGTCGAGATGAAGATCGACGATAAGTTCACTACCCTCGAACCGTGTGCGAATCCTGTGAGCATCCTGGACTCCCGGAATCGATTCGGCTGCCTCCCTGATGCTCTCTATCACACCCTTGTTCGCGCTTCGGCCAATGAGAATGTTGATATTCGGCAGGAAGATACCGAGGGCAAACTTGATAATCAACACGGCGACGATGACGGTGATAATGGGGTCGAGTATGGTCCACCGCTGTCCTCCGACGACCGCAGCGGTGATGCCCACGAATGTCCCAAACGAGGACATCGCATCAGAACGGTTTTCCCACGCGTTTGCAATAATCCCCTGATTGTTCAGCATCGTTCCCCATCGGAGGTTATAGTGATACAGATACTCCTTGCATCCTGCGGTCACCAGAGCCCCTGCCATCGCAATCCAGCTGACTTCGTATTTCAGCCCATGGTTGATGATTTGATCGATCCGGATGAGCCCTGATCGAATGAAGCTCGCACCGACACCGAGCAGTATCAGCCCAAAAATCGCCGCCATAAGCGTCTCGACACGTTTATGCCCATATTGATGGTCTGCATCCGGTGGTTTGGCAGCAATACGAAGGCTGACAAGGAGAAGGATATCGGTCACAAAGTCCGACGCCGAATGCACTCCATCGGCCAGCACGGCCTGGCTGTGGCCGAAGTAGCCCGCAAAAACCTTCAGCAGCGACAAACCCAGATTTGCCCCTGCTACCTTCCACGTTATTCTCGCCCCAGTTCGAGCGCGCTCGGCATCACTCTGCCCTGCCATTGTCATGCATTCCTCCCGCATCGTATCGGTGTGGAGGTCCCGCGGCAGCGCCGCTGCAGTGACTGCCCGACTGTTCCAGTCTGATCCTCTCTGACGTGCATCCTGACTTGGACGCATGCTCGAATTGTAGGGCCGGGAACCTCTCTGTCAACAACGGCACGCGTCAAGCATGCAAACCGACATCGAAGACGATTCCGCCCTGGTCCCTCCACCGGCGCAGAGATAGTCTCACTGTCCCTCGTTGACAACTACGCCAGCGCCCGCTAGGCTATTCACATTGATCCAGACACCACGAGAATCGGTCCGGCAAGATCGTCTGCCACTGGGAGGAACGATGGATGACAAGTTTGCACGAGAGGGTTTGACCTTCGATGATGTCCTGCTGATTCCCGGAAAGTCAGACGTCTTGCCACGCGACGTCGATCTCGGAACGCAGCTTACGCGCTCGATCCATCTGAACATCCCGATCGTCAGTGCCGCCATGGACACCGTCACCGAGTCCGCGATGGCAGCAGCGATGGCGTTGGAGGGCGGCATCGGCATCATCCACAAGAACATGCCCGCCGAACGTCAGGCTGGCGAAGTTGCCGTGGTCAAGTCTATCCACATACACACGTCCTCCTCTATAGCTCACCTCGATCCGCGGCAGACCGTTCTCGAGGCCCACGACCTGCTGGAACGGTTCAACGTGTTCGCTCTGCCACTCATGGAAGGGCGCCGGCTGGTCGGCTTCGTTACTCCCTCGGACCTTGCCTTTGAAGAACCGTCGACTCTTCTCTCGCAGCTTCTCCAGACAAGCTCGAAGATCGCCATCCCACCAGCCCTGGATGCCCCCAGCCTCTCGGCACATCTGACAAGGTGGGGAATACATGAACTTGCCTTGACTGACGCAGATGGACAATTGGCCGGTTTTGCCACGATCGCCGAGATTACCCGGACCCTGGCATGCCCCGAGGCCGTAACGGACGATAAGGGCAGACTGCTTGTGGGAGCTGCGGTTGGCGCAGCTACCGACCTTCTCGCGCGAGCTCGCTCGCTCGTCGAGGCAGGTGCAGACCTGCTGGTCCTCGACAGTGCCCACGGTCATTCTCTTGGAATTGTCAGGGCAGCAGCCCTTCTCAAACAGGCATTTCCCATCATCCCCATCCTGGCGGGCAACGTAGCGACCCCCGAGGCTGTCCGCGACCTGGTCATCGCCGGCGCTGATGCAGTGAAAGTCGGCATAGGTCCGGGCTCGATCTGTACGACCCGTATCATTGCGGGAGTGGGCATGCCCCAGATAACCGCCATCTATGAGTGTGCGCTGGAGGCCCAGCGCCATGACATTCCCATTGTCGCCGATGGGGGCGTCCGGTACTCCGGGGACGTCACCAAGGCTCTTGCGGCAGGAGGCAGCACGGTCATGCTCGGCGGCCTTCTCGCCGCCACAGTGGAGAGCCCGGGCGAGATCGTCACGGTGGGGAATAAACAGTACAAGACCTATCGGGGCATGGGATCCCTTGGCGCAATGGAGCAGGGAAGCAGTGACCGGTACTTCCAGGATGCGCGGTTCAAGCTGGTGCCCGAGGGCATCGAGGGTCGTGTTCCTCTGAAAGGATCAGTTCACGATATCCTGTATCAGCTGCTTGGTGGTCTGCGATCCGGCATGGGCTATTGCGGCACACCGACCCTTGATCTTCTCCGCAGTGAGTCCCGCTTTGTGCGGATCACGGGAGCTGGCCTTCGCGAGTCTCATCCCCATGACGTCGATATGACGGGCGAAAGCCCGAACTACAGCCCGGAATGAACGCTGCCGCCAAGCACGAACTTGTCCTGATCCTGGACTTCGGCGGTCAGTACACCCAGCTCATCGCACGCCGGGTCCGTGAACTCCACGTCTTCAGCGAGATCATCCCCTTCGACACGCCGCTCGAGACACTGACCCGAAGAAACCCGAAGGCGATCATCCTTTCGGGGGGTCCTGCGAGCGTCTATGCAGCTTCCGCCCCCGTCTGCGACACCTCCGTCCTCAAGGCCGGGATACCAGTCCTCGGCATCTGCTACGGAGCCCAGCTGATGGCTATGCTGCTTGGAGGGTCTGTGGAACACGCTCCGGCGGGCGAGTACGGCAAGACGACCGTCCAGCTCGATGGGACTGCTTCTCTGTTCGGCGGCCTTCCGACCGAGACTTCCTGCTGGATGAGTCACACTGACCGCATCGGCACGATCCCCCCAGGCTTCCGGGCTACCGCATCGACCGCCGCTTGCCCTGTTGCCGCCATGGAGAATTCTGAGCAGCATCAATATGGCATACAGTTCCATCCCGAGGTGGTTCATACGCCCGTCGGGCGCGACGTCCTGCGCCGCTTCCTCTTCGATGTGGTGGGTTGCTCCGGCGACTGGACAATGTCCGCGTTCGTGGACGATTCCATCGAGGATATCCGCTCGCGAATCGGCGCAGAGCGCGCGCTCTGCGCCCTCTCGGGAGGTGTCGACAGTTCGGTCGCGGCGACACTGGTCCACCGCGCTATCGGCGATCGCCTCACGTGCGTGTTTGTCGACACTGGGCTCCTCAGAGCCGGAGAAGGCGACCGCGTCGAGTCCGTGTTCCACCGTCGGTTCGACATGCCTCTTGTGCGCATCGACGCCTCCGCTCGATTCTTCGCGTCTCTGAAGGGCGTCACGGACCCCGAGAAGAAGCGAAGAGCGATCGGTTCCGCCTTCATCGACTGCTTTGCCGAGCAGGCACGTGCGATGCAGGGCATCCCTTTTCTTGTTCAGGGGACACTGTACCCGGACGTCATCGAATCCGGAAGCTCTGTCGCCAGCACCATCAAGAGCCACCACAATGTCGGCGGCCTGCCCGCAGATCTCTCGTTTGCTCTCGTCGAGCCGCTGCGGCTGCTGTTCAAGGACGAGGTGCGCGACCTCGGCCGCGCTCTGGGACTGCCCGAGGAACTGGTGGACAGACAGCCGTTCCCGGGTCCCGGCCTGAGCGTTCGGATCCTCGGCGAGGTGACACCTGAGGCTGTCGACATCCTGCAGCGTGCGGACGCTGTGGTCGAACGAGTGATGCGAGCAGCAGGATGGTACACAAAGGTGTGGCAGTCGTTTGCCGTCCTCCCTGGCATCCGGACCGTCGGCGTCAAGGGCGACGAGCGAACGTATGTCCACACGGTTGCCCTGCGCGTTGTCGAGAGTACTGACGGTATGACCGCCGATTGGGTACGGCTTCCTGCCGATGTGCTCGAGGCGATAGCTCACGCGATCACCAGCGAACTCCCTGAGGTCAACCGGGTCGTCTACGACATCACATCGAAACCCCCCTCTACCATCGAGTGGGAGTGAGTTGAACCCGCTCGTTCGGCCGGGTCTGTGAGCGGTTGGAGGTCCTCAGATGTCAGGATACCCGGTTATCCGCTGAATCTCGTGATACAGAGGCTGTAAAGCCGGGTAGATGCGCTTGTAGACGTGCGTAAAGAGGTCATGGTAGGTTCTGGCAGACTCAGGCCGTGGAAGAAAAGTGGCATCCCAGTGGACCATATGCTCGGCCGCCTCAGTATGTGTTGCGTAGACCCCCAAGCCCACAAACCCGTTTATGGCCGCTCCAAGACCTGACGTCTCATACGTCTCACTCCGCACGACCGGCCGGTTGAACAGGTCGGCAGTGATCTGGCAGATGACATTGCTCTGAGAGCCGCCGCCCGACACCATGACTTTGGCGACGTGCTGCCCGCTCCTATGCTCGATGTGCTCAACACCTTCCAACAAGGCGTAGCCTATGCCCTCGATAATGGCTCGGTAGATGTGCGCCCTTGTGTGCACGTCACCGAACCCGATGACCGACCCCTTGGCTTCGGGCATCTTCAGACCGGGACCCCAGTACGGTTGAAGCATGAGTCCCTGAGATCCGGGGGGTATGTCCTCAAGATGCTCGTCAAGAACGACTTCGGGAGGAACGCCACGTTCCTTTGCTTCGATGGCCTCACGCTCCGCGAATTCCTTCTTGAACCAGGACACCATCCAGTAGCCGCGAAACACCGTGATCTCAGGATTATAGCTGCCTTTTACGCTGGCCGGATACGGGGGCATGAATGGGATCGTCTCGTAGTACCTGCGCGACGTCGTCTGAGCAGTCGCCGTCGTTCCAAAACTCAAGCTGATGCTCGTTTCGTCGACACAGCCAACACCCAGCGTTTCGCATCCCTTGTCGGATCCGGCCGCAATGACCGGCATCCCTTCGAGGATGCCGCTGTCGCGTGCCGCATCCGCTGACACCGTACCCAACTGACCACCCGCATCCACGAGGTCGGGCAACTGATCTCGCCTGGCCCTGAACATGTGCCACCGCCAGCTGTTGTCACTGCGGGGCCAGTTGCGTGCGGGATAGTCGAACGGGATGTGACCTATCTGCGACGCCACCGAGTCGACGTACCGTCCTGTCAGTCTGTAGCAGAGATACCCCGAAAGGAGCAACCACTTGCTCGTTCGCGCCCAGACCTCGGGCTCATTCTCGACCATCCAGTTGTCTTTGCCCTGACGTCGCGTGATCTCTGCAGCAAGTGTCATATTCGTGACTCTGAATTGCAGCCGGTCGATGAAAGGCATCGGGTCCTCGCAACGAGCCATGCGCTGATCCAACCACGTGATAGCGGGCCGCACGGGAATTCCGTCGGCGCCCACGGCTACGACGGTGTCACGCTGAGTGGTCAGTGCGACGGCTCCGATACGGCTCCACAGTCCAGGCACGTCTTCCCGCAGTCCCTGCACTGCCAGGCACGTATCGCGCCAGTAGTCTTCGGCCTTGTGTTCAGCGTATCCGGGGGCCGGCGACAAGTAGGGCTCGAATTCAACCTTGTGTTTGGCCACCAGGTGCCCTGCATCGTCAAACAGCAGACCCCGGACGCTCTGTGTGCCACAGTCAATCGCCAGAACAAGACGGTCTCCCATCACATTCCTCCGTTTCTATAACCTCTGCCAAGTCTCAAGTCGCAACATCCCGGCACCAATACCCAAGACATTCCTGATGGATTCATGACCTGTCCCTTTCGTGAGGGGGTCAGCCGTCAGACGCCCGATCTCGATCACGCGTAGCGCGACAGGACCTCGGCCACCGGCGGGATGAAGTCCTTCTTGCGGGAGAGTACTCCATTCAGTACAGCATGTCCATCTTCCATGCGCACATCAAATGCTTCTTCAAACGCCTCGGAAGGTCCAGCGACGATCAGATATGATGTCCTGCTCAAAGGATCCGTGGCCAGAAATGCCACCATGGCTAGCCCCATGCGTGCTCTCACATCCCGCATCGCTTCTTTGAATTCCGGTTCTCGTTCCCGAATGTGGTCGAACGAAAACACGACAGCCTGAGAGACGCCGATGCGTGTGTCGAAGAGGTCGAACTCCTTGAAATCGCGCATCAGGACTTCTGTTGCAGGAAGACCCTTGAACATCACGGAGCCGTTCTGGAGCAGCTCGAGACCGTACGCTTCCGCATCGATGCCAATGGCCGCCGCAAGCCGCCGCACGGCTCGAACGTCCTTTGGCGTGGTCGTGGAGAGGTTGAGGTTCATCGTGTCCGAGAGAATGCCCGACATCAGGAGCCCTGCTACTGGCTTCGGCATGAACACCCCGTTTTCGGTACAGAGTTCCGCTACGATGGTGCACGTGCTCCCAACCGGTTCATTATGAAAGTAGATGGGGCGGAAGGTGGAGATGTCGCCGACACGGTGATGGTCAATGATCTCGAGGATATCGGCCTCCTCCACACCGTCGACAGCCTGCAGCGTCTCGTTGTGATCGACGAGGACAACCTTCTTGCGGGCGAACCGAATGAGATCAGAACGCGTGATGATGTTCACCGGATGATGCAGAGCATCAAGAACGACAGCACAGCGAGCAGATGAGTCAAGTACCGCCTTCTTGGCTCTCTCCAGTGTGTCTGTCATGCCCAGAAGGGGTACAGTGCCTTCCATGAATGCCGATACGGGAATTGACGACCAGAGAGCCCGCAGTGCCTGGGTCACCGTCATGTCCGTCTCAAGAACCAGGTTCAGATGTGATGGCCAGTGTGCTTCCGTTTCTGTGGCAGTCGCTCTGCCAGTTACGACAAGAGTGGATGCCGCGGAACACGCTGCCAGGACGTCCTCGGAGGGGATCCCGTCAGAGATGATGATCGCTACTTCATCGGCGCCCGGTGCGAGACGCCCCGCCGAACCCGTGACGACGAGCAGTCGTCCCTTCAGTTCGGTGGATTCTTCCGTCTGAACAACGATCCTGGCTGTCAGCTGTCGCAC
>CAYRQW010000084.1:0-5359 GCA_964426505.1 uncultured Caldisericota bacterium
GGCCTGCGATAGAACCCCTTGATGAAGTTCAGGCGTTCGTCCAGGAGAAGAGGGCCGACAAGTCCGGTGACGAATGAAGGATCGGGATTGGACAGATCGGTATCGATGAAGACAAGGACATCACCTGTTGCGACGAACAACGCTTTCCACATCGCCTCGCCCTTTCCCACATATGATCCGAGGTCGGGACGCACCTGCTGGTGAACATAGACGGGAACGCCGTGTGCCGCCGCTATCGCGCGCGTGTTGTCGGAACTGTCGCTGTCCATCAGGATGATCTCGTCGAGCAGTGGCTTGTCGTCCATGAGGGGACGCTTGAACGCGTCGATGACCTGTCCAACTGTTTTCTCTTCATTGAGTGCCGGCAGAACGAGAGAGATCGACACATGATGATCACGCTTGGCCTGCAGGAGCCGTTCGATGTCCGAAAACTCCTCACGGGTGAACGTGTTCTTCAGGATCCATGGTTCAATGGCTTTCATTGTCTCCGACAACTGCTCCACCTCTGTTCCGCGCGCGTAGACGAACACGGTCGTCGCACGGAGCAGTCCTGCCATGACCTGTGCAAGAAGGTGTCTGGTCACGGAGTGTTTTCGGGGATGCTGTGGCAGTCCAAGGACCAGGAGGCCGTACTGGAGCGAGCAATGCTCTATGGCCGATTCTATGCTGTCCTCGGCCTGTTCGATGGCCAGTCGGGCTTGTGGCAGTTCGGCCTTCACCTTGCCGTACGCTTCCAGGACGCTGTCGTCGACTGCGGCCGACTCTCCTGCACGGGTGACGTGGACGAAACTTGTCCTGTCTGTGATCCCTGCTTCGGTGAGTTTGCGCACGACGGTCCCCGCCAGCGCTGCATTGGAGTCGCCGCGGGCGAAGATGGCAGTTGCTGTCCTGGAGGAGTTCTGGTGGAGTTTGTAGCCGATGACCTGTGAGCTCGAGCCACAGGCGGACTCAAGCAAGCCAATGTCTTCGTGATGCAGGAGGTCGAGGTCGATCACGAGAGTTCGGGAAGGATCGCCGGACGTGGCGAGACGGACTGCCTCGACGGTATCAGCGACCTGAAAGGGTATCGATTCCGCTCCAAGGGCTTTGCGGGCTGCTGCTACCAGACGATGGACACGACCGAGCTCTTCCTCCGGCGTTCTCGGAAGGACGACAACGACATCTCCGGCGACGCCGGCCGAACGGGCAAATGCGACTTTGGCCATGAGCCGCGTCGGTGCTGTGAGTTCGATGAAGTGTTGTGTCAATTCCTCACTCCCTTTCTGTGGGACGGATCTCGATTGAACAAGTATAGCAGAAGCACAGTCTCTGTCATTCCACGGCCGCCCTGCGAGGACTGCCCGTGTGCCGGAAAACTCCTTTTGACTAGAAGGGGGCCAATGATATAATGAACAGCCGAGTCCATCCGGCCAAGTCGTTTTCAAACTTGAAACTGTGGTCTCGAGGTGTTTGCGGTATGGACAACAAACTTACGCCGGCACGACGAAGACAGGTCATTCGCGACAACGCTGCAGGCTGGCTGTTCACCCTCCCTTCGACGCTAGTACTTCTAGTCTTCACCTTTCTTCCAGCGTTCGTCGTTGTCGGTCTCAGCCTGTTCGACACCAACCTGGTCGGGCAGATGGACTTCGTCGGTCTCGGCAACTTCAGACAACTGCTCACCTCAGGAGACTTCTGGGGTTCGGTCCTCAAGACGCTGTACTTCACCGCAGGAAGTGTCCCGGTCGCAGTCGCCATCTCGCTGCTGATTGCCGTATTGCTGAACGCCAAGGTCCGCGGGCGAACGTTCTGGCGCATGGGGTTCTTCATTCCGTATATCACGCCGCTGGTTGCGACCTCCATCATCTGGCTATACATCTTCAATCCAGACTACGGCATGCTGAACGCGGCACTCCACTCTCTCGGTCTTCCCATGAGCAGGTGGCTGACCGATACGATGTCGGCGATGCCTGCGATGATCCTGTATTCGACATGGCACGATATCGGATTTGCCGTCATCATCTTCATGGCAGCACTGTCCAAAGTGCCGACCGAGCTGCTTGAGGCGGCCCAGATCGATGGGGCCAGTGGGTGGAAGACCTTCTGGCACGTCACGTGGCCCATGATCTCCCCTTCCACCTTCTTCGTCGTGATCATCTATACGATAAGCGCCTTCAAGATGTTCACGCAGGTAGCCGTCCTTACGCAGGGAGGTCCGGTCGACGCCACGACGACGACCGGCTACTACCTGTATCAGCAAGCTTTTGGACAGATGCACTTCGGCTACGCCGGTGCAGTATCCATAGGGCTGTTTGTCATCATCTTCCTCCTGACGATGCTCCAGCGCAAGGTCACGGGCCGCAAGGTCTTCTACGGATGAGAGGCGTGACATGACGAAGATGCAGCAGTCCGTTTTCTGGAACAGGATCACCAGGATTCTTCTCTATGTCACCATCGCCGTGCTTTTCGTACTGGTTGTGTTTCCGTTCTACTGGATGATCGTAACGTCCTTGCAGCCCCAGGATGCAGTCTTCAATTTTCCGCCCCAGTTGTGGCCGAAACATCCGACCTTCCAGAACTACATCGACGCGTGGAATGCAGCGCCATGGCTGCGATACTTCGGCAATACGCTGTTCGTGGCAGTTGCCTCGACGCTGATTTCGCTAGCGACGTCGTCTCTGGCTGCTTTTGCTTTTGCCTGCATCGACTTCAAGGGGAAAGAGGCGCTATTCAGCTTGGTCCTCAGCGTGATGATGATCCCCGCTGCGACGACGCTCATCCCGAACTTCCTCATCATCCGGACGCTTGGATGGTATGACACGTTCTATGCGCTCATCATTCCGTTTGCGGCGAGCGTCTTTGGCATCTTTCTGCTGCGACAGTACTTCATGTCGATGCCCAAGGAACTGTGGGAGGCCGCCCAGATCGACGGGGCGTCGCGTCTGCGCTACTTCCGGAGCATTGCCTTGCCGCTCGCGAAGCCCGCGATCGTGACCATCGCCATCAATTCGTTCCTGGGTGCGTGGACGTCCTTCCTTTGGCCGACGGTCATGACCCAGTCCCAGAACAAGCAGCTGATCGAGGTTGCCCTCAACTCCTTCCTGGGAGAGAAGGGGCAGCAATGGTCTCAGCTTGCCGCGGCATCGGTTTTCACGACGATCCCCATCGTCGTTCTGTTCTTCTTTGTTCAGAGGCAGTTTATTGAAGGTATCGGCGGGGGCGGCATCAAGGGGTAGCCGCTCTGACGTAGTTGGATGTTACCACCAATTCTACAGGGGAGGAAGTATGCTCAACGCACGTAAGCTGCTGGCTATTGTACTGGTGTTGCTTGTGGCATTCACCTCGGTACTCGCTGCTGTTCCGGGTGCCAAGGCGGAGTCGATAACGACGATCGAGGTCACTATTGGCAAGAACACGGGCACTGTCAATGGAAAGAGTACGACGCTCGAGCAGGGCGCGGTGATCTCGAATGGCCGCACGCTGGTTCCACTGCGCTTCATTACTGAAGCGATGGGAGCCGCGCTTGGATGGGAGGCCGCGAGCAGGACCGCCAACATTGCGCTTGGCGACAACAAGATTGCCCTGACGATCGGAAAGACAGTCGCGAAAGTCAATGGCTATGACGTTGCGCTGGATGCCCCTGCCGCTATCGTGAACGGGAAGACGCTTGTCCCCGTCCGCTTTGTTGCCGAGTCCATGGGTGCAACTACTGCATGGAACGCAGCGCTCAAGAAGGTCACGGTCCAGTTCTCCATGGACTGGCTGAAGAACAAGGCCGTCGTCCCGTTCTGGGAAGCCATGGCAGCGAAACTGGGGGAGTCTCTGACTGCTCTCACGAAGGAGTTCAACGCCACACACCCCAGCATGGAGGTACAGCTGGTCCAGATGGCCAACTACAACACGCTGCAGACCAAGACCATCGGCGCTGTTGCGGCAAAGGACCCGCCTCTCATCGCGCAGGCGTATGAGAACTGGGCTGCCCAGTATGCCACCGGGTTCTATCTCAGCACGTTCGACAGCTACATCAACGGCGCGAACGGTCTTTCGAAGGCCGAGATCGCTGACTTCTTCCCCAAGATGTGGGATTCATCGAAACTCGCCGACGGCAAGCGCTACATGATGCCGTTCAACAAGTCCAGTGTCGTGCTCTACTACAACAAGGACATGTTCAAGGCCGCGGGCATCACGCGTGCGCCGGCAACATGGCAGGAATTCGCTGACGACTGCGTGAAGCTCACAAAGACCGACGAGAAGGGTGAGCAGACACAGTGGGGCGCTTCGCACACGCCGTCAGTCGACCTGTGGTATGGGCTTGTCTATGCATATGGCGGTCGCGTCCTGAACGATACATACGACCAGGTCCTGTTCGCCAACAACAATGGTGTCAAGGCAGCGACCCAGCTGTTTGCAGACCTGTACGCCAAGAAGTACATGCACTATACCACAGCGTATGGCGACCAGACTGACCTGGGTGTCGGCAAGGCCGGCATGACGTTCGGCTCGGTGGCGGGTCGCACCTACTACGAACAAGCTGTCGGTGGCAAGTTCGAGCTGGGCGAAGCACCCTTGCCCGCGGGACCTGCGGGACAGGCCGCAGCACTCTATGGCACCAACATCGTCATGTTCGGCAACGCCCCCAAGTACACACAGCGCCAGAAGGACGCTGCATGGGCGTACATCAGATGGTTCACTTCACCGCATACGCAGGCCGTCTGGGCGGCACAGACCGGCTACATGCCTGCTCGCCAGAGTTCCCTGAAAGACCCGTACCTTGTTGCAGCGTACGCGGCCAAGCCTGAGACCAAGGCTGGTCTTGAGCAACTGAGCGGGTCTGTTCTGGAGCCACCGACGGGCGGATGGAACGATGCACGCTCGAAGATCTCCACGAACCTCCAGAACATCTACCTTGGCAAAGTGACTGTCGCTGAAGGTCTCAGGAAGATGGCCCTCGACGTTCAGGCGGTCATTCACAAGTAGTCTGCCGAGTAGTATCCGATAGCAGAAGTCCGACACGGGGCGTGGTCGATTCCGCGCCCCGTTTGCCTCGTCAGGAACGGATCCGAATCAAAGGAGTCGACGTGAAGAGGGTAAACCAGTCCATCGCAGTCATCCTGGGAGCGCTTCTCCTTGTGAGCCTGGTGCTCATTGCACTCCCCATCTCAAGCGGCGTCAACGCAGCTTCATACGCCTTCGAGTCCATCAACGGGCCATATGGGGGGTCCATCCGCAGTATCGCTGTCTCGCCCTCATTCGCCGTTGATGGAGGCGTTGCTGTCGGAACCAGTAACGGCGTGTACGTGTCCCGGGACCAGGGGAAAACGTTCAAGGTCGTACGCAGTGGCTTGCAGGAACGAAGTCAGAGTGTCACCAGTGTGGGGTA
>CAYRQW010000084.1:5459-7267 GCA_964426505.1 uncultured Caldisericota bacterium
GCGAGCGGGCGAGAACTCTCGGACCAGAACGTCGTACGGATTGCCCTGTCACCCTCGTACAACACTGATCGAACAGTGCTTCTCGGAGTCGAGACAGCTGACGGCGTCGGCGGAGCATGGATCTCGACCGATGGTGGGACATCAGCACGAGATCTCGGCATTGCCAGCGAAAATACGGCGAATGCAGTAGCGTTTTCGCCAGCGTTCACCACCGACCACACGTTTGCCATTGGGCTCGGCTCGGATGGGGTGTTCATGACGACCGACGCCGGTGTGACATTCACGAAGGCGTGCAGCAGCACTGTCTCCTCCCTCCTGTTCTCGCCCCTTTATGGTGCGACGCACGAGTTGTTTGTCGGCACATCAGGAAAGGGTCTGCAGATCGTAAACACCAGCACGGGCACCACATTGGCAGCTGCCATGACACCTTCGTCTGCACAGACCTATGCGGTCACCGCCCTTGCGGCGAGTCCGGGCTTCGCGACCGACGGCACGCTGTTTGCTGGTACCAGCCGCATCGGGCTGCTTGTCTCGAGAGACGCGGGAAGAACTCTCTCTGACAGCAGCACCGGCATCGCCAACTCGCGCGTCAATGCCGTGGCAGTATCGCCGGCATTCATGAGGGACAGGACCGTTTTTTTCGGGACTGCCTACCAGGGCATTGCGCGCACGCAGGACGGCGGATTGACAGTATCCTACTGCAATAGCGGTCTGACGAATCTCAGCGTCATCCAGGTGACGATTTCCCCGGCCTATGAGACTGACGGTACCGTCGCCGCAGGAACCGACGGCGGTGGACTCTTCGTCACTCAGGATAAGGGGGCAAGCTGGCGTGCGGTTGGAGGGTTCGCAGGATACGCGATTCCATGGATCGGGTTCGCTCCAGACTACAAGACGTCCGGCGTGGCATTCGTGTCTGTGGAAGGCAAAGGTCTATGGCGTTCAGTGGACTCTTTTGCAACGGTCATGCAGTGTGTACCGCTTGTAGCCGGGCCGGATCTGGTGGATACGGTCGTCGACTGTGTTGCGGTCTCTCCCACTTTTGCCACTGACCAGACCGCATACGTCGGGACGCATTCAGGGCGGATGTACCGCACCACGGATGGAGGAGCTTCGTTCTCCTGTCTTGCGCAGAGCGGTCTGCCAGCCTACGCGATGAAGGATCTGCGCATATCGCCGACCTTCGCTCGCGACAGCACCATCTACATGTGCACGGATTATGGAACTGGGAGTACCAGAGAGGCCGGCGTCTACCGATCTGCAAACAGGGGCGACACCTGGACGCAGGTTGCCAATTACGTGTGGTATGATGCCATTCGCATAAGCGACAAGTACGAGGCCGACGGTACCGTACTTGCGGTCTCGTGGGGCGGCGGTCTTGACGTGACTACGAATCGCGGGCTTGTCTTCGGCAGTATGAGCAGTGGCATTCCGCTCGTGAGCGGGAAGTACTGGGGCAATGCACTGGATATCTCTCCGTCGTTCAGCACGGACGGCGTCGTCTACGTCGGGCTCACCAATGGTGGTGTTTTCACGACCTATCAGTCTCTCAAGACCAGGGTGACAACAATACAGCTTGTCATCGGGAGTACGACGATGATGGTGAATGACAGCCGGCAGGTACTGGACGCGGCTCCGATGATCAAGGATGGGAGGACGCTGGTGCCGATCCGGGCCATTGTCGAGGCGATCGGCGGCACCGTCGCCTTTGACGCCGGAGATGGCAAAGGCCGAGTCGACATCACGCTGGGAACGCACACCCTCTCTCTGTGGATCGGAAGGGCTGGCGCCTGGGTCGACGGCAGGAC
>CAYRQW010000085.1:0-7227 GCA_964426505.1 uncultured Caldisericota bacterium
CCCTCTGATCAACGAGCGCGTGGAGTGGGCGCGGGAGCTCTACTTTGACGAGGACACGTTCGTAGCCCTGCCCTGACGGCGGACTGAAGAGGCGTGACCCGCAAGAAGGGCGAGGTCACCGAGATCACCGCTGGAGGTATCGTCTTCAACGGTGGCAAGGTGCTCGTTCTCAAGAACCTGAAGGGAGTATGGGTCTTCCCGAAGGGGCATGTCGAGCTTGGTGAAAGCCACGAGCAGGCTGCTCTCCGGGAAGTTCTCGAGGAGTCTGGTCTGCATGCCCGCATCGTGGGAAAGGCGGGCATGTCGTCGTTTCATTTCTACTCGTACATGGACAAGGCGGTCCACCGGAAGATCGTCTACTGGTTCGAGATGGAGACCACGGATACGGTGGTCACTGTCAATCGTGAGCTCAGGACGGGCGAATTCTTTCAGGAAGCGGATGCACTCCGTATGCTCAGCTTCCCCAACGACATTGCGAACCTGAAGGGCATCCTGGACCGGCGTGCCAACGATGTATGCAACAGTAGCGAGTGTTAGTGTCGTCGGCCTGACGGCTCACCCCGTGCAGGTCGAGGTCGACATCGCCGACGGCCTGCCCATATTCACCATCGTCGGCCTGCCGGACGCAACTGTCCAGGAGGCCCGCGAGCGGGTCAAGAGCGCTATTCGGAATGCTGGTTTCCACTTTCCCGCTCACCGCATCACGGTGAACCTTGCGCCGGCCGATCTTCGCAAGGAAGGCGCGTTCTTCGACCTCCCTGTGGCCGTCGGCATTCTCAAGGCGTCCGGCCAGCTCGAAGCCTCCCTGGAAGACTATGTGTTCCTCGGCGAGCTCTCGCTCGAAGGGACGCTGCGGCCTGTCCACGGCGTCCTGCCCGCTGTGGCGGGTTTGGCTGCTGCCGACGGGACGCGCACCTATGTTGTGCCACATCAGAACGTGGGCGAGCTTGCCCTCCTCGAGGGAACGCGCCTTCTGCCATCGATCGGTCTCGCCGACGTGGTACAGGCACTCGTTGAAGGACCGGTGATCCAGGTTGTCTCAGCCTATGATCCCCCGTCGGGAGCCATCGATTCGCCTCTGGACTTCGCAGACGTCAAGGGACAGGCAACGGCCAAGAGGGCCATGGAGGTAGCCGCGGCCGGCGGGCACAATATCCTGCTCACAGGTTCGCCCGGGTCGGGAAAGACGATGCTTGCAGAGCGACTGCCGGGGATTATGCCACCGATGATGCGCGAGGAAGTCCTGGAGGTCACGACCGTGTACAGCGCTGCCGGCCTGCTGATGGATGGACAACCCATGATGGAACGGCGCCCGTTCCGGCACCCTCACCACACGGCGTCCAGCATTGCCGTCATCGGCGGAGGAGCCACGGCGCGCCCAGGCGAGATATCACTTGCCGACCGGGGCGTCCTGTTCATGGATGAGCTGCCCGAGTTTCACAGAGATGTCCTGGAGGTCCTTCGTCAGCCTCTTGAGAGTGGTACGGTCACGATCTCGCGCGTTCGTCAGACGTTGACGTATCCAGCTCATTTTCTTCTGGTCGCGGCGATGAACCCGTGTCCATGCGGCTGGTACGGTGACATGACCCATCCCTGTACCTGCTCGGCCTCTGATGTCAGGCGGTATCGCAGCAGGATCAGCGGGCCGCTCCTGGACCGCTTTGACATGGTCCTTTCCGTTCCACGTCTGCAGGCGTCGGAGCTTGGCGATTTGCATACGGGCGAGACGTCGTCAGCGATCCGCGAGCGTGTGACTCTTGCCCGGGAACGTGCGCGAGGAGTCCTCGACGAACGCGGCCTTCGTGCAAACGCCGACCTTTCGGGCCCGCAGGTGCGCAAGCTCGTCACGCTGGACCGTGATGCGCAGGCGTTTCTTGCCATGGCTGTCACACGGTTCAGTCTCAGTGGGCGTGGCTATGACAAGGTCCTCAAGGTCGCCCGCACGATCGCCGACCTTGATGGAGCTCAGCAGGTGTGCGCAGAACACATCAGCGAAGCGCTGCAGTACAGGTCGGCGGGAGCCACCTGGGACGCCTGAGCCCGGGAACCCTGCAGCATCATCGCCCGTCTCAGTGGTGCAGGCCCTGCCGGAAGGCCCCGAGCAGGGCCTGATTGTTGAACGGCCATCTTCCGCTATACTCGCAGGAAGGGCCGGTTCGGCCGAAGGGGTGGGGATGAACTGCAGGAAGTTGCGATGGTGTGTGGTTGTGCTCCTCGTATTCTGCTGTGCTGGAGCGGCGTTGCAGCCTGTGTCTTCTGTTCAGGCGGTCGATACGACGTCCTGGTTTCGCCTGCTGACCGTAGATGCCAACCTTGCCATCTCGCTCAATGGAACGAAGTTGTCTGCCAGGGCCAGGCGCATCGGCGATACCATCCTGGTTCCCTTCAGCGTCCTGCATCAGGCATGGGGTGCCGTTTACGCGGTGTCCCCCGCCAGCTCCGCCCTGACGATCGGGTCGCGGCACGCTGTCTGGAAAGGGATGTCCACCAGCTATCGTCTCGACCTGCTTGATATGCCCTGGGGCGTTGCACCGGCCGTGTCGGGTGGCCAGCTGTATGTTCCTCTGCGCGAGCTGATGGAACCGATGGGGGCCTTTGTCGGGAAGCAGAAGGCCTCCGGTTACATGATCGTCGCCTACTCGACAAAGTGGCAGAAGGAACCGTGGCTTCGCCAGGGCCAGCTGGCTCAGCTCGAGACAATCGATCTGACCCGCACCAATCTGAAGCGCATCGCGACGACGCGTAAGGTGGTGGCATTCACCTTTGACGACAACTGGGACGCCGTGGCAGCAGTGCGCATCGCCGAACTGTTCCGCACGTACAACGGACACTGCACCTTCTTCGTCGTCGGCACAAACGTCCGCATGCATCCAGATGCCGTACGTACGATGGTGCGTCTCGGGCACGACATCGGCAATCATACCCACAGCCACCCCGCTGCGACGAGCATCGCGGACGCCGTGTTTGTGAAGCAGATCCAGGCATGTGAACAGGTTCTCAATGGCATGGGACTGACGAGTCGCCCATACTTCCGGTTTCCCTACTTTGCAGAGGACAAGCATCTCATGCAGATCGTGACCGACCAGGGATACCTGACGGTGGGATCGGCGTGGACTATCGAGGATACCGGTCCCAGGCGGTCCGCCGCCCTCAGTGTGGCGACCGTTCGGAAGTACATCAGCCCGGGTGTCATCTTTGTGGGTCATGCCAACAGCATGGCAACCTATGACGCCATGAAAGCGGTCCTGCCGGAGCTGGCGCGTCAGGGGTACAGCTTCGTCTCTCTCACTGAGCTGCTCCGCGGCCGCTGAACGTCGGTGGCAGGCGGATTGAAGTAAGATCCTTCTGGTACTTCGTGCCCCGAAACCCACATCATTTGGTAGGGGGTTAGGCATGCCAGAACTTTCCCTTTCGTGATTCTGGTCCCATGCCCAACAACCGTCACGGAAGCCTTGAGGTCAGAATGGCTTGAACATGAGTTGCTGACTAACGTCATCGCGAATAGGATTTTCCGATATTGAATTACCCAAACGGGATGTGAATCGACATTCTTTGGTTTGAATGGGCGAAATCGCGGGCGAATTGCCGTTCATTGTCCTGAATGCCTGAACACAGCTCAAACCAAGCTCTTCCGCTGTGTGCTACCGAGTCTCCTTTCGTCGGAGGTTCGCAGAAGCTCGAACTACCCCCGCCTTAATCCATCCCCACGCTCGCTGTGGCAGCACGACGTAGAAGACCCCGAAGGCGACCAACAGCCAGAAGACTGGGAGAACCAGCCAAGACGGAGCCACAATCAGCAGCGGAAGAATCAGCCACCCGGGCAGCCCGATAATCATGGCAGCGAGATCATTTAGCCCCGATGCCATCGCGCCACCAGGGAAGATGGTATACCTGCCTGCGACCAACTCGGGGATCAGCACGACCCTTGAGCGCAGCGCATCGGACAGCGAAAGACGACGAGGCCCCCTGACCTCTCGGACAACACCAGCAAGCAAGCCCGGATAGCGCGACTCGAATGCCTGCTCTGAGAGCGTTGTGCGCACATCGATACACAGGGTGAAGCGACTCTCCACAGCAATGATCCTACGACCACTCCAGTGTACACCTGAAGGATCGTCGTATGATTGTGGCGGATCTGGTACGACATTGGGCTTCTTGCCGTATGACAGCGTAAGCGTCAGTGCCGCAACTTCGTCATCGGCAACCCCCCACCGAACACTCTGCTCGCACGTCATGATTGGTGGTCGAGACCATCTACTGCCCTGGCTTCCCGGGAGAGAGAGTACAACTGCCGAAAAGGCATCCCCGCCGCACGTTCGGAACTCGGCGTATGCAAACAGGAAGCCAATGCAGACTACCAAGGTATACACGATGAGGGCTCTCACCAAGTATTGTTTTTTGCTCATTGTCCCCAGTCCCCCTTCATGCCTGATGTCCGATGTTGGCTCTCAATCAGGAAACTCAGATGTCTATTCTGAGCCAGTCTCTGCAGGGAAAGAGCAACCGACAGCGGCGGGGACTGAGCACAGTAGCACGAGAACAGACTAGTTGAGCCAACACTTCGAGTATTCTTCCATATCATCTCATCCCTCCACTCTCGTTGCGCACGTCGCCTGGGAGGGGGTTTCCCTCCCAGGCGACGTTGGCTACTGGTTGTACGGTGCGAAGTCGATGAATGTCGGATTGGTGAAACACGAACTGAAACTCGTGTTACCATCAAAGAATGTGACCTGAACACGGACGTAGGTGTCTCCGGAGACATAGATACTGTAATCCTTGCTCACAATGGTCTGACTAACAACATAATCCGTTACGATCGTTCCAGCAGAAGTAACAATCTCCACCTTGGCCCAGCCACCAACGGGCATAGACATGAAATAGGCAGCATAGACATTCACGGTTATGTTGCCCACTGCCGATTTCTGCATGTAGTAGCCGGGTAGATAGACACCTCCAGTCGTGATCTTGTGAACGAGCAGCGAACCATCGGACGACGCTGATGCTCTTCCATTCTCTAGGGCACTATACACTGATGTTCTGGAACTTCCTGGAGGGGTGGAGGAACCGGTATAGATGTAGGTCATGTTCGTGCCCAAGTAGTCATTGACCCAGGTAGTATGAAAGTCGCTGCCGGCGAGGCCGACACAGAACCGGTGGTTGGGGTCCTGCATGGTGGCAGACAGATGTCCCCGTAGGTACGTATCCCAATTCCCAATCTGGGTGGCATTGACGACACTGCCGCAGCTGATCAGTTCGATGCCCCGGAACCCAGTGTAGGGGCCATTGTACCAGTCAGTCCACCCAAAAGAGGAGTTGTAAGGATGGGCGATAATACCGAAACCGCCGGCGTTGTTAGCATTGTTGATAAGGCCCTGTTTCGGATTGCCTGGTGGGTTCGTCGGGAAGCTTGTAGCATAGCTCGCGTTCTTGTAGGTCAGCAGATGACTGCCTGGAGGCCCCTCGTTGGTTGCCAGCTCCTCCCCTGGGCACACGGTGATGCCACTAGCAGATTGCGCGCTGGTGCAGGACGCCCCGTAACTCGACCATTCACCAACCTCAAGTCGGGACTGACCGGTAGGAGTGGTAGGGTGTGCTGTGTCTCCGGCATGGTCGGTGATGATCGTCCATTTCAGTCCTCGGTTGCTGGAAGTTGCGGCAACGGAGGAAATGGATGAATCTCCGTCGCTCCAGTTCGAATGAAGGTGCCCGTCTCCTGGATACCAACCCCACTGGGACGGAAGGAACGTCAGGTAGAACAGGTTCGTTGTCTGGGAGATTGTCGAGACTGAACCATCCGAACTCTGAATCGTGATGTTGAGACACACAGGAATCACATCGGATGGCTCAACCTTCGTATTGAGCTTATCCAAAGGAATCGTAACGGAGAGGATTCTTGCCTGCGACAGCACCTTCTCTGCTACAGCAGTTTCCACATTCGCAGTTGTGGTTCTCAGCAACAGCCATGCTGTCTCGACGGTTTTCGTTCGTTCTTCGCTCGGTCCCATGGTTGCCGCTTTGGCGATCAGCGCTTGCGCCGTGGCCAGACTCTTCTCGTTGGGCTGGACAATGCCGATGCTGCTTCGTATTTCCTCATCTGTCAATCCTTGCAAGAAAGAGGGGGCGAGAGTCTCACTCAGGATCTCTTCCAGAACGAGAGTACCATCCTGAGGATGACCTCGATCTTCTGGATACACGTGTCTGAGGTTCCCTTGTTCATCACCATGATGGGAACAGTGATCTTCTCTGCAGGGTACCGTGAGAAGACGCTCAGAGGAACGTGACAGAAGGCCTCTCCAACTTCACTCCGTGCCCGGCCGACACCAGAAAACGTGACGGACATCAGGACCAACAAGACTGCCACAAGTTTCTTCATGTTGCCTCCTTTGTGCCAACAGAATGGATAGTTCTCCACGAACCACAAGTTTGATCCATTTCCCAGCCCCCCACCGTCCTTGCCCCCGTTCCCTGTCTCTGTACTCTTGCTCACGAGACAACCAAGATGTCTCTACTCGGATAACGAAGTCCAGGTGGATTCTCTGACACGGATAATTCATAGTATCTTCACATATGTCTCGGACGAGCATCTGATGCCGTGTTCGAGTAATGATGGATGATCCTGGTCCATCTGTGGCTGTACTCCTTGGGCGCCATATCTGTACGGCGTTGCAGCAGAGACCTTCCCGTCTATCTATGCAAGACATGGATGATGTTCTTGCTAGTCAGCAGGACTGCGGGTCCGAAATGCCGAAACTTCAATGCTTACAGATCAGGAATATCCTTCAGCCAGGTGAGCACGATCTCCAGAAATGCCTGGGGACCCTCTTCCTGTGGCACATGGCCGAGTCCTGCGAGGGGAGCGAACGTGAAGCGGCTGTTCAGAGAGACGAGACGTTTGCTGTCCGACTGTGGAATGATCCGGTCGTCGTTGCCATGCACGACCAGCGCGGGTTCCTTGACGGAACTGACCTGATCCCACAAATCCAGTTGCCCGGGGGCTGACGTGACGTACCAGAGTCCCGCATCCCAGTTGCTTGCAGTCAGAGGTTTTCGATAGGCCGGGATGACGTCCGACGGCATAGCGGCCGGGTCGTGCCAGGCAGTCTTGATAAGGGATTGCATGCGAGGGACCAGGGCCCTGACGAGCAGCGGGCCCAGATGCTGTACCTGCGGCGCGTGGATGAGTAATTTCAGAAATCGGTTTGACCGGCCGCCATTCGACACCGCGGG
>CAYRQW010000086.1:0-7225 GCA_964426505.1 uncultured Caldisericota bacterium
AAATCGTACTCCATGCTCTGCTTGAACAGCACCTTCTGGTGGTCGTTCATGATAGGGAACATGAGTTCCTCTACCCGCTCGGGCGAGAGCTTCTCGGTGCCGAGCGCCACCAGCTTCTTCTGGATCCGCAGGATGGGTGGCAGGCCGACCTGGAGATGGATATCGGTGGCATTCTTCTCCGTGGCAACTTTCAGGATCGTTGCAAGATCGATGCGATGTACCTCTGTCTCGGCAATCATGGCAGCTCCTTCAGTCCGATTCGACGGTAGACACTACGCGCAGGACTTCCTCGAGGGTAATGATGCCTTCCCTGGCCTTGACCAAGGCATCCTCGAGCAGAGTACGCATTCCACGGCTGCGCGCGGCCTGAGAGATGTCGCGCGCGCTGGCCTTGTGAAGGACGAGACGGCGCAGCTCGTCGTCCACCTTCATCATCTCGTGGATGCCGGTACGACCGCGGTAGCCTGAGCCACCGCACTTCGGACAGCCGGCACCCCTGTAAAACGTGACGTCTTCCAGCTTTCCCCGTGTGCTGAGGCCCAGCCCCTCGAGGGCCGAGGCCGGCGGGACGTAGGGCTGCTTGCAGTCGGGGCAGATCTTGCGCGCCAGGCGCTGTGCCGTCGCACCGATGAGCGACGACGCGATGAGGAACGGTTCGATGCCCATGTCGATCAGTCGCGTGGCGACCGACGGCGCGTCGTTGGTATGCAGGGTCGACAGGACAAGGTGCCCGGTCAGTGCTGCCTCGATGGCGATCTGAGCCGTCTCGCCATCACGGATCTCTCCGATGAGCACGATGTTGGGGTCCTGGCGAAGGATACTGCGCAGACCGTTTGCAAACGTCATGTCCGCCTTGACGTTGACCTGCACCTGGTTGAGCCCGTCCATCTGGTATTCGACAGGGTCCTCCACCGTGACGATGTTCTTGCCGGGCGTGTTGAGGCGGTTGAGTACCGAATACAGGGTCGTCGTCTTGCCCGCGCCGGTGGGGCCCGATATGATGACCATGCCGTATGGCTGGCTGATAACGTTGTTGAACAGGGTCAGCGTATCGTTGAGGAACCCGAGGTTCTCGAGGGGCACCATCGCGCTGCTCTTGTCCAGGATTCGCATGACGATCTTCTCGCCATAGATCGTGGGCAGGGAACTGACGCGGAAGTCGATGGCCTTGTTCTCGATGCGCAGGGAGATGCGGCCGTCCTGAGGCTTGCGCCGTTCGGCGATGTCCATGTTCGACATGATCTTGATGCGCGACAGGACGCCAGCCTGGATATTGCGGGGCAGCTTCTGCTTCTCCAGCAGAATGCCGTCGACACGGTAGCGGATGCGCAGGTGGTCCTTCTGCGGTTCCACGTGGATGTCCGAGGCGCGCTCGACGATGGCCTGCGTGATGATGGTGTTGACCAGCCGGATGACGGGCGCATCCTGGCCCATCTCGCGCAGCTGCTCGATACTGACCTCTTCGCCGCTCTCCGCAATGATCTCGGCCTTCGCCTCGGAGCTGGCTTCCTTGATCGAGTTCCCAACAACGTAGTACTTCTCGATGGCGCCGTAGATCGCATTCTTGGGTGCGACGAAGAACTTCGTCTCACGTCCGTAGGTCGCCAGCAGGTAGTCCATCAGCTCGATGTTGGTGGGATCACTGAGCGCAATGCTCACCACTCCCTCTTCACGCTTGAAGGCGACGAACCCATAGCGCTTCGCGCGCTCCTGGTCCACCATCGCCAGCACGTCGGCCCCCACCTGTTCGGCCATGATGTCCACGAATGGCATGTGCCACTGTTCGGCCAGGACCTGGGCCTTGATGTCATCGTTGATGAACCCCTGGTCGATGAGGATCTTGAGCAGTGGTTCATTGGTGTTCTTCTGAACAGCTATGGCGCCTTCGAGAGCCTGTTCATTGATGTACCCTCGTGCGATCAAGATGCTGCCTACTGACCGTCTTCCGTCCACTTTGCCTCCGCCCTCTACAGTTTCACGATCTTGGAACCCTGGCTCCCACACCTGCTGAGCAATTCCTCGGCGTCCCGGAACCCGGGAGAAGCCTCGTCCACCTCGTGGAGAAGCTGCGCCGCCTGCTGGCTGCTGCCCTGTCCCAGATGGATCACGGCCGCATGGTACTTGAGAACGAGCTTGGCTCGATCGGTGACATTCGGCAGATGCGCTGCATGATCGAGCTCCCTGATCGCCAGTTCAGGCAATCCCAGGTGAACAAACGAGAGAGCCATGGGCAGGTAGAAGCGCGGGTCCCCTCCACCTCTCACCGTGCCGGAGCACATTGCGACCGCTTCCTCATGACGGCCGCCGGCGAAGGCGGCCCACGCAGACACCAGGCGCTGTTCGGCCGAGCCGGCAGTGATGCCCGTGATCCCGGCGGACACCTTGTCCACGAGGATCTCGACGTCGGACGGAGACAGTTGAGAAAGAGAAGCAGCATCGGCGATGAGATCATACTCACCCGATGCCAGGATCGCCTCCAGTGCGTGCTGAACCGTATCAGAATCGCCAGGATGCGCCTTGATGGCCGCGACAAAGTACTCTGCGGCGACATCGTGCGCGCCAAGCTGTTCGGCCGCCAGACCCAGCCCATATCTGCTCTCGAAGTCCGCAGGGACGACATGGGCAAGCTTCTCCAGCAGGAACCGGCCGTCCGACATTTCGAGCCTGTGGTCCACCAGATACTGGATGAGGTAGGAGGTGTTGGTCATATCGTGGTCCCTGGCCATGAGCCCCACGAGCTCACTGAACTCGGCCACATTCGGGACGCCCAGCACGAGCAGACACTGAAGCGCTTTCCGGCGGACCGTCGGGTTGACGGCATTCGCAAGCACACGACGCAGGATTGCCGACTTCTGCACACTGAGCGTGACACGCTGGAACAGCCCCTCGTTGCTCAGGAACGTGGATTCGTCGACACCTGTGCGCCCCAGCCGATCGACGATCGCTGTCTCGAGCGGCGCGGCCTGGGCCATGTCCGGATCATCTGTGACACGTTCGACCAGCTGGTCCAGAACTCCCAGCTCGGCAGCAGCGGCAAGGACTTCCTGCGCACAGGCATCCTCGGCCAGACACTGTTCAAGAACGTGAACAAGCTGGCGCACGATGCCTTCAGGAGAGGCGGACCCTGCCGCCTGGCGAACCATTCCCAGCTCTTCGCGAACATACGAAGCAGTGTCACCGCGCTCCAGCAGGAGTTCGGCCTTGCGTGCCCTCAGTTCGGCCGTCATGTCCGCCCCGTCGGCGGACAGCACGATGGACGCGATCTGTGGATCGTGCAAATCGATCTTGACACCCTGTGCCGCAGCCTCCTCGACCGTGAACAGCGACAGGCGCTTGTAGGGGCTGTGTCCCAGCCACGTCAGCAGATCGCTCATGGCCAAAGCGTCCTGGGGATTGCGCAGGAAGTTGAAGTACAGGACCCCCAGAGAAAGGGGGACCGTGACGCTGTCCGCATCGGCAAGACGCTGCATCAGATCCTCCCGACGTATCGTGCCGTGGCTGATGTCCCTCAGGATACCGATCAACTGCCCTTCCGTACCCTGCTCAGATGTCGCGGCACAGCGTGGAGCAACCGTCTCAGACTCAGCGAGCCCAGCCGGCGATGCACCCGACGGGACCGGGTCAGCTGCGGGTTGATCGCTTTTGTGAAGAGACGCCAGACGGAGCTCCTCGGGTGACATGACAGTCAGACCAGCGGCTTCCGAAGAAACGAACCGCCTGACAGACGTCGGTGATCCATCCTCCCCCGCTTTCACCCACGCCTGGTGTGGCACAGAGATCGTCTCCATCTTGACGTCGCCCGACATGTCGGGCACGAGGTCGCGTGGAACGTCCGGCGGGGAGGACCCACTGTCAGCCTCATCGCCGGGTGAGGGCGACGCGACAGCCTCCTCGGCAGGCAACGGCGCGGATGCCTCCCCCGGAGGAGCAACGGCTGATGCAGTCTCCACGACTGCTTCATCATACAGCGTCTCGAGCGCATTCCTCGTGGATTCGTCCGGTTCGGCCGCCTTGGACTTTCGCTCGATGGCCGGCACACGGTCGAGATCCGGGGGCTGCAGAACGCGCATGCCGCTTGCGGGACCCTCCACGGCCTTCACCTTCCAGTCGATCTGACGGCGCATCTCGGCTATAGCCTTGCCGAGCCCAGGGTAGGAGGGTTCAGACATGCGCAGCTGCTCATAGACGGCGAGAGCATCGGCGAATCTGCCGTTGTTGCCCAGGATACTCGCCTTCAGATAGAGCGTGCGTGGATTCTGGGGACCGACCTCAAGACTCTGGTCCAGCACCTTGAAAGCCTGCACATAGTCTCGGCGATATGCCAGCACACGCGCCTTCTGATTGAGAGCGTCCGTGCTGCGTGCGTCAATACTGATGGCAGAATTGCTGGCCGACAGCGCCTTGTCGAAGTCGCCATCCTTGATGCAGTAGCGGGACAGCTCGATCAGGTCCCGGATGGTGGCGGACTTGTCCTTGAGCTGGTTGTCAAGCCCCACGATCTTCTGGTAGGCGCCTATGTAGACGCCCCACAGAGCGACCTGCCGGTCTTTCAGGAGCTGGACGAGCACGTTGAGGACGTCGATTCCCTGCGAGTATCGCTGCCGCGCGTACGCATGATCCGCCTCGCGCACAGCGAAACGAAGGGCCGCGTCATAGTCTCGACGGCCCATGAACTCCTCGATCTGGTTGTGCAACCGCTCCTCTTCAGAACTCGCCAATTCCGCTCCCTCCGTCAAGGCTCGTCGTGCGAGACTGGCACTATCTTACCAACGGCCACCAAATATGCAAACAGCGGCGCCAGTTCCCCTTTGGCCGACTCGTCATAGAGGACGCTCATGATGCTGCCGTCAGCCTGCCGTTCGCCGAGAGTCACGACCGCCTGTCCCTCGCAGTCGGTCAGGACCGCCTGTACGAACCACACGTCTCCGTTTGGCACGCGGTACCTGTCGACTACTTCCATCAGCCTACACTATTCAGAAAATGCTGCAACTTGCTCACGATGACATCGATGGCAACCAGATTGAAGCCCCCTTCGGGAATGATCAGGTCCGCATATCTCTTGGTAGGCTCGACAAACTGGAGGTGCATCGGCCGGACGACGTCCATATACTGCGCCACGACCGATTCGACGGTACGGCCTCGCTCGCGGGTGTCCCGCAGAAGGCGGCGGATGAACCTGACGTCCGCATCCGTGTCGACATACAGCTTGATGTCGAGCAGATCGCGCAGCGCCGCGTTTTCCAGCACAAGGATACCCTCGAGGATGATCACGGGTCGAGGCTCGACGCGGTCGGTCCAGGACTCGCGCTCATAGCGGGCGTAGCTGTACACGGGCACATCGACCGCCTCGCCGCGGGTCAGGCGTTGAAGGTGGTCAATCAGCAGATCGTCGTCATACGCGCTTGGGTGGTCGTAGTTGATGCCACGCTTCTCCTCGATGGACATGCCGTCGAAATTCCTGTAGTACGAATCCTGCTTGAGAAAAACGACGGGTTGTGCAGTCTCGTGCATGATCTTCTCGGCAACGGTCGTCTTACCCGAACCGGAACCTCCCGCAATACCGACCAGGATAGGACGTGTCATGTCAGTTGCCTCCAGAGAGATACAATCGCATATTACGGGCGTGTTCGGCATAGGTCCGTGCGAAGACGCAATGACCGTCGGGTTTGGCCAGGAAGTAGAAGTACGTGCTCGTGGGAGCATGCGCTGCCGCAGTCAGCGACGCCAGACCCGGATTGCAGATGGCGGTCGGGGGCAAGCCGGGATACAGGTATGTGTTGTAGGGGGAGTCGAACTTGAGTTCCTCAGACGAGTAGAAACCGTCGTGGCTGGGGAGAACGTATCCGAGCGTGGCGTCCATCTGGAGAAGCATCTTGTCCGCAAGACGGTTGAAGATGACGCTGGCGACCAGTGGACGGTCAGCGTCGTATTTGGCTTCGCGCTCAACGATGGACGCGACGCGGACCAGCTGGTCGTCCGTCAACCCGCGCCGTGCCGCCTGAGCCGCCCAGTCGGACGGCACGACGTCAGCGAACCTCTTGAGCATGCGTGCCACGACCTCGGCAGCGTCACCCGCGTACAGCAGCTCGTACGTGTCGGGGAACAGGCGCCCCTCCAGGAGCTTGCCCTGATCCTCCCTGGCGGCCTTCAGGAAATCGTCCGCCGTGATGCCGGCTTGTTCTTCGAGGCGTGTGGCCATCTGCCGAGCCGTATAGCCTTCGGGGAACGTCACGCGTGCCGTCAGAGGCGACCCGGCGACGAGGAGCTGGTATAGTGTCTCCATCGTCCCGATTCCACTGAGCGCATAGCGTCCCTCACGAAGTGAGCCGCCGCGCTTCAGCCGCCAGTACCAGCGCAGGGCCTGAGCATTGGATGTCATGCCAAGGTCAAACACCCGCTGGCTGACCGTAGTCACGCTGTCCCCGGGGCGGACATCGACATAGACGTCGCGCCCTTCGACCGGCACGATCTGCGTCAACCTCAGCCATCCAACTGCGCCGGCGATGATCGCCACGATCAGCAGGACGCCGACGATGCGCGCGGCACTGGCCCTCCGCCTGCGCCGAGACCGATCGGAAATCGGCCTCCCCTCTTCATGCACGTTCTGGGCGTCATCGTCCATGTCAGTCCCCTTGTCTCGGTGCGATCGATGTTCGATCCAGGTAGCCCTGCAGGATGTAGACCGCCTCCCATTGATCCTTGGTGGCGCGGCCGGCCGAACCCGACAATCCCTCGCTCGCAGCGGCTCGCCCCACTGCGACCGACGACAGGCGCTCGTCCACCAGCACGACGCGGACACTCCTGTTCAGTCCACGCGCGGCCAACTCCTTGCGGACGAATCCCGCGAAACGCCGTACCTTGCGCGTCTGTATCGAGTCGGCTCCATCCAATCCCAGCGGCAGGCCGACGACCAGACAGCCGGCGCCCTCGAGCACGATGCGGTCGACCACCGCCTGTGCAGTCTCAGCTGGAAGCCCCATGTCGATGGATCCGGCAGGGAAGGCCGTCGCCACATCGGCTACCGTCCGGGCGAGGCCTATATGGCGCTCGCCCACGTCGAGACAGAGAACGACGTTCGACCCAGATGGACCGTCAGCCAAGCAGCGCCTCCAGCTCTTCCACCGACGGCAGACCCGCGATACGGCCCTGGCACATGCGGTCGCTGCCACCTCCCTTGCCGCCGTACTTGTCCGTCAGCGCCTTAAAAATGACACGCGCAGAGAAC
>CAYRQW010000087.1:0-7080 GCA_964426505.1 uncultured Caldisericota bacterium
CGGCAAGCTGCTCCATGACTTTGCGCGCAAGAACAGGTCCACCCTGCTTGCGTTTCGCAGTCAGCGAAGCTCCGATGGCCGACAATTCATCCTCCAGATGGGCTATGTGGCCGCGCATGCCGGCCTCGTCACCCGCCCGCTCGTGCCGCTCATGCAGCTTGCCGTCGATCTCTGCCTGCAGCGCCATCAGGCCCTCGAGGTTCTTGTGATACTTTTCCTCGAGCCTTGCAATGGCGTCCAGGCGCTCGGTCACCTGCACGAGTCGCGCGTCATCCAGTTCCAGCCTGCTGAGGTAGCCATCTATGGCTGATCCGGCTTCCTTCAGGCCCGCCTGCGCCCCGTCCAGCAGCGACGCCAACTCGTTCAGGCGAGGATCGATCGAGCACAAGGCCTCCGTGGTGTGCTGCAGCCTGCCGACCTGCCGCACGATCCCTTCGCCGTCCCGGGATTCGTCTCCGACGAGGACGACAGATGCCTGGCCCAACTGCTCCTGCAATTCACGGACATTCTCCAGGAGGCGCTGCTCGGCAATGAGCCGGCTATCCTCGTCGGCCCTCAGCTGAGCACGTTCGAGCTCTTCCGATGCAAACTCCAGGTAGGCGGTCTCACTGTCCCATTCGGTGCGGCGCGTCTCCGTCTGCTCCAGTTCACGGCGCGCAGCGCGCAGCTCTGTGAGTTTCATGCCGAAGAGCTCCCGCGCAGACTGCGCTTCGGGTCCCAGGAAAGAGTCCAGAAGAAGGATGTGGTTCTCCCTTACCAGCAGAGACTGCGGCTCATGCTGTCCGTGGACGTCGACCAGGTTCTCGCCGAGGAGTCTCAGCGTGCTGATGGGCACAATGCGCCCATTGATGCGATACTTGTGCCTGCCGGTGCGATCCACCTCGCGGGTTGCCAGAACGGTACTGTCATCGCCTGTCACCAGGTCCCCGAGCATATCCCGCAAGGAACACGCGCGGGGCAGTGCAAAGGACGCATCCAGTCTGAGGCTTTCGGCGCCCGCGCTGATGAAATCGCTGGTCAGCTTTCCCCCGAGCACGGCGCTGATAGCCCGTACCAGGATGGACTTGCCCGCGCCCGTCTCGCCCGTGATAACATTCAGTCCGTCGTCGAACGACACATGAACCTCATGGGCGATGGCCAGATTACGGATATCCAGTTCCAGCAGCATTCTCAGCCGCCCCAGTGGAACTTGGCCCCCAGGACCTTGTAGAAGTTCTTCTCGCGCAGGCGGATGATGCCGACGTCCCGGGAACATCTCTTCACGCTGACCGTGTCAGAGCCGCGGATGTCACCGACGCGCTCTCCGTCGCGCATGAAAGCCGCTTTGTCCGGCGAAGGCTTCACCTTGATGGTGATCTCGACACCAGCCGACACGACCAGGGGCCTCGAAGTGAAGTCGTGTGGCGCAAGAGCAGTAAGCACAAGCGCTTCGACAGCAGGGTCCACGATCGGGCCACCAGCGGACAGGGAGTACCCCGTAGACCCGGTTGGGGTACACACCATGAGGCCGTCGGCCGTTATCTGCCCTGCACGCACGCTGCCGATGAAGACCTCGAACGTGAGGATCTTGCCAGTCAGTTCCCGCACTGCCAGAACATCATTGATGGCTGTCGTACTGAGGATCTCCTGACCCTCGCGCACGACGCGTGCTTCCAGGACAAGCCGGCGCTCCACAGTGTATGTGTGGGCAAGAACGGCATCGAGTGACGCATAGACCTCGTTCTCTTCGACATCCGTGAGGAAACCGAGGGAGCCGAGGTTGATGCCCAGGACGGGCAACCCCAGCTGAGTGCTGAGCCGTGCGGCGCGCAAAAAGGTCCCATCGCCGCCAAGGCTGAGGATGAACGAACCGTCCGCAGCTCCGGACGAGACGAGGGACAGGTTGTCCCGGGACGTGAGATTGACAACCTCGACTCCTTTGCCCGTCAGATACGGCCCGATCTCACGCTCGAGTTCGCGCGCGTCTTTCGAGTCTCCACGGCAATAGATGATGCTCTTCATCACGCCCTACAGTGTATGACGTATGTACAAGGCTTCAAGCTGCTACCGTCCCTCTGCCGCGTCCAGCAGGACATGCACCGCGCTCGCCATTCCCGGGGCATCCAGCTGATACATGTTCAGGAGGTGTCCCCGCTTGTCCTGCGCGGGGAATCTGTCGGGAACGCCGCATCGTCCGATGCGCGAGATGTCCATACCGGACCGGACCAGTGTCTCGAGAGCCGCGTCGTAGATGCCCGTGGAACGTGTCGTCTCCTCAGCGATCAACACGGCTCCACACGTGCCGGCCAATCGTGCAAGGAGAGCAGTATCCAGCGGCTGGGCAAAGCGGAGGTCGACGACACACGCCCGAATTCCATCGGCCGCGAGGATCGTCCGCGCTTCGATGGCCGACCGCAGCACCGGCCCCAGCGTAACAATGGCAATATCCCTTCCTTCGGCGACGATCGTCCCCGTCCCGGGTATCATGGGAGGACGGTCGCCAAGCTGTTCGCTGAGGTCGTACGCGGCGTCCTTTGGATAGCGGATGGCAAACGGCCCCGTGGCCTCAGCCGAACGCTCAAGCATACGGACCAGGTCCTCACGGTCTCCCGGCGAACACACGGTCATGCCGGGAACGCTTTTCAGAAAGCCGACATCGAAGACGCCCTGATGGGTCGGTCCATCGTCGCTGACCAGTCCGGCCCGGTCGACCGCGAACCGTACAGGCAGGCCGCCGATGCCGACATCGTGCACGATCTGGTCATACGCCCGCTGAAGAAACGTCGAGTAGATAGCAACATACGGCTTGTACCCGCGTTTCGCAAGCGACGCAGCCATGCCGACAGCGTGCTGTTCGGCAATGCCGACGTCATAGAACCGATCGGGGAAGCGCCCTGCAAACTCAGCCAGACCTGTGCCATCAGTCATCGCAGCCGTTATGGCCACGATGCGGGGATCCGTCTCCGCCAGCCGTATGAGCGTCTGGCCAAATACGTCGGAGTAGCTCGGCATGGCATGCTCCTGCTTGCTCAGCCCGTTTTCGATGAGAAACGGGGGCACGCCATGAAACTGGGACGGCTGGCGTTCGGCCAGCTCGTATCCCTTGCCCTTGACAGTCACGACCTGCAGGACGACAGGCTGCTGGAGTCTTTGACCATGTCGATCGCTTCCATGAGTTTGCCGATGTCATGCCCGTCCACGACCCCGAAGTACCGGAACCCCAGCTCCTCGAAGAAGATCGTCGGCAGGTAGAGCCGTTTGAGCAGGGTCCTCAACCAGCGAAGCCCACGTCCCACGAGGGGAGACTCGCGCACGCGCAAGTACCACGCACGCGTACGCAGCCGGTTGAGCGCCCACGCCAGTCCTCCCACGGAGGGGGAGATGGACATGTCGTTGTGGTTGAGGATGACGAGGCATTGGCCATGCGCCCGCCCGAGGTTGTTGAGGGCTTCCAGGGCCATGCCGCCGGACAGGGCGCCGTCGCCGATGACCGCAACCACACGCTGATGCCCCCCGTCCAGGTTTCTGGCCGCAAGAAGGCCGGCGGCGATGGAGAGCGACGTCGAGGCGTGTCCCGCCATGAATGTATCATACGGTGATTCGCTGGGATTCACGAACCCGCTGATCCCGCCACATTGGCGCAGAGTGCTGAACGACCTGTATCGGCCGGTGAGAAGCTTGTGCGTATAGCACTGATGGCCCACGTCCCACACCAGCTGGTCGGTCGGCGTGTCCAGTGTCATGTGCAGCGCGATCGTCAGTTCGACGGCTCCCAGGTTCGACGCAAGGTGTCCGCCGTTGGTCGAACATGTGTCGAGAATGACCTGCCGGCACTCGGCCGCAAGTGTCCGGAGCTCCGCGATGCCAAGGCCGCGGATGTCGGCCGGCGAAGCGACGTGGTCCAGAATCAACTCCGAGCCTTCTCCGCGAGCAGATCGACAAGCCCTGTCAGGAAGTCTGCGCCGCTGTCCAGAGCAAGCACAGACTCGCGGGCGCTCGCCAGGTACTGCAGAGCCTTCTCTCGAGCGTCGGCCAGCCCCAGCACAGTCACGTAGGTCGCCTTCCGGTTCTTGACGTCCTGCCCAGCCGTCTTGCCGGTCTGCGCTTCCGTGGAGTTTGCGTCGGCGATGTCGTCGACGATCTGATATGCCATGCCGAACTTCTCGCCGAATGCTCGCAGTCTGCCCATGTCAGCTTCGCTCGCACAGCCGAAGATTCCTCCAAGGAGTACCGACGCCTGAATGAGTGCTGCAGTCTTGTTCTTGTGAATGTACTCGATCGTGCCCAGCTCGACCCGTTCGTCGCTGGAGGTGATGACGTCCATCGCCTGTCCGCCGACAAGGCCGTCTGCGCCCGCCAGAACAGCCATCGTCCGCACCGCCTCGAGGCACCGCTCGGCGCCAAAGGAGCCGACCATCTGCGTGGACGAGAGTTCCTCGAACGCGAGGGTCAGCAGAGCATCGGAAGCAAGAAGCGCCATGTCGTCGCCATGCACCTTGTGCGTCGTCGGTTTGCCGCGCCGAAGATCGCTGTTGTCCATCGAAGGCAGATCGTCCTGAATGATCGAGTATGCGTGCACCATTTCGATGGCCGCGAGGACCGGTTTGATGCGCTCCCGGTCACGCGTGCACGCCTCGTAGACGGCAAGGCACAAAGCGGGCCGCACTCGCTTGCCCGGCGACAGCAGAGCATATGACATCGCCGCATGCATGACGGATCCCTGAAGCGGAGCAAGGCAGTCTGCCAGCACTCCGTCGATGTAGTGCGCTTCCTCGTTGAGATGGTCCCGGATGTCCATGTCAGCTCCCTTCCCTCTCTAGCCGTGCCGCTCTGTTATCGCGTAGTCCACACGGTCCACAGATGCATAACGGCTCCCTTGCCTGAGCAGTTCCACCAGGCGCAAGAGCCGCTGTTCGTCGCCCGATGCGACGATGTGAACAGTACCATCATCCATGTTGTCGGCCCTGGCGTCGATCCCAAGCTGAGCCGCAGCCTGCTCCACGAAGTGCCGAAACCCGACTCCCTGCACGATGCCGGACACGTCCGCGACCAGATTCTGCATCGACAGTCACCCGGTCAGTCCCCCGCGCCTCCGATACCGCGCAGGACACCGTTCACGAAGCTCCCGGACTCGGAGCCACCAAACTCCTTTGCCAGTTCGACGGCCTCATTCGCCGCGATGGCCGTTTTGATCGGGGGCCTGGCGTACTTCATCTCAAAAACGGCGATCGACAGAATCACACGGTCCACGACCGCCACTCTGTCAATACCCCAGTTCGCCGAGTGAGCGCCCACTTCGGCCAGAATGGCATCCTGATGGGTCTCGACCCCCTGAATGAGCTTGAGCGCATATGCAAGTACAAGCGGGGGCTCATGAGTGTAGGTCTCGAACGTCTGGTCATACGAGGCATTGCCCTGGGCGAGACTGTACAGAACCTGCAGTGCTATCTCCCGCGAACGTCGGCGGTTCTGGACCCCTTGAGTCGTCCCCATGCGTCAGGCCCGCACGTCGGCGATATGGACGTTAACCTCCTGAACGTGATACGGAGTGGAAGCTTCCACTTCTTTGGCGACAGCGCTGCGCACACTGACGGCCAGTTTCCGGAGATCCGTCCCATAGTGCACGACGATGAACACGTCAACGGTGAGTTCAAGACCGCTCCGAGTGATACTCACGCCGTGAGGCTCATAACCCTCTCGATCCCAGAATGGAAGATGCTCCTTGAGGCCCTTCCACATGGACTCTACGCCGTCGGTCGACAGACAGGCGTGGACGATGAGCGACTCCAGGGCGGTGTCGGTGATGAGGACTTTGTCCATAGACCTACTTGACCCTCTCGAGGTAGTCTCCACTGCGCGTGTCGATGCGGATCTTGTCGCCTTCGTTCACGAACAGCGGAACCATGAGCGAGAACCCGGTCTCGATCTGCGCAGTCTTGTTGGCTCCTGTGGCTGTGTCACCCTTGATGCCAGGTTCCGTATGCGTGATCGTGGCTTCGATGAATGTGGGCAGTTCGACGCTCACCGGCTTCTCAAGGAAGTAGACGACATCGACCACGATGTTCTCGATGAGGTAATTGGCGGAATCCCCAAGATCATCCTTGGTCAGACCGATCTGCTCGTACGTGGCGGAGTCCATGAAGGTATAGACATCGTCGACATCATAGAGATACTGCATCTTCTTGTGTTCAAGATATGCGCTCTTGACCTTCTCTTCGGGACGGAAGGTCTGCTCGACAACATTGCCGGTCATGAGGTTCTTCATCTTGAGGCGAACAAATGGAGAGCCCTTGCCAGGCTTTATATGGGTGAACTGGATGACGGCGAACGCCTGACCGTCTATCTCGAACGTGACACCTGTGCGCAATTCATTGGCGGAAATCAATGTCTAACCTCCTGGTACTCGGCTGTCAATCGCGGCTATTGTACACGCCAACCGCCGGTGCGTCAAGCGTTAACGCCCTTTGCACCGCCACACTCTGGAGCCTTCACGGAAGAACCAGTTCCTTGGGCAGCTCCGTCAACGACTCGAACCCCGTCGCCGTAACGATAACCGAGTCCTCGATCCGCATGCCGTACTGCCCGGGAAGGTAGACTCCGGGCTCACAGGTGACGACCTGCCCCGGTTCCAGCACGGTATCGGTCCCCTGGGAAAGCCGAGGAGCTTCATGAATCTCCAATCCTACCCCATGCCCCAGGCCGTGGGTGAAATACTGAGCCAGGCCACTCTCAGCCAGATTGCCTCGGACAGCAGTGTCCACCGAACGCGAACTCACGCCCGCCTTGATGCAGTCAAGGCCCAGCTGTTGCGCCGTACGCAGTCTTCCGTAGACATCCAGCACGTCGGCAGGCTGTTCGCCGAGTGCCACGGTCCTGGTGCAATCGCTCATATACCCGTGGAAGTTGACGCCGAAGTCGATGACGATGACCTCTCCGTTCTTGATGACCTTGTCGGACGCTATCCCGTGCGGCAATGCCCCGCGTGCGCCGGACCCGACGATCGTCGAGAAGCTGGTGCCTTGCGCACCCGCCTTGCGCATCTCGTACTCCAGCAGGGCGGCTGCGTCGTTCTCCGTCATTCCCGCCTGCAACTGACCGATC
>CAYRQW010000088.1:0-7015 GCA_964426505.1 uncultured Caldisericota bacterium
CTGCGATAACAATCATGACGATAGAACCCAGCGGACTCTGCAGACCGGCGGAGAGTCCCGTGATGACGTTGAGGGCCACACCGCGCTTTGATGCTTCGGCGATGTCGTGGACCGGTTTGCCCGAAGAACCTGCGTAGTACCGCGTGATGACCGAAGACACAAGGGTGGTTCCGATTCCGAGACAGGTGCCGATGAAGAGGGCCATGTCGTGGATCAGGAAGTGGCTGACCAGGAAGGAGCCGAGCACGGCGAAGACGGTGGTCACGCCCATGCCAAAGTAGAAAGCGGTCTCGGGCTTGCTTCGGTCAAAGAGACGTATGGACAAGACGCCGAGCATGGAGGCGGCAAGGCCGGCTGACTGAAGGAGCAAGGGGAAGAAGAGCACTGCGCCTCCATACTTGGGAACCAGCGTCAGCGCAACGACCATGCCAGTGATGATGTCGTCCGAGAATGTCTGAAACAGATCTGCGCCTCGGCCCGCACAATCACCGACGTTGTCACCGACCAGGTCGGCAACCACAGCGGGGTTGCGCGGGTCGTCCTCAGGAATGTTCGCCTCGATCTTGCCGACGAGGTCTGCTCCGATGTCGGCTGCCTTGGTATAGATGCCTCCACCGATCTGGGCGAAGAGGGCCGCGAGGCTGGCGCCAAATCCAAAGCCGACGAGGGGGTTCGGATCCTTGAACAGCAGGTAGAGCACCGCCAGGACGACAAGACTGAATCCTGTGATGGAGAATCCCATGATGGAGCCGCCGCGAACCGCCGTGTGAAAGGCAGCATTCATGGAACGGGTTGCATCATCTGCTGTTTTCACGTTCGCGCGCGTCGATGCGCTCATGCCCATGTAGGCTGTGATGAGCGATGTGAAGACGCCGAGTACAAACGTGATTGCGATCCAGATGTCCAGTGTGAATCCGAGGACTATGGCCACAACAGGTGTGACGAGCAGAATTGCACGGAGCTGGCGAGAGAGATACGCTCGCACTCCTATTGCAATGTAGCTGCCGATCTCGCTCATTTTCGGCGATGAGATCCTGGCTGCCCTCAGCCTCAGGAAGAGATAGAGTGCGGCTCCAATACAGGTGAGGCCAGCGATGACGGGAATGATGAGTAATTTCATTTCGTGCCTCCAGAGTCTGGACCCGGAGGGAGGCAAGTGACACCCTCCTGCCAGCAAAACCAACAAGCAGTAATTATAGTGCCATGCGCATTCTGTCAACCCACAGTCCGTTCCCTTGAGATGGTATGGCTGTGAAGGGGTGGCAAGCGGTGCGTCTTACTGGAGCGACACCTCGTCCGAGTCTTCGTCGAATGCCAGCAGATTGCCGAAACGTGCCCAGTTGATGAACGTCGCGAAGGTGAATTCCGGGTTTTCGTTGGGCAACAGCTGTGCCAGTCGTTCCTGGACCTCATCGTCGAGCATCGTACCGTTGCGGGACGTTTGAACGTCCGCATGGATCGTCTTGAAGACACTGAGCGTCAGGATCTGCTGTTTCCAGAGGACTTTCTGGTCTTCAGTGTCCATGTCGGAGAAGCGGTGGCCAAGAGGCGTCAGAACCGTGCGCTGTCTTGGCGTGTCGATGAAATTCAGCATCTCGGCGGCTTTGACGATGTTGATGAGATCGCTGAACTCTTTGCCGAATTCGTGAGCCAGAACGAAAACGTCGCCCTGACCACCGTGTGAGTCCAGATACTCGACGAAGCTGACGACGTCACCCGACGAGACGGGTGGCAGCGGTTCGTAGACAGGTCGTGAGGGAGTGGTCACCACTGCAGGAGTGATGTCGGGAAGTTCATTGGTTGTGATGATGTCGTGGAGGTAGTCGACCATCGCCAGGAATTCTGGAGCCCGATAGTCGCGAGGTCGTGCCAATGTGTTCTGGACGATTGTACGAATGCGCCCCGGGTTCGCGGAGAAGACAACGATGCGGTCAGCCATGTAGACAACTTCCTTGATGTCATGACTGACCATGACTATCGAGGCCGGCTGGCCGTCGGCTTCATCCCAGATGTCGACCAGGTCTGTGCGGAGGGACTCCGCCGTCAGAGCATCTACTGCGCTGAACGGCTCGTCCATGAACAGCAGTTCCGGCTGTACTGCAAGACCACGTGCAATGCCCACCCGCTGCTTCATGCCGCCCGAGATCTCGCGTGGATAGGCCTCTTCAAAGCCCTCGAGGCCGACCATCTTGATCACTGTCGCAACGCGACGCTGAACTTCCTCGCGTGGGAGTTGCAGGGGGACAAGGACGGACTGGATGTTTTCGCTCACGGTCATCCAGGGGAAGAGGGCAAACATCTGGAAAACCATGCCGACGCCGGGCGTAAGGCCGGTCATTTCCTTGCCCCGGGCAAACACCTTGCCACTCGTAGGCCGTATGAGACCTGCCAGAATGCGCAGGAACGTCGACTTGCCGCAGCCCGAAGGGCCGAGGAGGCAGATGATCTCGCCTTTCCGGATATCCATACTTATGCTGTCCAGAACGGTCACCATGTTCCCGTTGGGCATCGGGAAGCGCTGGATGACCTTCTCACTGGAAAGCAGGATGGGTTGCTGAACAGAGTCTTCCATGGAGCCTCCTCTACTTGCCAAGGTTATACTGTGTGCTGGCCACGGAGTACAGTCTGCGCCACACAAATCGGTTGACCAGTACGACCGTTAGCGACATGATGAGGATCGCGGCGGCCAGTTCGGCGAAGTCGGCACCGAATGCAGCCTCACTGATGACTGATCCGATCCCCTGTGCCCTGAGAGTCTCACCACGGAACGTCACAATCTCGGCGACGATGCTGGCGTTCCAGGCCCCACCCGTCGCTGTCACCCAACCTGTCACAAGGTAGGGAAAGATGCCCGGCAGGTATAGCGACCAGAAGCGTTGCCTGCCCGTAACACGGTAGCTGGCAGCTGCCTCTTTGAGGTCCGATGGAATAGCCTGTGCGCCCGCAATGACATTGAACAGGACGTACCATTGAGTGCCGAGCAGCATGAGCACGACACTGCCGAAGCCTATGCTGACTCTGAGCAGGCTCAACACAAGGATGACCGCCGGAAACAGCATTGGCGCCGGAAACGACGCCGCGACCTGGACGACAGGCTGCATGATCCTCGAGAGTCTTGGCGAGAGTCCGATGCGCAGGCCCACGGGTACGGCCCACAGGGTACCCAGGGCGATCGCTGCAGTCACACGTGCCAGGGTCAGGAGGTCGCTCTTCAGAAGGCGCAACCATTCACCGATGCGAACGGATATGAGGAGGCGGATGATCTGGGCAAGGGCGAAGGTCAGGCCAGCCGCCACCAGGAAGAACAGAATGCGGGAGAAGACCGTGGAGAGCGATAGCCGATCCATGGCTCCGTGCTGCCTGGAAGAAGAGGCCGCTGGAGCACTGATCGGGGATGTGCGAGGCGTGTGCAGGAAGAGTCGAGACGTCAGACTGCCGAATGCGCGGCCGACTGAGGAACCTGCAGCGCCGATCCAGCGCAGGATATGAGAGTGGTGGAGCAGGTCCAGGAACCATGAGTCCATTGTCTCTTCGTCGCTTGTGTCCTCGATACGGAACTTCTGTGCCCAGACAACCATCGGCCGCCACAGCAGCTGGTCCAGCGCAACGATCATCAGGACCATGGCGACGACTGCTGCAGCCATCGCCGGCACATTGCCCTTCTCGACGGCGACCGACATGTAGGACCCGATACCGGGCAGCCGGAAGTCCCTGTTTCCCAACTGGAATGCCTCGGTGACCATAAGGAAGAACCATCCACCGGCCATGCTCATCATGCTGTTCCAGATCAGCCCGACCGCGCTGTAGGGCATTTCGATCTGCGTGAGACGCTGCCACCAGTTGAAGTGGTAAATGGTCCCGGCCTCCTGGAGATACTGTGGCACCGACTTGAGGGAGTTGTAGAAGCTGAACGTCATGTTCCACGCCTGCCCGGTGAAGATCATGAGTACTGCAGCCAGTTCGAGCCCGACGTTGCTGGTCGGGAAGAGGGAAACCAGCGCCAGCACGACGCCCGGCATGAAGCCCAGAACCGGGATGCTCTGCAGGATGTCCAGGATGGGAACAAGGAGCCTCTCGGCCAGTTTGTCCTTGGCGGCCCAGAATCCATAGACAATAGTGAAGAGGAAGGAGATGCAGTAGGCGGCCAGCCCCCGAACCAGCGAGAAGAACGTGTATCTTGGCAGCGCTCGGAACGAGAGATCGATCAGAACTGTCGGCCTCAAGATACCTGTCCACTCGCGACCGACCTGGGCTATGCCGTAGAAGACACCAAGGATGCCAAGGATGATGACGATGTCGGCCAGCGCCCCGCTGTGGTAGAACGCCATAACAGCGCCCGATTGACCCCACACTCCAAGGGATGCAGCTCGCAGACTGCGCGGGCGGCTTCCTCGTGGATTGGTCTTGATGACTTGGTTCTCGACCGGTTCCTGCATGCTGTCTCCTCACCGTGGCAAATATGCGCGGCTCATGGTAGCACGGTTGCATCAGACCTGCAATACCGCCGTAGCCTGCATACCGGCAGTTTCGATGACCCGAAGGGAGCGTTCAAATGAGAGGGAAAGACGCCTTGACGTGCGCAGGGGATTGCATATACTCATGCGTTTGTGAAGGGTCCCCCGAGGGACCATGAGGAGATGTCCAGCATGTATATTATCATTGTCGGTTGTGGGCGCCTTGGTGCTCAACTCGCCACGAAGCTGTCCGAAGAGGGACACGACGTGGCGGTGGTGGATCGCAGTTCGTCTAATCTCGCACGGCTCAGCGATGAGTTCAATGGAGCTACCATCACCGGAGTTGGCTTTGACATTGAAGTGCTGAAGTCAGCAGGGATCGAGCGCGCCGACGGTTTCGCCGCGGTGAGTGACAGCGACAACATGAACATCATGGCTGCACAGGTTGCCAAGACCATTTTCAAGGTCCCCATGGTCATTGCTCGCGTGTTCGATCCAGTCAAGGGTGAAACCTACAGGGCACTCGGTCTGGAGACCGTGTGCCCGACGACTTCCGCCGCGAACATCATCTACAGCAAATTCATGATTCGCAGCGAGGACAGTCACTTCATCCTGCCCGGAGGTGGTATCGAGCTGGTCGAAGTAACGTTCCACCCCGGGATCGCGGCAGCAACGATCGCCGAAATCGAAGCTCTGGACGACTTCAAGGTCATCTCGCTTACACGGGATGGAACCACGGCCTTTCCGAAAGGGACAGACACTCTCATTGAGGGTGATCACCTGCTGGTGGCCCTGCACGTATTGGACCTTCCAAAGGTCAGTGCGATCTTTCATCTGGATAAGAGGTAGAGCCATGTACGTCATTATTGCAGGTGGAGGAAAGGTCGGGTCGTATCTTGCCCATTTGCTTGTCGGCAAGGGGCATGACGTTGCCGTTATCGAGCAGAATGCTGTGGCCTGCGAGACACTGTCGGAATGGGGAAAGGCACTGGTCATCAACGGTGATTGCTGTGACCTGGGCGCTCTTATCGACGCGGGCATCGAGAAGACCGACCGCTTTGCTGCGGTGACGGGAGATGATGCCGACAACCTTGTGGCATGTCAGCTTGCCAAGGTTCGCTTCAAGGTCCCCCTTACAACTGCTCGCATCAACGACCCTCGCAACGAGGACATATTCCACAAGTTCGGCGTTGACTTTGCTCTGAATTCGACGAATGTCCTGGCAACGGTTATCGAGGAAGGCATCATCGTCAATGACCTGATTCCTCTTGTATCGCTGGCCAAAGGCAAAGCCACGCTGGTCGAACTGAAAATCACGAACGAGTCCCCGGTTGTGGGGAAGACCATGAGGGAATTGGCATGGCCGACAGGGTGCGTTGTGGCATCCATCGTGCATGAGGGTGAGGTCGTCTTTCCACGGGGAGCCACCGTGCTGAACGAGGGCGACATCGTGATTGGCCTTGTAGCGCCCGAGGCAGAAGAGCAGTTCAAGCGAGTATTCCGGACGGCATGATCGCGATGAGCGAAAGGACTCGCATGACGCGCGTGACGCCACTCCGTCGGGACCTCCTGGGGATGTTCACAGAGGTTGCATTCGTAGCTGGCCTTATCGGAGTCGGTTTTCTTGTCTCCTGGCTATTCTTCGTCGGGCGCTAGATCATGGTCCGCAGGGTCTGGAGAGAAGACTTCCGCATCATAGGGTACTATACCGGCCTCGTTACTGTCGGAGTCGGTTTGCTGATGACTGTGCCGATGGCGACCAGCCTGATCTTCCGCGAGTGGCCCTCGGCTCTGGACTTTGCCATATCCATTGTGCTCGCGCTGCTCGTCGGGTATGTGCTGGTGCTGATCTCTCGCACGAAGAGCACTCCGGGGCTAACGCATGCAATGGTCATCGCTGCGGGATCGTGGCTGATCGCCATGGTGCTCTCCGGCGTTCCCTACATGCTGAGCGGGCACATGAATTCGTTCCTCGATGCGTGTTTCGACACAATGAGCGGCTTCACAACCACGGGGCTATTCCTCATGCAGGATTTGGACCACATATCACAGGGACTCAACATGTGGCGCCATCTGCTGACGTACGTCGGCGGTCAGGGGATCGTCGTGCTGGCTCTGACGTTCCTGATCGGTTCTACGGGCGGCGCATTCAAGATCATGGTCGGCGAAGGCAAGGAAGAGAAACTGGAGCCCAACGTCCGGCACATTGCCGTCCTCATCTGGCGCATTTCGCTCACCTACCTGAGTATTGGCACCGTTGCTCTTGGAGTCATTGCCGTCGCGAATGGCATCAAGCCATCTCTCGCATTCTTGCATGGTGCATACATCTTCATGTCTGCTTGGAGTACGGGAGGGTTCGCCCCATACAGTCAGAACATGCTGTACTATCACAGTACCGCCATAGATCTGGTGAGCACGGTATTCATGATCCTCGGTTCGTTCAACTTCGCTTTGCACTACGCCGTCTGGAGAGGCAACCGCAAGGAGATCTTTCGCAATATCGAGATCATCTCATTCACGATCACCGTGTTGATGACGTTCTCCATCGTGTGCCTGGCACT
>CAYRQW010000089.1:0-7005 GCA_964426505.1 uncultured Caldisericota bacterium
CCCTGCGCTCGAGCGACGGTTCCAGCCCATCGTCGTCAGCGAGTCCACCTTACCTGAGTCGATCGAGATCCTGAAGGGTCTGCGTGACAGGTACGAGGCCCACCATCAGGTAACCATCACAGATGCCGCCATCGAGGCCGCCGTCAGGCTCTCGGTGAAGTACATCACGAGCCGGTTTCTGCCGGACAAGGCCGTCGACCTCATGGACGAGGCGAGCGCCAAGGTCAGGCTTGCCTCTACCGTTCCGAGCGAAGAGTACCGTCAACTCCAGGACGAACTCGACAAGATCGAGCGTGAGAAGGACGATGCCATTCGCAATCAGGAATTCGAGAAGGCTGCGGGCCTCAGGGACCAGGAGCGGGACATTCACGACAGGATCGAGATGATGAAAGGCAGTTCGTTGGTGGCATCGGCTGCCCGGGAGGCTGTCGTGAGCCCGGACGACATTCGTGCTGTTGTGGCCTTGTGGACCAACATTCCAGCTGAGCGGCTGGCTGAGGACGAACGAGCCAAACTCCTGCATCTGGAGGATGCACTCCGGACAAGGGTTGTCGGTCAGGATCAGGCTGTCGCGCTCATGGCAGAGGCTCTGAGGCGTTCGCGCGCGGGGCTCAAGCATCCCACCAAGCCAATCGGTTCGTTCCTGTTCCTCGGGCCGACAGGCGTTGGGAAAACCGAGTTGGCACGCGTCCTGGCCGAGGAGTTGTTTGGCACTGAGTCGTCGCTCATTCGCCTCGACATGAGCGAGTACATGGAGAAGTTCGCCGTGTCGCGCCTCGTTGGAGCACCGCCCGGCTACGTTGGATACGAAGAGGGCGGACAGTTGACCGAGGCCGTGAGGCGTCGTCCATTCAGCATCGTCTTGTTCGATGAGATCGAGAAGGCGCATCCCGATGTCTTTGACATCCTGTTGCAGATTATGGACGATGGGCGGTTGACCGACTCAAGTGGAAGGACGGTCGATTTTCGGAATGCTGTCATCATCATGACGAGCAACATCGGAGGCGGGTTCAATCGGATGGGCGGCCTCGGGTTCAAGCTGCCCGGCGAAGCCGGCGAGGCGGAAGCCCACACTGCTTCAATGATGGATGAACTGAAGCACAGCTTCAAGCCTGAATTCCTGAACCGCGTCGACGAGGTCGTAGTATTCAACCAATTATCGGTCGAGGACATCGAGAAGATCGTAGCGATCCTGCTCAAAAGGGTGACGAGGGAGATTGAGGAGGAGGACATGCACCTCCAGTTCAGCTCCGAACTCGTGTCTTACCTTGCACGCAAAGGCTTCAACCCCGAGTATGGTGCTCGCCCGTTGCTGCGGTTGATCCAGCACGAGGTGGAGAATGAACTCTCGTATCGCATTCTGGAAGGTGAGTTCAAGCATGGAGACACCATCATCGTGACCAGTGACAGCAAAAAGGTGGTCTTCGAGTCCTCACGGAAAGAACCAGTGCAGGCAAACTAGGTTGGAGTCATGAACCCGAAAAGCATACGCAACTTCTGTATCATTGCCCACATCGACCACGGCAAATCCACGCTTGCAGACCGTTTTCTCGAGCGGGCGGGTTTCATTCTGAAGAATAGGGGCGACCAGGTTCTGGATCAGATGGATCTCGAGAAGGAGCGCGGGATCACGATCAAGGCGCACCCCATCCGCCTCACCTTTGCCGGACGCGATGGTTTGCCGGTGGTCTTCAACCTGATCGACACGCCTGGCCATGTCGACTTCAACTATGAGGTCTCGCGCAGTATCGCCGCGTGTGAGGGAGCCGTGCTCGTTGTAGATGCAACGCAGGGTGTCGAGGCGCAGACTGTCGCGAACACGTACCTTGCCCTGAATCACAACCTTACGATCATCACTGCAATCAATAAGATCGATCTCCCGAATGCCGACGTTGACGAGACGAAACGTGAGATCGAAGAGATCATCGGCCTCGACGCCTCCGATGCATCACTTGTCAGTGCAAAGACGGGTCTGGGGGTAGACGAGCTGCTTCGTGTCATCGAGGACAAGGTTCCCCCTCCTTCCGGCGACGCTGGTGCGCCCCTGAAGTGTCTGGTGTTTGACTCGCACTTTGACACCTACAAAGGCGTGGTCGTTCACATCAGGGTGTTCGAAGGAACCATCCAGAAGGGAGATCGTGTCAGATTCATGGCCACCGATAACGAATTCGATGTCGTCGAGGTGGGATACTTCGAACTGACGCCGGTCGTGACAGATACGTTGACGGCTGGCGAAGTCGGCTACTTTGCGGCGGTGATCCGGGTTCCGGCCGAGGTTCACATTGGCGATACCGTGACAAGCACGGTCTGTCCGACCGCGGAACCCATCCCTGGGTACAGACCGGTGCTCCCCATGGTTTTTGCGGGGCTCTATCCTATTGACGCCAATGATTATGAGGGGCTCAAGTCCTCCCTGCAAAGGCTTCAGCTGAATGATGCTTCGCTCACGTTTGAGCCTGAGGCGTCCGGAGCTCTGGGTTTTGGTTTCCGCTGCGGGTTCTCCGGATTGCTGCACCTGGAGGTCATCACAGAGCGCCTTCGCCGTGAGTATGGCCAGGACATCATTGTCACTGTTCCGAACGTGCGATATCGCATCATCAAGCGGAATACGGGAGAGGAAGTGCTCGCTGACAGCCCCTCGAAGTTTCCACCGCTGGGAGAGATCGAGCGTATCGAGGAACCTTTTGTCAGGGCCGAGATTGTCGTACCACATGAGGCCATCGGCGACGTCATGGAGCTCACCAACAAGCGCAGAGGCATCTATATCAATATGTCGTACCCCGAGAGCCGGCGGGCTGTACTGGAATATGAACTCCCGCTGTCGGAGATCATCACGGATTTTTTCGACCGGCTCAAGTCGATCACGAAAGGTTATGGGACGCTTGATTACGAGCTTGCAGGATACCGCAAGGAACGACTTGCCAAGGTTGATGTGCTGGTCAACGGAACGCCGGTCGATGCTCTCTCGTTCATCGCCCACGAGGATGAAGTCCAGCACATCGCAAGATCGATGTTGCAGCGGCTGCGGAAGTACGTTCCCCGGCAGATGTACGAAGTTGCACTGCAGGCCGCGATTGGTGGCAAGATCGTGGCGCGCGAGAACATCGTTCAGCTGCGCAAGGACGTCCTGGCGAAGTGCTACGGTGGAGATGTCACACGAAAACGGAAGCTCCTGGAGAAACAGAAAGAGGGCAAGAAGAAGATGAAACAGATCGGCAGAGTGAGCATTCCACAGGAGGCATTCCTGTCCATCCTCAAGCGTGAGTCGGACGACTAGACCGGTCAGCGTCTATATCCACATTCCCTTCTGTCGCAAAAGGTGCAACTACTGTGACTTCCTGTCGACGGGAGGAGCAGCGGGTGTCCCTGCCGGGTATGTGGATGCGCTGCTTGCCGAGTGGGCGCTCTGGGCTGACACGTTGTGTCGGCAGGATGCTGGTATTCGGTCCATCTACGTTGGCGGCGGTACGCCTTCTTTGCTGGAGCCCCTTCAACTTCGGCGGCTCATCGAGGGGGTAGGGTCTGCGCTACCGACGATGCCGGACTGCGAGATCACGATGGAGGGCAATCCAGACAGCCTCGATACTGACAGGATCCGGGCATATGTCAGCGCGGGAATCAATCGTCTGAGTGTTGGAGTTCAGAGCTTCAGCGGGTATTCGCTGGAAAGGCTGGGACGCCTGCACGATTCCGCCGGGGCCGACCGTGCTCTTGAGCAGGCACGGGAGGCGGGAATCCGTAATCTGTCACTGGATCTTATGTATGGGCTTCCCGGTTCCTTGCCGGGCGACGAGATCGCCTCGTTGCGACATGCCATCGATCTGTGTCCGGAACACATCTCCTGGTATAACCTGACGCTGGCCTCCGATACCCCGTTGGCCGCTTCTGTCGCTCAGAGGCATGAGCTCATGCCGGATGACGACACGATTCTGGCTACGATGCGTGAGGGGTGGCGTCTGCTTGAGGCGAGCGGGTTTGAGCACTACGAGATCTCGAATTTTGCCCGCCCCGGCTTCGTGTCGCAGCACAATCTCGGATACTGGCTATTCACCGAGTACGTCGGTCTTGGCTTGGGAGCCTCGGGGTTCATGTCAGGGAGAAGGTGGACCAATGTCAGGGACATGAAATCGTATCTCAGCGCCGGAGCAAACGGCAGATTGCCTGTCGAGAGTGAAGAACGGCTCGAGGGTCTTCGCCGGGAAGGTGAGTATGTCATGCTGCGTATGCGTCTGCCTGGTGCCGGCCTGAATTTCGCAGCCTTCGACGAACTCTTCGGCGAAGACCCGCGCGCCAACTTCCGCGACGCTCTCGGCCGACTGGCGGACGAGGGTCTCATCGTCATCCTCGAAGACAGGGCAGTATGCACGCAGAAGGGTCTCGAACTGAACAACCTCGTGGCCGAGGCATTCATCTGAGGAAAGCGAGAACCACGGCCAGGCGGGACGGGGTTCTCGGCAGAGAGTCCTTCACTAGTGAGAGACGTTGAACCGGAAGTGAGCGATCTCCTTGTTCCTCACGATGTAGTGCTCGCCCTCTATTCGCAGCAACCCCTTTTCCTTTGCGATCTTGAAGGAGTCATCTGCCTTGCGGAAGTCATTCAGCGAGATGACTTCCGCTGCGATGAATCCGCGGGCGATGTCCGAGTGTATCTTGCCTGCGGCGCCGCGCGCATTGGTGCCGGCTTCGATGACCCAGGCCTTGCACTCGTCTTCCCCCGCCGTATAGAAGGTCTCAAGCCCGAGCAGCTTGTATGCCCTGCCGATGAAGGTGTCAATGACCGATCCCGAGAGGCCGAATTCCCGGAGGAACTCCAGCTGATCAGCGGCAGGAAGTTCGGCGATCTCACGTTCCAGTTTTGCATCCAGCACCATGACTGTCGCGTCTATCTGGGCGACAGCAGAAGTGAGGGCTGTCTCGAGGTTCATCGCGGCTGTTTCGTCGGTCATTGCCATGTTGATGACATACATCACCGGCTTCAGCGTGATGAATGCGTAGGAAGTGAGGAGACTCTTGTCCTCATCGGAGAGTCCAAGACTGCGCAGCCCCTTTCCTCCCGACAGACATGACTGGGCGCTGGACAGGAGGTTCCGTTCGCGTTCGAGCAAGGCCGTCGTCTTCTCTCTCTTCATACGCTCGAGGCGGTGTTCCACGATCTCGAGGTCCACGAGAGCGAGGTCCAGTTCGAAATTCTCGATTCGATCCTTGAGATTTGCGACGGAAGGTGCTTCAGTGAAGGCGTCAAACATCTCAACCAGTGCCTCGACATTCTTCACGTCTTTCAGCAGCTCGTTGCGTCGCGCAGCGTTCTCCTGACCCGACGGAATGCCGGGAACATCGGCGAACTCGACACTGGCGGGCGTGGTCTTCTTGGGTTTGAAGACACCTGCCAGGTAGTCCAGGTCGGTGTCCGCTATGCCGACGGCTGCAAGGTTCGTCTTGGACTGTGAGACCAGAGTGGTTCCCCTGGTCAGTGCCCCGAACAGCGTGGTCTTGCCTGTTTGAGGTAGACCGATTATTCCAATCTTCATTGTCTGCTCCTTCTCATATGCCCGTTCATGCTTGTGGGCCCATGTTCAGTATACTTTGCTCATAAATGTGTTTCAAGGATTGCGAGGCATGAGGCCCCGTGAAACAGTGGGAGTGTTGCCATTGCGAGTTGCTGGGCGTATTCGTCTTGCAAGTGGCGGATTGACATCGTGAGGCTGACATCATACAATGTCGCTTCTGGAGACAACCTATCAGATGAAGATCAAGACGGTACGTGGTGCGTTGCACGCCGTGCAGCGCAAGATAATCGCGGGTCACGGGGAAACGGTGACGTATTCCAGTGAACTCGACAAGACCTATGGCCTCCTGGCGACGGACAAGGCATGGTATATCACGCGCTTGCTCCGTAGCGAAGACTATGTGGATTTTGGGGGTCTTTTTCCCGACCTCTCGAAGCAAATTGGCTGGACGAGAGGCGTGAGGCTCGCAAGGCAAGGCCTGTCCGCCGCCATCGCTGCCACGCGGAAGCTGCCGATACACGGCACGGCATCGAGCATTCTGGTGTTTGTGGACGAACATGGAAGATTCCTTCAGATTGGCCCCGCGACGCTCATGGGGTTCTGTGAATACATGGGACTCACGACCGGTCGTGGCAATAGCTGGTATGCCTTCCCCACAATCATCCTGAGTCCCGTCTTTGGCAGCGAGCGCGACACAGATGAACGAGCGGCACTGCAGCGAGCATCACTCATTTCGCAGGTGAACAGCACAGAAGCGGATGAGGACACACGCAAAGAGTATTTTGTTGACGCTGTCGTTCAGCTTGGTCAGCCTGAAACGCAGGGCGTTGCTGATTCGTCGGTTTCGGCTGGAGTCCCGACGACCTCCTTCGACCAGTTCGACTTTGCAGGCGATGGGGCCGTGCTTGCCGTTCTCGGCGAGATCAATCGAAATCTTGCTCGCATACGCGAGCTGATGGAGAAGTCATCATCCAAGTAGGCTCCAGTTGCGGGCGACACCTGACCGTTGGCTTGACCGCCGTAATACTGGCGTCGTCACTCCTGTCGGCGCGCTTGCCGTCGTCGCTGGACCCTTTCGGGCTTCAGGTGGTTCGCGCTGCGTCTCTGGATGCTTCCCAGATCGCCAGCAACGCTGGCATTGTCTCCGGCGTGGGAGCAATAGTGGAAGTGCAGAGTATGACTGCGGGCATCGAACTGGTGACGCCCAATCGGCAGATGATCCAGGTTCTGCGTGATGGGGCTTCGGGAAACGTGCCGCAACCCGTCGGTTCAGTGAGAATTGTCCAGACGTTCGAGAGAACGATAGCGGTACGCGAACGTGTCCCGTATGACATCCGGTATGTACCCGAGCAGTCGGCAGCCAGAGGGCAGGTGGTCGTGTGGAAACCCGGGACGGGTGGAGTGCGCGAGCGCATCTTCCGCCTCCTCTACGTTAACGGAGCGCTTGTGTCGCGTCTCCTGGACTGTGGGCGAATAGGCTGTAGCTTCCATGTAGAAC
>CAYRQW010000090.1:0-3101 GCA_964426505.1 uncultured Caldisericota bacterium
GGCGCGCATTCGCTGCATGTTGTGCTCGACGCACACGAAGGAACAACTCGACTTCGCAGCCGACATGTTCCATGAGTCGGCTCTCGAGTTGGGAATTCTGAAGAGTTAGGCGCCCAATGTCGATTCCTGCCGTCCAGGCTCTGATCCTCGCCGGAGGACTCGGCACTCGCATGAGAAGTGCCGTACCAAAGGTTCTCCACGATGTTCTGGGTCACCCCGTGTTGTGGTACGTCATCGATGCTCTCAGAAACATCGATGCACGCCCTGTTGTCGTCACGCCAGCTGCCAATGACGCATTCCATGCAGTGTTTGGTGACCAGCTCGTGTATGCCGTCCAGCCTGAACAGCGTGGTAGCGGCCACGCCGTCCAGTGCGGTATGGAATACGTCTCTGCGGAGTATGTCCTCGTATGCAACGGAGACGACCCCTTTCCCTCAGCAGAGGACTATCGTGAGTTCCTTGACGAGAGTCTCGCTGAACACGCAGAAGCCGCCGTCCTTGCGGCGCACATGGAAGATGCCGGTCAACTGGGACGCGTCGTGCGGAGCGGAGATGGAACGTTCGTCGGCATCGTCGAGGCTCGAGATGCGACGCAGGGACAACTGGCAATTCATGAGATCAACACCGGCATCTACCTGTTTCGTTCGGCCGAGCTTCGGAAGTGGCTGGGACAGATGAAACCCAACAACGCGCAAGGTGAATACTACATTACGGATTGCCTGTCGATCGCTGTACGGGACGGCCGTCATGTCCATTGCCGTGTGGCTCGCGGCACGTGGGAAATGTCCGGAGTGAACGACCGAGCTGAACTTGCGCTGGCCGCCGGTCTGCTGCAGCGGCGGAAACTGGATCGTTTGTACAGGGAGGGTGTCTCCATCGATATGCCGGAGACAGTCCGGATCGATTGGGACGTCGAGATTGGACGTGACACGGAGATCCGGCAAGGCTCCTGTCTGAAGGGAAACACCGTGATAGGCCAGTCCAGCGTTATTGGGCCGAGCACGATGCTCATCAACGCGCAGGTAGGTGATCAGGCCACGGTACTGGCGTCGTTCGTCGAGAGTTCCACGATCGGCAGCAATTGTGCCGTTGGACCCTTCTCGTACATCCGGCCCGGGACGACGACGGCTGAATCGTCAAAGGTCGGTGCCTTCTGCGAACTCAAAGCCTCGTCGCTGGGAGCCGGAAGCAAGGTTCCACATCTCTCGTACATCGGTGATGCGACAATTGCTGAGAACGTCAATGTCGGAGCCGGCACAATTACCTGCAACTACGATGGATTCACGCATGTCAAGCATCAAACGGTCATCGAGAAAGACGTCTTCATCGGCGCCAACAACAATCTGGTCGCTCCCGTGACGATTCACGAGGGGGCTTACACCGCGACCGGATCGACTATCACCCACGATGTTCCCCCGGAAGCTCTTGGCATCGCGCGAGCGGTTCAAGTGGACAAAGAGGGATGGGTCAGGAGGAAGAAACATGGACAGTGAGTACAACCCGATCAAGATCTTCTCTGGCAATGCAAACAAGCCGTTGGCCGAGAAGGTGGCGTCCTATCTTGGCACTCCTCTCGGCCAGGCCGAGCTGGGGCGTTTCCCTGATGGTGAGATCAAACTCCGCATCAGCGAGAACGTGCGGGGGCTGAACGTCTACGTCATCCAGCCCACCAATGCTCCCGCAGAGAACCTGTTTGAGCTGCTGATCCTGCTTGATGCGCTGAAACGCGCATCGGCGGCGAGCATCACGGCAGTGATCCCGTTCTTTGGTTACGCACGGCAGGATCGCAAAGTTCGCTCGCGAGAACCCATCAGTGCGAAACTGGTTGCAAATCTTGTGACAGTGGCTGGCGCAGATCGCGTTGTTGCAGTTGATCTCCATGCTGCTCAGATCCAGGGCTTCTTTGACATTCCCGCTGACAACTTGACGGCGATGGTGCAGTTGGCACAGTACATCAAGCGCAAGGAGCTCGAAGACATCGTTGTCCTGTCTCCTGACGTTGGAGGCGTGGCACGCGCCAGTACGTTCGCTCAGACCATCCATGCATCACAGGCCCTGTTTGTGAAGAAGCGTCTCTCACCGGACGCCGTCGAGATTCAGTCGCTCATCGGCGACGTGCGAGGCAAGAACGTCATTATTGCCGATGATGCGATCCATACCGGCAATACGATGCTGAATGCCTGTAATCGGGCCCTGACGGAGGGCGCCAAGAGCGTTATTGCGTGTGCGACCCATGCAGTCTTTGCGGGAGACTCGCTTGGTCTGTTCGCGCGATCGAACTTCAGCGAGGTAATCGTGACCGATACGATGTTTGTCCCCGGACGCGAATATCCCTCGATGTTCACGGTATTGTCGGTGTCGGAGCTCATTGCCAAGGCTATCTACAGCATTCACAACCACTCATCGGTCTCCGCGTTGTTTCAGCTGTAACAGTCTGAAGGCTCTCTACTTGATTCAGAGCTGATTTGGCATACAATGTCAAAGATATGCCGGTATCTTATGAGTAAGGAGTTGGTATGCAAAGAGTAGCGATAGAAGCTGTTGCCCGTGAAAGCGGAAAACATGGCAAGTTAAGCGTCCTGCGAAGGCAGGGCTTCATCCCGGCGGTGGTTTACGGTCATGGGATAACGCCCATGTCTGTTGCCGTTCCTGTGCGAGCGTTCGAACGCATTCGTCGTACCACCGGAGAATCCGCCATCGTCGAGCTTCAGTTCGAGGGTGACAAGTCCATAACAACCGTTGTACACGAGTACCAGATGAACCCGATCCGTGACACGTATACACATGTCGACTTCCTGTCCATTTCTCTTGAAGAGCCGTTGACGAGCAGGATACCGATCCGCCCCGTCGGAACAGCTATCGGCCTAAAGGAAGGCGGCGTGCTCGAACACTCGCTCTACGAGCTGGAGGTCGAGGCACTTCCTCTTGACATTCCCGACTTCCTGGAGGTAGATGTGTCCGACCTCGGGCTGAAGCATTCTATCCACGTCGCTGACTTGAAGCTTGGCGACAAGATACGAGTGCTTACAAATGAGACTGCGACGGTCTTCTCTGTCGTTGCTCCGGCTGTCGAAGAAGCTCCCCCTGCTCCTGAGGAGGGT
>CAYRQW010000090.1:3111-6977 GCA_964426505.1 uncultured Caldisericota bacterium
GTGGTCGAGGGCGCCGCTGCCGTGCCGGGGGCTGCTCCAGCCGCTGGATCTGCCCCTGCTCCTGCTGAGGCCGCTGCAAAGACAACATCGAAGAAGTAGCATCTCACAACCATTGTTGGCACTGCTTCAATCGCTTGATGCGCGCTGGCCCTCAAGGGCCAGCGTTTTTGCTGTTCCCAGGTTCGACAGGGGTGTATCGTGAGGGTACTGTTCATCGGGGACATCTTCGGCCGCCCGGGGCGGACCATTGTACGGCGCTTGCTTCCACAACTGAGGACTGAGCTGAGACCCAGTATCGTTGTCGCAAACGCCGAAAATGCGACGCACGGGACAGGGATGACCCGGTCCGCGTTTGAGGAACTCAGCGCAGCTGGTGTCGACATCTTCACCGGGGGCAATCATACGCTCGGAAAGCCAGAAGTCCTTGACCTGATGGAGGATTACCCGTGTGTCTTGTGCCCCGGCAACGTAAGCCCCGCCGTCAGGCGCCACGGGTCCGTCATCTGGCAGACCCCCGATGGCCCTGTGGCGGTCATCAACGTGATGGGACAGTACTGCATGAATGGCGTCGATAATCCCTTCCGATATGTGGAAGAGACCCTGAGTGACCCGGAGATCGCTGCTGTGGCTGTCAAGCTCGTTGATTTCCATGCTGAGGCGACGGCGGAGAAGGCGACGATGCTGCGCCTGCTCGACGGCCGCATATCGGCGGTTCTTGGAACGCATACGCACGTCCCCACGGCCGATGCGCGCGTAACGGCAGCGGGCACGGCCTTCATCACTGATGTCGGCATGACAGGTGTGCGATCGTCGATCATCGGGCTGGACCCGGAAGTCATGATACGCCGTTTCAAAACAGGCATCATGTACGCACCGCGTGTTGCAGAGGGCGATGCGACGTTGATGGCTGTCGTGGTCGACGTCGACGCCTCGACGGGGAGCGGCACTGCGATAAGTCCTCTTCAGAGGGATCACTGACATGGCTGCATACCTGATCAAGACATTCGGTTGCCAGTTCAACCAACTGTACAGCGCCACGATCGTTGATGCGCTTGCGCGAGGAGGACACCAGTCCTGCGAGAGTCTTGGCGAAGCGTCTCTGGTCATCATCAATACCTGCGCAGTCCGCGAGAAAGCCGAAGAGAAGGCGTTCAGCTTTCTTGGCAAGGCTGCAAAGCTGGTTGGAGCGGACCACATCGTATTCATGGGTTGCACTGCAACCCTCGACCGAGAACGGGCAGTTCGCATTGCGGGCCATGGGCTGAACGTCGTGGAGGGGACCGCAGGCGTGGAGCAGGTGCTTGCAGCCATAGCGGCCCTTGTGCCGATCGGCGAACCGGACTGCACAGCCCCTCGCTCGCTGTTTCCAACTGCAGACATCGAGCTTGTCCGCGGATGCGAAAGCTACTGCACGTACTGCATCGTTCCCAGGGCGCGAGGTCGCGAGATCATCGTTGACGCTGGCGAAGTCCTGCATAGGGCCGAACGGGCAATCAAGACTGGCTTCACCGAGCTGCTCTTCCTGGGGCAGAACATCAACCGATACAGGTCGAATCTGGGAGGGCTGGTCGAGATCATGTCCTCCGTCGATGAGCTGGACGGTCAGTTCTGGTTCTGGTTTCTAAGTTCGCATCCCGCGAACTTCACAACAGTGGAAGTCAGAAGACTCCTGGAGCTCCTGCACATTGAGCATCGATTACATCTTCCCCTGCAGTCCGGGAGCGACCGTATCCTTGAGCGCATGAACCGCCGATACACGGTCTCGGACTATGCGGCACTTGCAGGACCTGTTCGCGAGCATGATGACTGGGCACTCACGACAGACATCATCGTGGGCTTCCCCGGGGAGACAGATGACGACTTTGCTCGTACGGTCGACGTGGTTCGTCGCTTCCGTTTTGATAGCGTTTTTCTGGCCAAGTACTCCGACCGGCCCGGTACACCCTCGTCCAGGATGCAGGACAAGGTTCCTCAGGCGGTCATCGACGAGCGACACTCGACCTTGCTCGGCATCGTTCAGGATCTGAGCGAACACAGTAACCAGGCGTTGGCCGGCGAATCCGTCGATGTGCTCGTTCTGGCTGCACAGGAGGGCGGAGACGCGTTTGGAAGGTCGATCGACGGCAGAAACGTCTGGTTCTCGTGTTTGCAGCCGACGCCGAACGTCGGGGCCCTGGTCAAAGTGTCTGTCGACCATGGCTCGAGAGAAGGGTTGTATGGCACTCGGCTCTCCTAGACTTCCATTGGTCGTCGGTATCATCGGAGCTACCGGAACGGGCAAGACCGCTCTTGCAATGGGAATTGCCCGTCGTTTCAGAGGATCGATCATCTCTGCGGACTCGATGCAAGTCTACCGGGGAATGGATGTCGGGACAGCGAAACTCAGCCGCTCGGAGAGTTCTGGTATCCCCCAGGCGCTTATCGATGTCGTTCCTCCGGACCACCAGTTTTCTGTGGCGGAGTATCAGGTCCTGGCGCTCGAAGCGGTACGTGCGGCTATCCGCTCGGAGCTACTGCCGATTCTTGTCGGGGGGACCGGCCTGTACGTGAGGGCGGTCCTTGATGGATACGAGTTCCTGCCGGAAAGGCCTGAACCAAGTCTGCGTCGTGAACTGCGAACCCTGACCGAAGGCGAGCTCCGCGAGCGCCTGAGAGCGATCGATCCTGTGGCTGAACGTGAGATCGCCTCCAACGACTGCAGACGGTTGGCGCGAGCACTGGAGATCGGTACTCAGTCCGAGGACCTCCCAAGCGTTCTCAAGCGGAGACAGCACGATGTCCCATGGCGAGTCCTTCGTATCGGTCTGCACGCTGAGCGGCTCGAACTCTACAAACGCCTTGACCGACGCGTTGACGCCATGGTTTCTGCAGGAATGGAAGAGGAAGTGCGGCGCCTTCTGGCCGACGGCCTGAGTCGTGACGACACGGCCATGCAGGGCATAGGCTACAAGGAGCTGAGCGCCTGGATGCGCGGAGAGATGGGGCGCGACGAGGCGATCGAGCTCTGGAAGAGGCGTACGCGCAACTACGCTAAACGGCAGGAAACGTGGTTCAGGAGAGAGAAGGACGTTCAATGGATCGACGTGTCTGATCAAACCCCTGATTCGGTCTTGTCATACGCAGCCGCACTCATCGAAGCCGCATCAGCAGGGCGTGGCAGATCATGACGGAACGGCAGTTGATGGAGCGAGCACAGCAGCTCGAGTTGGACTATGCCACCGAAATCGCCGGCATCCGTGCAGTTCAGCGTCGAAACTTCATGCGGATACTCGACGCATTCCACGCTGCGTGCGTGTCATCGTCCGATCTTCGCGCCATGTCGGGTTATGGCATCGGAGACAATCTGCGGGACAAGACAGAGCAAGTCTTTGCCTTTCTGTATGGCGCACAGGCTGCGCTTGTACGCCCTCAGATCATATCCGGCACGCATGCTCTGGCCATCGCGCTGTTCGGAGTACTTCGCCCCGGAGACCTGCTGGCCTGCGTGACGGGGGCTCCGTATGACACGATGGAGGAGATCATCGGAATCCGTCCATCTGACGGTTCGCTGGCGGAGTTTGGTGTCAGGTACGCACAGTGCGATCTGACGGCATCGGCCTCCGAACTCTGGGAGAAGGAGATCAGGGACTTCCTGTCGACTCAGGCCCCGAGACTTGTCCTGATCCAGCGGAGTCGCGGCTACAAGCGCGTCAGGGCGCTTCGTGAGGGTGAGATCGCGTGCATGATCTCGTGCGTGAAACGTGTCTTCCCTGACAGTCTGGTCCTTGTCGACAACTGTTATGGCGACCTGCTTGAAGATCGCGAGCCCACCATGGATGGAGCAGATCTCCTTGCTTCATCGTTCATGAAGAACATCGGAGCAGGGA
>CAYRQW010000091.1:0-6923 GCA_964426505.1 uncultured Caldisericota bacterium
GTGCAGAACGGGAGCCCGTGCAGGCACGGGCTCCCGTTCTGCACAGTGCGCAGCTGCGCACATGGCCCCATGGGTCCAACGTATGGGTGCGCGGAGTCGTTGTTCGCATCCAGACTCCACCTACCAAGTCCGGCAAACGCGTTTTCTTCATCACGCTGGAGGACGAAGACGGCATGGTGGAGGCCGTCATGTTCGAGGACACGCAGCGCAGGTATGCAGCGGCGCTCAAGCAGAACCACATGATGCGCCTGTATGGTGAACTTCAGAATACCGAGGGCAGCCCCACGGTACTCGTCAAGCGGTTGGAAGGGCTGCGGTTCATCCCCGGCGTCGAGGAGGCTCCCGTTGGCTGCGAATGTGCTTGAAATCGTTCATCGACAGTTCATTGCACCCGCGGCGGTCCTTGGGAGCGGCATCCCCGCGATAGACCGCATAACCGGCATCGACGGCTACCCACGCGGACGTATCACCGAGCTGTTTGGAACGGCCAGTTCCGGCAAATCAGCTCTCGCAATGGCTTGTTGCCTGAATACGGCCGCGATGGGGCTGACCGTCGTCTGGATAGACCTGGAACACAGCTTGACAGCCAAGCTGCCGCTCGACCCCGGTCCATCCGCACGCGATATTCTGCTGCTAGAGCCACAGACGGCGGAAGACGCTGTCGACATGGCTGTCATACTTCTGGAACGTGCCGACATCGACCTGCTGGTCATGGACTCGGCGATCGCCATGAACCCATCACGCAGGCCTGAAGGCATGCCATCCAACATGGCGCGCGCCGAGATGGTCGGACGTGCCCTGCGCAAGCTTACGACGCTGGTCGCCCGCAGGCACTGTGTCATGCTCTTCCTCAGCCGCAGCTACCTGATGGCCGTTCCTGCATCGGTGGCTTCTATCGGTGGAGGCGCCCTGCGCAGTTTTGCCTCATTGCGCCTGAAAACAACACAGGAACAGTTGGCCACGGATGAGGGAGACCTGTCTTCTTTTGCAGTACGGGTACACGTGGTCAAAAACAAACTGGCGCCACCTGAGCGCGAGGCACTCCTATACTATTCGCTGGCGGACGGTACACTGGCAGAGGAACCGCCGGCAATGGTGGCAGAGGAACCCGGGGAGGAACCGTGGCCATGAATGCAGACATACGTATCGGCACGTGCGGATACTCGTTCCCAGACTGGAAGGGCGTCGTCTACCCACCCAACGTGCGCCCCTCGCTGTACCTCGCCTACTACGCCCGCACACTCGGTTTCGACGCGGTGGAGCTGGACAGCAGCTTCTATCACATGCCCACCATTTCCCTGATCGAGGCTCTACTCCAGAAGACGCCACCCGGCTTTCTGTTCACCATCAAGGCCCATCGGAGCATGACGCACGACATATGGAACGCCATGAAGCCCTCCAATCCTGGACGCCCGGCATTTCCTGAGCTAGCATCGGGACTCAAGAATGCCGCCCTCCTGGCGCCTGCATTCACCGAGTTCTGGGAGGCAGTGATACCCATGGCTGACGCAGGCCGCCTGGGGACTGTTGTCCTCCAGTATCCGCCGTGGTTCCGGGACACTCCGGAAAACCGCAGGTTCCTTCTGATGACCCGGGACCTGTTGCCCCGCCTTTCTCTGTCCATCGAGTTCCGTGATCAAAGCTGGCACAACGAGGATACCCTGACGTTTCTCAGGCAGGAACACCTCGGCTACGTCGCCGTCGACGAACCGCAGCTGCGCAATCTCCTGCCCCTGGTTCCGGCTGTCACCAGTGACGTCGCCTATCTCCGACTGCACGGACGCAATGCAGACTGGTTCGGCGCCAGCAAGGAGGAGCGGTATGACTACCTCTACTCACGAGAAGAACTGGAGAGGATCCTCCCCGCCATCAGGAACATGGCGACAAAGGCACCGCTCATGTTCGTCATGACCAACAACTGCCATCGGGGCCAGGCAGTGCAGAACGCACGGGACCTGCAGGCAATGATGCTGCTCCCGGCGCAAAACCAGCCTCAGCAATAGCGCTACACTGTGTGCGCATTAGAAACCGGAGCCCCGGGCCCGCCTTGCACATTGCAGAAGCGAGGAACCAACCCATGATGAACGCACAGAAACTGGCAGGACTCATCCAGAAGTCCCATCGCATCGTAGCGCTGACGGGCGCTGGAATCTCGACCGCGGCGGGGATCCCGGACTTTCGCGGACCGAGCGGAATCTACGTGACCCGTCAATATGATCCCGAGAAGACCTTCGACATCGACTGGTTTGACACAGACCCACGCACCTTCTTCGACTTTGCCCGGGACTTCCTGAGCACCATCGACCGCATTCACCCGACGCAAGCTCATACGTTCCTTGCGGAACTCGAGCAGCAAGGCCGGCTCCGATCTGTGATCACCCAGAACATCGATGGTCTGCACCAGAAAGCAGGCAGTAAGAACGTCATCGAAGTGCACGGCAGTTTCCAGCAGGGTCATTGCAGGAAGTGCGGACACGGCTACTCGTGTGACGAACTCCAACGCAGGATCCTTGCCGAGGAAATCCCCCATTGCGACCGCTGTGACGGCGTGGTCAAGCCGGACATCGTCTTCTATGGTGAGGCAGTCAGGGACATGGAAGTAGCAGAATCGGAAGCCCGCCATGCAGACTTGTTCCTGGCCATTGGAACGTCGCTGACCGTCTATCCTGCCGCGATGCTGCCGTCATTGAGCGGTGGCCCGGTCATCTCCATCAACCGCGGAGCCCTGGGCCAGTCTGTTCATGGGATCGAGTCGATCGAACTTGACATCGACGAGGTATTCTCCGAGGTCAGGAGGACGCTCTCTCAGGGTTTCTGACGCGGGTAGTACAAGTCCTCGTGAAGCAAGAAGCCCCCGCCTCACAGGCGGGGGCTCACCATGTTCCTGGATGAAGAGCGGCTAGTACACGCCCAGGACCACGTCGGCTATGTTGTCGGAGTGGTCTGAGATGCGCTCGAGGTTCGTGAAGAGGTCCACGACAACGACGCCGACCTGCGGGTCCAGCTCATGCGCATTGAGCCGGGAGATATTCCTCGACATGCACTCCCTGGTCATCACATCGCAGCGGTCTTCCATGTCCTTGACATGGTGCGCACGATCCACGTCATAGTCCCGCAGGGCTGCCATCGCCTCGTCGAGTGTGCTCAGGACATGGGCGAACTCAGCCTTCAGGTCCTCCTGCGTGCCATTGTTGAACTTCAGTCTCTTGTCATCCTTGATCTGGATGAGCTCTACAAGGTTCGTGGCATGGTCGCCCACGCGTTCGATGTCGTTGACCGCGTGCATCAGGGCCATGACACGCGTGCCCTGCGCCTCGGAGAGGTCGTGCTCGGTGATCTTGGTGAGGTATCCGGTGATCTCTTTCTGCATAGAGTTCACCAGTTCCTCGTTGCCGAGCACGAGTTCCAGGAGACTCACTCGGTTCTCGAAAAGTGCGATCCTGCAGTCGTCTACCATCTCATACGCAATGTGGCCCATGCGGTATAGTTCCTGTGTCGCCTGGGAGAGAGCTACCGACGGCGTCCCAAGGACGCGGTCATCGATGAACTGGACGACCCTTGTTTCGACTTCCTTCTCCGTGGATGGAAGGAGACGCATGACCAGCTTCTCGAAGGGGTTGATGAGAAGCAGGGCAATAAGGGTCATCAGTACATTGAAGATCGTGTGCGCGTTGGCCACTTGATGTGGAAGCGTCGACGCCGTGAGTGTCACAAGCTTGGCAAACGGCTTCAGAAATGGGAACATGATGACGGTCCCCATGAAGTTGAACAGGAAGTGCGTGAGCGCCGCTCGCCTGCTGGTAATGTTGGCGCCAAGACTCGCCAACCCTGCTGTCAGAGTCGTTCCGATGTTTGCTCCGAGGATCAGGGCAAGTGCCGACGGCAGAGTGATGATCCCTTTCATCGCAAGAGCCACCACCAGGCTCGTGGTCACCGATGAGCTCTGGATCAGCGCAGTGAATACCGCCCCCGCGCCGACACCAAGAAGCGGGACTTTGCCGAACCGCACGAGGAAGTCAACGAAGCCCTGGCTATCCTTGAGCGGCCCAAGTGTGTCTGCCATGAAATACAGCCCGAAGAACAGGATGCCAAATCCAAGAATGGCTTCGCCCACAGCCTTGCTGGTTTTGCGCTTGACAAAGAACTCCATCATGACGCCGACCAGCATGAAGAGCCACACCAGCTTGTCCAGCTTGAGCACGATGATCTGGGCTGTGATGGTTGTACCGATGTTTGCGCCGAAGATGACGCCCATGGCCTGCCTCAGCGTCATCAGTCCTGCATTGGCAAACCCCACGACCATCACGGTCGTAGCTCCGCTGCTCTGGATGATGCCCGTGACCAGCATGCCGACCAGCACCCCACGGATCGGCTTGTTGGTAAGGGCCTGAAGGATGCGTCTGAGAGAATCCCCGGCTGCCTTCTGAAGTCCGTCGCCAAGCAGTTTCATGCCGTAAAGGAAGAATGACAGTCCTATGACGAGGTTCATGGCTAATGAGACGTACTGGCCACGCATTCGTGCCTCCGAGGATCAGTTTTCGGGTCGGTCCGGTTTCTTGCCGCCTATGTATTCTATGGCATTACCCGGACCGGTCAAAGAGCAAATGGGGAGAGACGGGGCAACTTCGTCATGCATCGTTGTCAGATGGGCCGATGCTGCTCCCAACCCCAGGCCGTTCTTATGATGACTTCGAGGTCAGACAGCTTTGGTGACCAGCCAAGCTCCCTGCACGCGCGCAGATTCCCAGCCACAAGCACAGCGGGGTCTCCAGGGCGACGGTCCGCCTCAAGAACGGGTATGTCATGCCCCACGACCCGCTGCGCAGTCTCTATGATCTGCCTGACCGAGAATCCGTCTCCGTTTCCCAGGTTGTAGACAGCCTCAGCCTGTCGCTCGAGCGATTCCAGGGCAAGGACGTGGGCATCTGCGAGATCATTGACATGGACGTAGTCTCGGATACAGGTACCGTCAGCTGTCGGATAGTCGTTTCCGAACACGCTCACAGAAGGTCTCCGGCCAGCCGCCGCCTGCAACACCAGAGGTATCAGGTGGGTCTCCGGATCATGGTCTTCGCCGATCCCACCATCCGGGTCGGCTCCGGCGGCATTGAAGTACCTCAGGGAGACCGACCGCAGCCCATACGCCACCGCGTAATCGTGAAGGATTCCCTCGATGGTCATTTTTGTGCGCCCATAGACACTCGTCGGCGCCAGGTCGCTGTCCTCTTCTATTGGAACGGTGGTCGGTTCTCCGTAGACCGCAGCCGAGCTGGAGAAGACGATGCGATCTATGCCAGTTGCCCTCATTGCGTCGAGGAGATGCAGCGTGCCAATCACGTTGTTCGCATAGTAGGCGCGAGGCTCGATCATCGACTCGCCGACAAGACTGAAGGCAGCAAAATGGATGACGTTTGTCACGTGGAACTGCCGCATGGTCATCGCGACGCAGGCCGTGTCCGCGATGTCGCCGACAATAGTCGGAACGTCCCGTGGAACCGCCCAGCGGTGCCCTTTGGAAAGGTTGTCGAACACGGCGACCTGATAGCCGTTTCGTACCAGCTTCCGTACAGTGTGCGATCCAATATAGCCAGCACCACCAGTCACGAGAACTGTTCCAGCCGTCATCCCGTTCACCTCTTCTGCGCGTCGTGGGTTGTTCGATCAGTATAGTCTGCACAGACCATCTCAACAAGCTTGCAGCGTGGCCTGGCCTGTACCAACGGAAGCGTTGGACTATACTGCATCCCGTGAAGCCAGTGCTTCGGCACTGCAGCGAAACAGGAGGATCACGATGGCCGAACTACGATGGAATCCACTTCTGCGCACATGGACGATGGTGGCGGGAAACAGGCAGGCGCGACCCAACCTGCGCAGCGACGGTTGTCCATTCTGCCCTGGATCGGGCAACGTCCCGTCCGGCTACGACGTCCTCGAATACGACAACGACTTCCCGGCACTGACAACACATCCCGACGAACCCGATGCAGTCGGATCTGAGCTATCGCCCGTCGCTCCCAACTATGGCAAGTGCGAGGTGATCCTGTACTCTCCACAGCATGATGCCAGCCTCCACGACCTGAGTGTCGCGCATCTCACGCGCCTTGTGGAACTCTGGACCGAGAGGCAGCGCGTCCTCTCGGACGATCCTCGCATCAAGTACATCTTTCCTTTCGAGAATCGCGGCGAGGAAGTCGGGGTCACGATGCGGCACCCCCATGGACAGCTCTACGCCTACCCATTTGTCCCGCTGAAGATCCGGACTGAACTGGACAGTGCACGCGCGTGGCACGACGAGCATGGAAGCTGTCTGTTCTGCGATCTCACTCGCAACGAGCTGTCGGACGGAAGGCGCGTCATCCTGTCCAACGAGAGTTTCGTAGCATACGTCCCATCATTCACCGACTATCCATATGGTGTCTTCGTCACGAGCCGTGCGCACAAGGGGTCCTTCCTCGAATTCACGCCCTCCGAACAGAAGGACCTCGCCCGAACGCTGAAGACCCTTACGGGAGGGTTCGACGTCCTGTTCGCCCGGCGATTCCCCTACATGATGTGCATCCACCAGACGCCGGTGAACAGCCCCGGAGACGAAGACTGCAACCAGTTCTACCACTTCCACATCGAGTTCTACCCTCCGCTTCGCAGCGAAGCAACCGTCAAGTACTACGCCTCTTCAGAGATGGGCGCATGGGCGGCATGCAACCCTCTCCGTGTCGAAGATACTGCACCAGCACTTGCGGCGGCATGCAGGCAATTCGAAATGACGGAGGTGGAATCATGACCGCGCTCGCGTCACTTGTCCAGGAGTTTGTACACCTCTACGGTCCAGGTGACAACGAGGTTCGGACCTTCTTCGCTCCAGGCCGGGTGAACCTCATCGGAGAACTCATCGACTACAACGGCGGCCTTGTCATGCCGGCGGC
>CAYRQW010000092.1:0-6515 GCA_964426505.1 uncultured Caldisericota bacterium
GCCATATACGATACAGGAGCTGTCCGAAGTCCTTTATCCTTTCTCCCGTGAAGGCGACTGACCGGATTCCGACGCGTCCACCTGTGACGCCGGGAAACCGACACCTGCAGGGGAAGGCGGCAGGTCCTCCCGATCTGCTGCGTCATACAGGTTCTCCAGGATCATCTTCCAGACATCACCGTCCAGGTTGTTGAGCGTCGAAACGTTCATCGAGGCTTCCTTCTTCCACAAGAGTGCGGGCCACCCCGCCTGCTCAGCATACAGCGGCGCAGCATCCTGTCAAAGAAGCGCGACGACCACAATCCGGACACCCGGCGCGCTATAATTCATGAATCTCGAACACCGAAGCGGAGAGACAATGAACACCGAGGTACCAGCAATAGAGCAACATGCCAGGACCTTCCCGGGGACAAGTGTCGACGTCGAGATCGGAGACCCACGCTGCAGCTACGAGGCGGCTGCGCTCTCCCCCGACATGCGCCACCTTGCATGGCTGGAGGGACGCACCCACGTGGTCTGGATGTGTGACGTGGACGCAGCAACAGGCGACCTGAGGCCGTTGTCGGGCAAGGACGTCGAGTTGGGCGCGCTGCCGTTCGACAGCGAGTGGCTGCCATCCTGGAGTGTCGACTCTGACGCTGCTGTCCTGTCGTTCCAGTCGGCGGAAGGGCACATCGTCGCCGTCCACATAACTCCCCTCTCCCATCGCCCTGTCATCACACACACGCCCCACAGCAGAGCACCACGCAAGCACTCACTGCCGGTGCGGGCCGCTCGCCGCCTCAGCCTGGACATCGCACACGTCCGCCAGGACACGCGTTCGCTGGTCGGACCCGATCATGTCTGGACATTTGCCTGCGTCAGACCCCGCATGTCGCCGGCCTGGCAGCTGCATCGTCTGGATGCCGGGACCGGCGCGGCGGCACTGCGTCGGGGTTCTGTGCATCGGGACCTCGCATACGGCACCGGCGCCGGGAAAGCCTTGCCCATGGACATCTACGAACCTGCCGCTCACGATGCTCCTGTCCCGGCAATCGTCTACATTCACGGGGGAGGCTGGGTCCGCGGGGTGAAGTCGGGCGAACTGGACATGATCGACATCCAGGCCCTGGTCGAGGCGGGGTTCCTCGTGGCAGCCGTCGACTACCGTCTCTCTCCCGAATACCGCTTTCCCGCCCAGGTGGAAGACGTGAAATGCGCTGTGCGGGATGTGCGGTCGCACGCGACGGACTGGGGCATCGACGCCGGCCGGATCGGCGCCGCAGGCGGCAGTGCAGGCGGACACCTGGCCGCCATGCTGGGCCTGACGACAGGAGCGGACGGACTCGAGGGGACAGGCGGCTGGCCGGACACATCCTCGGCCGTCCAGGCCGTGTGTGACATGTACGGTCCAGCCGACCTCACCGCCGACTACAATCGGCTGTCCCGCGTGGTCGAGTTCCTCGTTCTGCGAAGAACCGAGAAGAACGCGCCCGCACTTGCCATGGCCAGCCCGGTCACGTATGTGCGCCAAGCTGCTCCACCCTTCCTTCTGTTGCACGGGGACCGCGACGAGATCGTCGCGCTGAACCAGTCCCGCCTGCTCCATCAGCGCCTGCTGGACGCCGGCGTGCCTTCCCGGCTGGTCATCGCCCACAATGCCGCTCACTGCTTCCGCCCCGCGCATGGTCCCGTCACGCCCAGCCGCAGTGAACTCGCACGGATCATGTGCAGATTCTTCGCCAGGACACTCAACACTCGATCGTCGCGGTAACGCCCCTCGACAGGTCACTCCCGAACCGTTGCGGAATTGGATTCCCGCCTCCGCGGGAATGAGACACCGGAGGGCTTCTGCGCCCGGGACTGTCAGTCAAGAGATCCCTCCCAGCGAAGGCGGGAACCGACCATTCTCTTCTCGTGAGAAGAGTCAGCGCTACACGCACCCGTTCTTGCAAACGTCTCCGCACGCGTCATACTGAGATAGTTCGTCGTGACTCGGGAGGCTTGCATGTCTCAGAGCATTCTGTTTCATATCATTGTCATGGCGTTGGGCGTCACCGTTCTTCTTGGCGCGGGCTACATCGGCAAGACAGACAAGGGTGGCAGGAACCTGAACACGCACAAGGCTGTCGCCGCTGTCGGCATCATGCTCGTCCTGGTGGAGGTTGTGGCACTCATCCTGACGGAAGCTCTCATGCTCACTCTGCCGCACTTCTTCATTGCTGCAGCGGCAATCGCGTTCATGCTTCTGGCCCCGATCGGAGGATTGCTCTACGTGAAAGCTGTCCCGGCGAAGAAGGCCGCCCTGCGCAAATCGCATCGGTTCGACGCCATGATCTTCTTCGGACTGGCCGGTGCTGCAATCGTCTTCGGGATCATCAGCGTCCTGGCGATGCTGGAGTAGCTTGACGCTCGGGAGTGCAATCAGTCATTCACGCGAAAACGCGAAACATCCATGAGTAAAGGGCCACGACAGAACCGTTACTGGCAGGATCCTGCCTTCAGAGCTGTCATCCGGATCGTTTTCTGGTACACGCTCTTCGGCGTGCTCTGGATCATCGCCAGCGACCGACTCGTGAGCATCCTATTCGCCACGCCCGAGATCATAACGAGAATCAGCGTCATCAAGGGGTGGTCCTATGTCGTCGTCACCGCCCTCGGGCTTTTCGGCCTTCTCCTTGCGTCGATCCGTCGCCTGCGTCGGTCTGCATCGGAGGCAGCGGCGTATTTCGACACGACACCAGCGGTCATGCAGGTCTGTGACGCCAGCCTCAAGCTCGAGACCATCAACGAGGCTGGACTCAGCCTGTATGGCCGGTCTCTGCAGCGTCTGCAGGAATCCGACTGGGTCGCCCAGGTGATCGCTCCGGAAGAGCAACAGGCGCTGCGTTCCCTCATGCGCCGCGCGCTTCAAGACAAGGACCCAACCGGCCCGTGGAACACCATGACGATCCGCGTCATCGCGAATCAATCAGATCCGCGAACGCTGGTGTTCCGCGTCTCGCCTCTCGCCGACGAGAAAGGAGTGATGACCAAAGTCCTCCTCACGGGACTCGACATCACCGACCAGGAACGAGAACTGGAACAGCGCAGCCGCGCCGAGAAGCTTGAATCGATCGGCCTGCTCGCAGGGGGCGTCGCCCACGACTTCAACAATCTGCTTTCGGGCATCCTGGGGCGCCTGTCGCTCGCCAGGGCCGACTGCGACGATTGCGACGCCGTCCAGCAGCATATCGCGCAAGCCGAGACCGGCGCCCTCGCGGCACGGGACCTGGCCCGTCAGCTTCTCACGTTCGACAAGGGATGGCTGCCGATCCGGCTGCGCTGTGACATCCGACCGCTCATCCGGAATGCCATCGATCTCGTGAGCAGCGGATCTGCTGTCACGATTGAGGAGAACATATCTCCTGATCTTGCCGACATCCGCGCGGACTGCGGCCAGATGTCACAGGTCCTCATGAACCTCCTCCTCAACGCCAAACAGGCCATGGACGGCGTCGGGCACATCTGGATCACTGCAGAGAACCGTGAGGTGTCCAGGGAGCAACCATGGGGCATGCTTCCAGACGGGCCCTATGTATCGGTCTCGATCACCGACGAAGGACATGGCATCGACCCTGCCGCGCTGTCGCGGCTCTTCGAGCCCTACTTCACTACGAAACAGACAGGGACCGGCCTGGGTCTCGCGACCTGCTACTCCATCATCGCCAAGCACGGCGGCATCATCGAGGCCTTCTCCGTCCCCGGCAGAAAGGGTGCGACCTTCGATTTCGGGCTTCCCGCCGACCTCTCGGGACCGCAGGCAGTCGCTGCAGCGGATAGTGCCGGAGCACAGAGGAACCTCCTCAGGGGCAGCGGACGCGTCCTGATCGTAGATGACGAAACCATCATCCGGACGACGACCACTCAGCTCCTCGAACACCTGGGCTACAAGGCGCTTGCCGTCCCCGACGGGGACAGCGGGCTCACTGCAGTGCGTGAAGGCATGGCGGCTGGTGAGCCGTTCACGGCGGCGCTCCTCGACCTGACCATCCCCGGCAAGAAGAGCGGCTACGACATCATCGCAGAGCTCAAGCAGCTGGACCCCGGAATCGTCGCGATCGCTTCCAGCGGTTCGGTCGCCAGCCTGCCGGACCGCTACGTCTCGCGCGGCTTTGACGCCTCGCTCGAGAAGCCGTACACGATGCAGCAGCTGAGCGACCTCCTGTCGCGCATGCTGCAGGGCAAGGAGACCAGACCTCGGTAGACGGCACTCTCAGTCGCCAGGTACAGGCTCCTGCGCAGGGACTGCATCGTTGTCGGGGATCAGCGTTTCCAGGTGACGGATGCCTGGCACGGCGAAGCCCGTAAGGCTGGTCAACATGGCCAGCATGCAACTGATGAACATGATGAGCGCCATGCCCGTCCCAGGGCCGATGCCTGTGAATCGGCCAAACGCCCGTGCCATCCAGCCAGAGGGTGCCATCGCCGGCTCGAACACCTTGTCTGCGAGAGGGCCGGAGATCAGCAGAGCTGCGGGTGAGATGACCGATGCGAGCAGTCTGCGTGATGCGAAGACCCTGCCCTGGTATTCGGGTGGAACCTTGACCTGCCAGATGGACTGCGAGAGACCATTCACCATGCCACCGAGGCACTGGCCGACAACGAATCCTGCTGCCCACCACACTGGGCTCCTGCCCAGTGCGATCGTCAGTCCCAGAACGCAGAAGTTCACGGCGTTGCCGAACAGGATGCCCAGGATCCTGCGGCGAGGACCGCCCCAGATGCCCATGAGCAGGCCGCCGAGAACGCCTCCGATGCCAGCCGCGGACTGCACCATGGCCAGTGCCTTGGCGTCATTGGCGGTGCGGGCCAGAACCATGGGCGTCATCAAGGGCATACCGACGCTCATGACGAAGTTGGTGACCGCATACATGGTCAGCAGATACAGAAGGGGGCGCCGCAACGCGATGTAGCGGAAACCAAAGGTCATCTGTCGCCACATGGACTCTCGCTGCTTGTCCTCGCGGACCGGCGACGGCACATCGATCAGGAGCAGTGCGCCGAAGGCAAATCCAAAGGTGACGATATCGATCGTCAGGATGCCCCCGACCTTGATGATGCCGATGAGCAAGCCGGCGAAGATCGGCGCAAGGATGACAGAGCCACTCTCGGCAAGGGACATCAGTCCTCCTGCGCGGGCGTAGTGTTCCTTGGGGACCATCTGCGTGATAGCAGCCGAGTACGCGGGGAACTGGAACGCCTGGCCGACGCCGTTGACCACGCCCACCACGCACAGGTGCCAGATCGCCAACTGTCCCGCGTGATAAAGGATCAGGATCGCAATCGTGCCGCAGACGGCCAGCAGGTCCGAAAGCATCATCGTAAGCTTGCGGTTCCAGCGGTCGACGTAAACGCCGGCGAGCGGAGTGGCCGCGATCATGGCCCCCTGGAAGAAGAACTCCACCATCGCGAGCGAGGTCGCCAGTCCCGTCTTCTGGTACGCCCAGATGCTCAGCGCAAACTGGCTCATCGAGGACCCGGTCATGGACAGGACCTGACCCAGCCACACGACCAGAAACGCGCGAAAGCCGGTCAACCGCTTGCGCGGCTGGCGCTCCCCGCGGTTCTCTGCCCGATCTCCAGATTGGTCGATCATGACATCCACCCGTCGGGTGTCGCCGATCGGAGCAGGTCTGACCTGTCCCCGGGAACGCGCGGATGGTCCAGGATCGTGTGCCAGACGCCACTGTCCAGGTCGTTCAATGTCGAGGTCTTCACAAAAGCTCCTTGCGCACGCACAGTGGTCCGTCCGACCCGCGTGACCGAGACGACACAGCATATCGGAAGCGTCGCGCATTGTCAAAGGCGGACTACCTATGCACAAGGACAAAACGGGGAACACCTTCGGCATCCTGCAGATGGAATAGCGCTGACATCTGTCTCACATGTAGACACACCCTTGACATCCGTTCTGTATTGTTAACACTATTGTTAACAATAAGGAATGGAGGTTGATGGTGCGAAGCTACGCGGATCTCGTCGCATATAGCAGTACGAACGCCCTTCCTCTCGATCAGGTCATTCGGGAGGAGCTACAGCGTCTTGCCCTGCGATACTTGAGTGAACACGGATTCTTCATCCATGGTGTCTTCCAGGGAGGTACAGCCATCCGTCTCACCTACGGTGGTACACGATTCTCCGAGGACCTCGACTTCGTCCTGCGGCCCGACACAACGCTTGCAGATCTCGATCTGCCGAAGATGCTGGAGGGCCTGCCATCATTCCTCGGCCGCGAGGTCCCATTCGCTGACCGCGCCAGTCTCAAGGAGCAGAAGGCGGAGCCTGCCTTTGCACGATACCGGTGCAAGCTTGAGCTGCAGGCGCCCACCGGCGGGCTGGTCATCAACCTGGAGTTTGCGGGCGTTCCGAGCCATTCGCCGCAACCACACATCATGCGTTCCGACATGATCGACTTTGCGATCGTCGTCGAGGACGAGTCGGAGATTCTTGCAGACAAGCTGGTAGCCCTTGCCCTGCGTCCGTACACCAAAGGC
>CAYRQW010000093.1:0-6509 GCA_964426505.1 uncultured Caldisericota bacterium
CAGGGTCGCTATGTCGCAGTCAACAAAGCCTACCTGCACGCAGACCCGGGACACACAGACAACATCATTGGCAAGACTGATTTTGAGGTTCAACCCCGCGACACCGCCGAAGTGTACGTTGCCGACGACCAGATTGCCATCCGCGACGGCGTTTCTGAACACGAATTCGGCGCAGTGGACGCGGAAGGCAATCTGAAGTACTACAACACAAAGAAGACAGCGATACGTGATGCCGATGGTTTGCTGACAGGTATCCTCGGCCAGGCGCGTGACATCACCGCTCAGCGACGCCTTGAACTCGCACTGGCCCTGGAAAACCGTCGATCTCGCCTGTTTCAGCGCATACTCGAGATGGCTGCTACGGCAACCACGGTGAGCGCGTTTCTTGCAGATGTCCTGACCACAGTCCATGAGCTGTTCGACTATGACCGCGGCGGCGTCTATATGCTGAACCCCGATGGCAAGGCAGCCCACCTGATTTCTGCACAGGGAGACTCGCAGGCGATACAACAGCAGGCCACGTCCGTTCCCGCAGATCAGGAACCTTTTTCGCAGGTGTACGTGACTGCCGAACCCTTCTTCAGCAACACGTGGCACAACCCTGGATCATCCAGTCATCCCGACGATCAGCCCCTGACATTGGCCGTCGTCCCTCTCGCTAGTTCTGGACGAGTAGTTGGTTCGCTCAACATGGCCTGGCGCGTGCCGCCAAAACCCGAGGCGAACTGGCAGGAGACACTAGTGGCAATCGCCCGCGAGATCTCCATCGGCATGGACCGCATCCAGACAATGGCAGCGCTTCAGGACAACACGGCCAACCTTCAGGCATTCTTCAATTCGGTGCAGGGCTTCTTCTTTGTCGTCGGCCGGGACGGCAAGATCCTGGCCGTTGGAGAGCAGGGAGCCCGTCGCTTGGGACGCACACCCGCAGAATTGGTCGGAACGGACATCAATGACCTGCACCCCCAGGAAGAACGCGAGCTGTCCCGTATCATCCTCGGGGACATGGTCAACGGCACGAGGACGAGCAGCACACAGACGCTCGTGGCAGCAGACGGCACGCAGATCCCCGTCACCACGCTTGTGACACGTGGTTCCTGGGACGGCGGCCTTGCGCTGTTCACGACGAGCCAGGATGTCACCGGCTCACGGAGGGCGGCCGAGGCGCTTGCAGCCGATCGGCAGCGGACACAAGCACTGTACGGCATCATCGAGGCGGCAGGCAAGATATGCACGATGAAGGACTTCCTGCCAGAGGCGCTGTCCATAGCTCTCGGAGCTACCCCGTTTGAAGGCGGTGGCATCTATGTCATCGATGGGAACTCTGCCACACTTGCCTGCACGACGGGGCTCGGGGAGAAACTCATCGAACGGATCCGTTCGGTTCCCGTTGACGGACAGCCCTATGGCGCGACCCTCCGCGACGGAAAGCTCGTGTCGTTCAGTGAACTCGACTTGCTCCCGTCCGGCATCTCCCAGCAATACGGCATCAGTTCCATGGTATCCGTCCCCATAATGTCGGGCGAAATGGTTCTCGGGGCTCTGAACCTTGCCAGCGCCCGCAGTCAGAATGCGGAACTGCGCGCGGACCTGCTGATGTCGATCGGTCGCACCATCGGTGGGGCGATTGTCCGTCTCCGCGCTCACGAGTCTCTGGAAGCAAGCCAACAAGACTTCAAGACGCTTTTTGAAGCCATGCCGGCAATCGTTGTCATCCTGCGAGAGGACGGAACGATTGTCAAGGTGAACACGAGAGCAGCCCGCAGACTGGGGCAGAATGAAAGCGCATTGTGCGGGATGTCGATACTGGACCTGTTCCCTTCAACCTGGAGAGAGGAAGGCGCTCACATCCTCGCCGACGCGGTTGCCGGGAAGACCGATATCTGCACTCCACTATCCATGAACAGCAATGGCCGCGAGCTCACTGTCGACACGCGAATCGTGCGCGGGTCCTGGGATGGCAAACCCGCCATCTTCACCGTGAGTCAGGAGATGCCATCACCCGATCCAAACCATGAGAGTTCCGGGCAAGTACTGCTCAATGACCAGCTGACTGGTCTGTACAGTGCTTCCGGGTTTTCTGCAATCGCTGGTCAGCAGCTCAAGATGACACATCGGGGACACACCAGTGCAGCACTGGTTGTTGCAGAAGTTGTCAGCGAGATCGAAGCAGGGCCACCGGAAGCCAGTGCGCTTGCCGACTTCGCAGGCATCCTTCGTCAGACATTCCGAGACTCCGATACTATCGGTCACATCGACACGGCTCGATTCTGTGTCCTGACCATCCAGACCGACAATACCTGCTTCGATCCCCTTGTGCGACGTCTCAAGGAATCCGTCGCGCATTTCAATGCAGGGCGGCCGACCGGCAAGCCCGAATTGACAGCGCGCATCGTCGTGATCCCTGTCGATGCCATGAGGCCGGTCTTGCTGGACGAACTTCTGACGCAGGCCAACACGCGACTGAGCAGTTCGGGCTGACCGGGGAGCTTCGCCGGGAGGGCAGTCTTAAGTTTTGGGGCACCCAGGCGCCTGGCGGGTCTGCCCGGATCTCAGATCGTCCGACCTCGTGTGCGCAACTGGTTCAGGGTTTTGGGTATGTTACTGTCACAACCCTTATGGCAGGGTCATAGGCGACGACGCATCCCAGTTGTTCGGCGACAAACCTGGCCGGCAGCATTGTTCTGCCCTGGAGAATGACCGGAACGACCCGACTGTCGGCTGCGTCGATTGGCAGAATGCGGCCGTTTGCGACTGCCGTCGCTTTGCCCACGACGAGGGCAAGCGTGAGGCTTGAGCGCTGGATGGTTACCGTCCGAGTACCGGCGGCCCAGGAGACGGTCGCTCCCAGCGGTTCTGCAACATAGCGAACCGGTAACAGCGTCCTGCCGTTCAGGATCACAGGAGCCACGTCGAACGTCACACGCGTACCGTTTCGCGTCCCGGTCATCGAACCGATAGTGAACGTCAGCACGATTGGCGCAGAAGTACCGATGTCGATGGTCCCGCTGCCTTTCCGCGAATGAGAAGAGACACTGTCGGCGTTGCCGATGGCCCAGATGATCTTCAGGCTGCCAGATGCCGGGATGGCCTTGTCCTGGGTGTCGCCCGTGACGCGCTTTCGGCTGAACTCGATGGTCGTCGTCCCGGACTGCTCGCTCCCGGCGCTGGACAGGATGTCCATCGTGCCACCCAGCGACGTGTCGTCCGGATGAGGCCCGAACATCCCCGTCGAGTATTGATCGAGGACTGTCGCTTTGCCTCCGCTGACCCATCCAAATACCATGTCGGACCCCTTCATGATGGTCTCGGGGTCGATACCCAGCGCCACCCAGCCAGTCGTCGTCGCCTGGATGCCGAACCAGACCATATCTCCGGCAATGGTCCAGGACAGCGTGTAGATTCCGTTATCCAGCACGGCGCTGCGCTCATACTCGCCTGCCTTGACGACGCCGTCGACAGTCGGCTGCGCCGCCCGCACACCTGCCGGCATAATGAACATCAGTACGACGACAAGACAACATTGGACAATTCCTCCGAAATGTGCCCGTCGAACCATACGACACCTCCCGATGTCAGAGACTAGTCGTGGCCGTGCACGATGAGCCCGGCACCCTTGCAGCACTCATACTCGAACTGCAGGGTTGCATGAGTGACGCCATACTTGTCGCGCAGCAGTTGCTGGATCCGCGCCCGGATCGGTTCGGTCTCACTCACCGAGATATCATCCACATTGACGTGGCCCTCGAACATCGTTTCGGTGTCGCTGACCTGCCAGACATGGACATGATGCAGATCCTTGACGTGGGACAACGAGCAGATATCGGCTTCCAGCCGCGCCAGCTCGAGCCCGCCTGGCGCGCGTTCCATGAGGATCCCGCCAGCCTCGCGGACGACGGAGAACGCCTCCTTCAGGACCCACGCTGCTACGAGCACGGTGACTAGCGGGTCCACCCATGTCACGTTCCAAAGCGTGACGACAATGCCACCCACGACAACGCCGACGGACGACAGCGTGTCTGACAGCAGATGCAGGTAGGCGCCACGAATGTTGAGGCTTTCACCGGCGGAGCGGTGGAGCAGGAGAACCGACACCAGGTTGGCTCCCAGACCGACCAGCGCGACGGCCAGCATGATGCCACCCTTGATTGGCACCGGGTGCAGGAACCGTTCGTATGCCTCGCGGAACAGGACAAACGCAATGACGACCATGGCCCCGGCATTGATACCAGCCGACAGGATCTCGGCGCGGCGATACCCAAACGTGTACTGCTCGTCGTGAGCGCGCCGCCCCAGCCGCAGCGTCCACAGCGCCAGGACACCGGCCAGGGTATCCGTCGCGTTGTGGAATGCGTCGGCAAGCAGCGCCAGCGATCCCGAAACAAGGCCGCCGACGATCTCTGAGACAGTAATGACGACGTTCATCAGGATGGAGATGAGCAAGTTGCGCCCCGTGGGCAGTACGTGGTCGTGGTGGTCACTCATGGTGCACTTCCTTTTCTGCAAGATGGTCCAGCGCGAACCCGACGATGATGTCGATGTGTTTGTCTGCCAGGGCATAGAACGTGCGCCGCCCATCTCTGCGGGAACGGACGACGTCACTGCGGTGCAGGGCTGCCAGCTGGTGCGAGACCAGCGTCTGGCTCAAGCCAGTTTGCCCGCATATACCGGCGACGTTGTCCTCGCCGTCACGGAGCGCAAGCAGGATGGCCAGCCGCGATTCGTTTGCCAGCAATTTATAGAACGATGTCAAAGCCTCGAGCTTCGTGTTTGGTTTCATGATGGTCACATCATATGACAGATTCGTCATGTTTCAAGAGTCCTCCTCAGTCACGTCAGGACTCCAGGAATCCCCGTTTCGCCACCGCATGATTCCTGCCGTTCGTATCCCGTCAGCTCCACGTAGGCGAAGCCATCCAGTACTTTTCGGCCCAGGAAGGGGGTGCCATCCAAATCGAGCGGGGTCAGAATCTCGGCGTGGACGGTGCACAGGCCCTCCCAGTAGTCGGGTGTGATCAGCGATGAAAGGAATTGCTCTTTGAGGACCGGTTTCACATGAGCGACCATGAAGGGGTTTGATTCGTCGGGACTGGCAAAGATCCGCAGCTCCCAGTCGATGGGGTACGTGACGCCACTCCAAGCTTTGCAGACATCCGACGCCTGCACCTCGAACCGTTCGACGCGCATCTCCTGCCCGTTCCGGTATACGTTTCCGGACCCGTGCGTCGTTCCCCACCGGTCGAAGTTGAACAGCATCACGTAGAGGTCGTCAGCATCGAATCGAAGTGAGAACCAGTCCCATTTGAGCCCAACCAGATTGAAGTTGCCCCACTGATGATCGTGCCACGTCAACCCTTTGACAGGAAGAGTCTCTCCGTGCAGGAGGATTGTGCCTTCGGTCCTCAGGTTGGGCATGGTGAAGTAATACGAGGTGTCGCCCGGGCTGTTCTGCATCTCCTGGATACCCCGCTCTCCTTGGGCCATGATGTCCCGGACGGAACAGGAGAGGTTCACCTGGAGACGCCTCAAGTGCGTGTCGATGACGAGACTGGTGGTCTCCTCGTCGAACCTGAGGTGATTGCCGAAGAACCCGATCACCGTGTGAGCACGAGAAACGAGGGGGATATGCACAGGCAAGACCATACCAGTGAACGAGAACTTCTGGCCATCGACATCGGTGACGGCCGTATGGACGACAACGCTGTCGACCAGCGTTTTCACTCGGAAGAAGGTCATCTCAAGCCCGACGGATCCCTTCCTCTTCGGCGTCGTCAGGACACTGGTGAAATACCACCACTCGATGCGCGCAGATCGATGAGAAAAGTGGTCCCTGCTGGTGAAGGCTACAGAAGGAAGTAGATGGCGTGAGGCGCGCCGTACCATCAGCTCGTAGAGCTCGATGGGCAACTGCGTCAACGCACCTTTCAGGATCTTCCTGCCAATCACCATTGGTCCCCTCTTCCAGTCACAGTATCGCCTGTTCAGCTCTGAACTAATTGTGAATACCAATAGTACCAGGTACAAGGTCTTTGTGATTCGTGAGCGCGCCCGTTGCCTCGCTGGCTGAATCCTGATACAGTATGCAGTACATCTGAGAGAAGTCGTAGAACGGGGCCGCCGGAGAGCACCTCGACTCTGGTACTGGGGAGAACGCGTGATCAACTACTCGCATGAACGCGGACTGGAACTGTTGAGGATCGGCACCGGTATTCCGGACGCCCAGTTCCGCGAGGAGCAGGAAGAGTCTATCAGCTCCATCATCGAAGAGCCAGGCCGGTATCTCGTGGTGCAGAAAACCGGGTGGGGCAAGAGCTTCGTTTACTTCATCGCCACCAAGCTGCTGCGCGAAGCGGGACAGGGACCCGTCGTGCTGGTTTCGCCGCTGCTCGCACTGATGCGCAACCAGATAGCCGCCGCCGAACGCATGGGTGTGCGGGCCAAAACGATCAACTCCGACAACCCGGACTCCTGGAGCGGTATCGAAGCTGCTGTACAGCAGGACGATGTCG
>CAYRQW010000094.1:0-6496 GCA_964426505.1 uncultured Caldisericota bacterium
GTTACCGCTGTATGCAGCACGGGAAACGCCCAGAGGATACGGGACCTTGGGGTGGACCACGTGATTGACTACAGGGCGGAAGACTTTACCAGGAGTGGAATCCGATACGATCTCATCATTGCCATCAACGGCTACCATCCACTGTTGGCATACAGGCGGTCTCTGACATCTGCAGGTACCTATGTTTTTGTCGGTGGCACTGTTCCCCAGATTGTCCAATCCCTGCTCTTCGGACCGATGATGTCTCTGGGCAAAAGGAAGATGCGCTCTCTGTCGTCAAAGCCCAACGCCGGAGATCTGGCGTTCATCATGGGACTTCTGCAGGAGAGAAAGCTGCATCCCGTCATTGACAGGACATTTCCACTCGCGGAGGGCGCTGTCGCTTTCCTCTATGTTGCAGCCGGTCATGCCTTGGGCAAGGTGCTGATTCGGGTAGCAGAGGAAATCTGACCCGAATTCGGTTTCGGGACTTGGTGTACTCGAGGAACCTGCAGTAACCACCTGCATCTTTGCAGAAAGAAGCTCGAAATCCACGTTGTACAATTGGCGTTTTGGGATTGTACAGCATTCCCCTGGCATGAGGAAGATGACGAATGGGCCAGGGTGATGACCAGCGGAAGACCACTCTAGGTCGAAACAGCAAGAAGTGTCAGTCAGAGAACGGCGTCACCGCGCCGCATCGTTGCAGGTGCCGATCTCACCGAGCGTATCGGCGAATCGCCAGTACCCTCTCGGAAACCTGGTGGCATATTGTCGTGGTCCGGAAGGAACAAGCATGCCCGACGATCGGCGTGGACTGGAAGCGTTGGAGAGACCCCTCAGTGCCCGTTGGCCGACGCGGCTCCCGTTGCTGCTGCGGCCTGTACGCAGTCGATGGCCAGCACCACCGCCAGCGCTGTAACGGTGTCCTTGGGGTCGGCGATGTCGAGCACGTAGCAGTCGCCCCAGGTCAGCCACTCCTTATGGATCGTGACGATCTCTCCCCCGTCCTGGGAGATGGAGTAGTCGTGCGCGAAGAAGTCACCATCGATGTCCCATCCCAACCCGCCAATGGTGTAGCGGGGATGGAAGAAGATGAACTCCTTGACGATCTCCGCCACTTGAACGCCGTCCACCACGACAAAGAACCGGGGCAGAAAGGAGAAGACCTTCTGCTGGACAAGAGCGACCTCCCGGTCGTCCGGGTCCATGATATGGAGTCTCTTCCCGAACGAGAAGAACTCGCCTTCCACGAAGTATCGGTCACGGTCATTCTCGTCCCAGATGCGGAATCTGTCTACCCAGGAGAAGACCTTCTGCTTGATAATCAGACGCATGGCGAGCACCTCACAGGTCTTGTGTGGCAGTTGTTCCGGTCACTGGCGAGGAGAAGGTTTGCGACGATGAGATGCAGTCGAGTCAATGCCAGAGCAATCAGCATTGGGAGGCTCATTGGAGCGTCCATCACCTGACGCAGTCGTGATTTCGTAGTTTCCATGCCGCCCTCCAGCACATGTTTCTGCCAACGAAAGAAGTGGACTAAAACCCGGTTACGGAGCTGTCAGCGTACCCCATGCACTGAAGATATGCGCTGCATCAGAAGTATAGTGCGATAGACGTGCTTTGCCAATCTGGGGAGAAGAGTGCACTCAGGAGTGGCGGGGCAGTGAGAGCACCGCCGCAGTCATCGACCCCATGGCTCCATTTGTGAGCCCAAGGTAGTTTCCAGTACTACGCCACAGAGACTCCCTGCCCGGATCACAGACCAGATTCTTTGGAGGGCATGTCCGGTCCATCTCAATGCTCTCGACGGCAATACGACATACAGCGCGCTCAGGACGACCCACAGCCAGTAAACGGGGAGAGCGAGGAAGTGAGGGATGATGAGGAGGAGCAACAGAATGGGGACCGAGGTCATGAGCGCATACGGAGTGAAGATTGTCCATCTGAATACCGGCACGAATGCTGGAAGCCCGAGAAGGATTCCAGGTATAGCAGAAGCCCCGGCCCTGTCAGGGCCGGGGCTTCTGCTATACTCAGGTTCTAGGCGTGCCTATTTCTCGGTATAGCCACCATTGGCTACCCATGCGTCATATCCGCCCACCAGGCGGTTGATGACGGTGAAGGAACTCTTCAGCATCATTTCGGCTGCACTCTTGCTGGTTTCTTCATCGTGGGCATAGACAACATAGTGCTTGCTGGCACTCAGCGTGAAGTTGCCGTTGATGATCTCCTGCAGCTTGTCCAGTGGTGTGTCGAGTGCACCCACGATGTGCCCATCGGCCCACTTGCCGGAAACGTCGATGATAACAAGATCACGGTCAGTCTGAAGAAGTTCCTCAACTTTCTTGGCATCGACCTCGACAATTGTTCTGTTGGTATCTCCTGAGGTACCATCGCCTGGATCGGTGGTCGCAGGTTGTTTGGCACATCCCGCCAGACCGGTGACAAGCAACAGGAGTATCACTGCAACCAGAAGTCTCTTCATCCGCATCTCTGTCTCCTTCATAACCGTTGTGTCGAGATCAAGCAACTGCCCATCAGCTGAGGCCGCGGCGGGTGCTCTGCTCTCGTTTTCTAGCTGAAGAATAGAGTATCGCCGGATTTCTGCAAGGGCAAGTGCGAACGAATGCCGAACGGTTTCAACGAATCCTGACGGCAAGGAGCGGTCTGCAGGGCGTCTGACTGCACACGATGGTCACTTGCGCGAGAATCCCATGGGGCCGATGAGATCGCCCAGCCTCCAGTATTGGCCACTTACGTAGCAGACGGGATCGAGGACGTGCCCGCCCGCCCGGACATGCTCTTCCACATGAACGGCGGCGACTTCACCGACAAACATGTCGTGGCTGCCGAGGTGCAGGGTCTGACGCACGATACACTCGATGTTGATGGGGCATTCCGCAATCAGCGGCACAGCCGTTGCTGTTCCCTGCTCACGGGTGAGGCCGCTCAGCTCCCACTTGTCCACGTCTTTGCCGGACACCTGGCCACAGAGATCGAGAGCCCGCGCGCGAGCAGTGTCCGCAACGTTCACCACGAACGCGTTTCCTTCGACGATGAAGTGGTGCAGCCAACGTTCCGGGCGAACGCTGATACTGATCATTGGAGGCTCCGAACAGACGGTCCCGACCCAGGCGAGTGTCGTGACGTCAGAGGATTCCATCGTGCCGGCGGTGACGAGGACGGCCGGGACGGGGGTGAGTGCCGTAGATGGTGCTTTGATGAGTTTGGCCATGTTGTCTCCTGAGCCGTCTGGCAGAGGTGCACCAGACTCGCATCTCCAGTATAGTGGGACACGGTTGCGTTGGAATGCCGGGTGGATAGAATAGGGGCAGGAACAGCAGTGATACTAATGCTGCAGCGGCAGGAGGTCGACGATGGCGAGGATCATAGGGGCACCCGATCGGTACGTCCAGGGACCGGGCGAGATCAGCAGGCTTCACGAATATGGTTCGCGGCTGGGCAGCGAGTTCCTTGTCGTGGCCGAAGAACAGACCATGGCGAGCATGCAGGGTCTGGTGGAGCAGGCATTCGAGGGAACAGGATCGGTCCTCATCTACGAGGAGTTCTCGGGCATCTGCACCGGACCGGAGATCGATCGCCTCACGACCGTCTGTGACCTTAGTTCATGCGATGTAGTCCTGGGGATCGGAGGCGGGCGGGCAATCAACGCCGCGCGTTCCGTCGCAGCGATCCAGCGGCTGCCCCTGATGGTCGTTCCGACGACAGCAGCCACGGGCGCAGCATGCAGTTCGGTTGCGACCCTCACGGACGAGAAGGGTGTCTTTCAGGAGCTTCGGATGTGCCGGGCACACCCGGCCGTCGTCTTGGTCGACAGCACGATTGTCGCACAGGCTCCACCGCGTTCGCTGGCGGCCGGCATCGGGAATACGGTGGCCACCTGGCTGGAAGCCAGGGCGCATAGCCAGTCGGACACGGCAAACCTGCTGGGTGGCAGAAGCACACTGTCTTCCCTTGCTCTGGCCAGACTGGCATATGATACGGTCCTGGCAGACGGCCTGCGTGCCCTGGTGGCGGCGCAGAACGGCCTGGCGACGCGGGCATTCGAGCACGTGCTGGAGGCGAACATCTACTGCTCGGGGATAGCATTCGAGAATGCCGGGTGCGCGGCAGCTCACAGCATAGGCAATGCCCTGACGCTGGTGCCTGAAGCGCGAGAACAGTCGTATGGCGAACTCGCGGCATTTGGCAGTATCGTGCAGCTGATCCTGGAAGACGCTCCGCGCGAGGATCTTGACGACATCATGAACCTGTTCCTCAGCACCGGTCTGCCCATGACACTCGAGGAGCTGGGGCTGGGTGACGCAAGCCGGGAGTCTCTGCAGAAGGTCGCCGAGGCAGCGTGCGCCGCTGACAGCTTCATGTCGGCGATGCCCTTCGACGTGTCACCTGCGGATATCCTGGCAGCGACGCTCACCGCCAGCGTGACGGGCCACCTGTATCAGCAAGAGGATGATGGCCACGCGGATCACGAAGAGGAGGAGGATTGATATGGCACTGGACAGCATGAAGATGAGCACCGATGCCTGTCTTGTCAGCGAAGAGATGGCACAGTACTTCCTGACGGTAGACGGCCAGCCGGGTACGTACATCCTGGGGGACACGTGCGCTTCATCTGTGCGGGCCCCGCATGTGGACCGCAACCGTATCTTCAGGGCCCGTCTTGGTGCGGATACTGCCGACGAGGGCATCGAACAGCTCCTGCTTCCCTTCCGCCGTGCAGCAGTGCCGGTCACATGGTATGTTGACGGCTGCTCCAGGCCCGATGACCTCGCGACGCGGCTTACGGCCCATGGACTTGAGTTGCGCTACTTCCTGACGGGCATGGTGCGGACGCTGGATGGTGCGGAGGAATGGGAGCAGATGCAGTCAGACATCACTGTTGTCGAAGCGGCCTCCCCCGGGGAGCGGGAACAGTGGATGCACGTGATACTCGAGGGATTCGGCCTCACACAGTTCCAGGACCTCGAGCCGGTGCTCACAGAGACCGGGGTCCTCTCCGGCCGCTGGCACCGCCTGACGGCATTGCAGGATGGGCACCCGGTGGGAGGAGCACTCCTGTTCACGGGTGACGAAGTAGCTGGATTGCACTGGCTCGGCGTGCCTCAGATGTTCCGGAAGCGTGGCGCAGGTATCCTGCTCAGCCGAAAAGCACTAGCCCTGACTGCTCGCCTGGGCTATTCACATCTTGTGCTGCAGGCGAACCCGGAGGTTGTGCCGCTGTATGCCCGGCTTGGCTTTGACAGTGTTGGAGACATCGCTGTGTTCGACTGGCGCCCTGGGATCGGGGTGCTGACAGTGGAACCAGATTAGTCGCAGTGGGTTCTGAGGCGAAAAGGTACTATGCTTGTATCGTCCGCGCAGCAGTTCGCGCTGGGGACGTCAAGGAGACGGGAACATGAAAAAGACAGGGGAACGCGTCATCGGGAAAGGCAACTGGCTTGTCCTGCGCGAAGACACGTTCGTGAACGATACTGGCGAAGAGGTGCATTGGGAGTGCATAGCGCACGCATCTGACACGTACATCGTCGTCGTTGTGGCGCGGCTGATGCCCAGTGGACGCTACGTGCTCCTGCGGCAGTATCGTCAGGCAATCGAGAACACTATCATAGGGTTCTGTGCTGGTACTGCTGCGATGGGCAGCGATCCTGAGGTCGAGGCTCTACGCGAACTGCGCGAAGAGACGGGGTTTGTCGGCCACATTGTCGGGTCGAGCGGTCCCCTGAAGGTGAATGTCGGGATGTCCAACGACGACAGCCAATACATCTTCAGCGCCGAGATCGATGAGAGAGACCCTGTTAATCAGCATCCTCAACAAGACCTGGAGCCGAGCGAGGAAATCCAGGTCGTCCTGTTGACACGGGACGAGATTCCGGCATTCCTCCGGAGCGAGCAGGCGGCAGGTCGAACCGTTGGACCGGGTGTCTGGTATGTGTTTGGCGTTCTGCCCACCCTGTCGCGGCATGCATGAAGCCGCTTGTCACAGGTGCCAGTATGAAACGACGCGCCGGCCTGGCGCGAAAGGGGTGATGCATGCACAGTTTTGAGTTCTACAACCCGACGCGCGTGATATTCGGTCGCGGGACCGTACAGCAGGTAGGCCCTGCCATCGCCCAGGAAGGCGTTCACAAGGTGCTGCTGGTAGCTGGCGGCGGTTCTATTCGCGAGAACGGCGTCTATCAGGCAGTCATGCAGTCCCTGAGTGTGACGGGCATCGAAGTGGTGGAAGCCTGGGGGGTACATCCCAACCCTGAGCTGGCGCTTGCCCAGCAGCTCGTCCAGATCGCCCGTGAACAGCAGGTGGATGGCGTGCTGGCAGTCGGTGGCGGCAGTGTCATCGACACGGCGAAGTGCGTGGCGGCGGGCGTGTATGTCGACAGCCTCTGGAGCTGTTTCGAGAAACGATGCATGATCGACAGGGCACTCCCCGTTTTCGTGGTCCTGACGATCTCGGCCTCCGGCAGCGAGATGGACCCATGGGCTGTCCTGACCG
>CAYRQW010000095.1:0-6466 GCA_964426505.1 uncultured Caldisericota bacterium
ACCCTCTCCCGGCCGCATGATCCTCAGGTTCGCGTAGACGCCTCGCCTCTGCCTGACATCGAAAACGAAGTAACCACGGGCAATGATCCGGGCGATACCCAGTTTGAGTCCATCAGGCAACACACCTGCAACCCGGAAAGCAACAGCATACCAGAACGCCATCATCTAGGAGTTCACGGAGCTTTCGAACGCCGCATACCAGAGCAGTCCGATGAGTGTCTTCGCATCATTCATGCTCCCATCGCGGCATCTTTCAATGGCCTCGACGATCGGCATGAGCACCGGTTTGATGAACTCATCAGAATCCATGTCTGTCGGGCCAGAACGAAGACCCCTCGCAAGATAGAGTGTCAGCCGTTCGTCGACGAAGCCGGGACTCGGCCAGAATTCGACGCACCTCGTCCAGGAACTTGCGGCATATCCCGTCTCCTCTCGGAGTTCCCGACGTGCGGCAGTAAGAAAGTGCTCCCGAACGCTCCGGCGCCCAGCCGGGATCTCAAGCATCACGACCTCGGGGGCGGGTCTGTATTGACGCACAAGCACAACGCGATTGTCATCCGTCACTGCCACAACGCAAACAGCTCCACCCGGATACGTCACCACGTCTCGATGCGCAAATCGGTCGTCCGGCAACCGGACGACCTTGTCCAGGATTTCTATGGACTTCCCGAGATACGCATGTCGACAGGACACGATCGTCTCGAATATCCGCTGATGCGCTCTCAATGAGACCGGATCATCTCCTTGATCTTCAGGAGTCTCGTCGTGTTTGCGCGCTCATTCTCGTCGAGTTTCGACGTAATGAACCGGATCGTCTCCTCGAGATTTGGGATCATGACGTACTCGAGTGCGTTCACACGCCTCCGTGTTCGCTGGATCTCCTCCGCCATCAGACGTATGCTTGACTCGATTTGCGCCAGTTTCACGATGGACGGCATCAACTCGTACAATCTCAGAAGAGATGCTTCTACACCGGCCCCCTCCAGTCCGCCAAATGAAGGAGACTCAAAATCCGAGATCGCGAACGAGAGTACAGGCAAGGCCACATTCATGACCGTCTTGGTCCCTGCTTCGATCTCGAGACGAGTGGAGACAGTCCGGGAAAGCAGCTCCACCACAACCGCTGGATATGTGGCGGTCTGACCCTTGAACGCTGCGAGTGCACCGGGAAGTTCGTGATCAACATGTGTCCGGTAGTCACTATATGCCTCTGCCAGCCCGATAAACATCTTCATAAGGCCCTCGAGCTTGTCCTTGAGCAGCTTGTGACCACGCCGGGCAAGAACAAGGCGTTTCTGAAGCCGCAGAAGCTCCATTCTGGTAGGGTTGATCTTGAGAATCATCGTTGTGCCTACGCCGTTCGGTTTGGCATGTACTTCTCTATCATGGCCGGCGAAACGCGCTTCAGTTCCTGCAACGGCAGCATCGAAAGGAGTTCCCAGCCTATGGACAGGGTCTGTTCGATCGACCGATCTTCATCACGCCCCTGTCGGACAAAGCGGCGCTCAAACTCGTCCGAGAACTTCACAAACGTCCTATCTGTCTCTGTCAGTGCCGACTCACCAAGAACAACTGCGAGCTCCTTGGCATCACGTCCTCGGGCATAAGCAGCGAACAGCTCGTTGAGAAGACCCGAGTGATCCTCCCGCGTCTTGCCCTTGCCAATACCCTTGTCCTTGAGCCGGGAGAGAGATGGAAGCACGTCGATTGGTGGATAGATACCCGCCTGATGCAGTGACCTGCTCAGGAAGATCTGACCCTCCGTGATGTAGCCCGTAAGGTCGGGAATCGGATGCGTCTTATCATCTTCAGGCATTGTCAGAATTGGCAGCTGCGTGATCGATCCCCTCTTGCCCTTGATGCGGCCGGCTCGCTCATAGATGGTAGCCAGATCCGTGTAGAGGTAACCCGGATAGCCGCGCCTGCCCGGCACCTCTTTGCGTGCCGCAGAGATCTCGCGCAGAGCCTCACAGTAGTTGGTCATGTCGGAAAGGATGACCAGAACGTGCATTCCCAGTTCGAACGCCAGGTACTCGGCGGCGGACAGTGCAAAACGAGGAGTCGCTATGCGCTCTATGACCGGATCGTTCGCCAGGTTCATGAACAGGACGGACTGGTTGATTGCACCGCTCTTCCTGAAGTCCGATGTGAAATAGTCGGCTTCTTCAAACGTGATGCCCATCGCCGCAAAAACGACGGCGAACTCGTCGGTCCCGGAAAGCACTCGAGCCTGTCTGGCGATCTGTGCGGCGATCTCAGCGTGTGGAAGACCACTGCCTGAGAAGATCGGGAGCTTCTGCCCCCGGACAAGTGTGTTGAGCCCATCGATTGCGGAGATGCCAGTCTGGATGAATTCATCGGGATAGTCACGCGCATATGGGTTCATTGGATCGCCGTTGATATCCAGCACTTTCTCGGGGAGGATCGGAGCAACGCCATCGATCGGAGCTCCGAGTCCGTTGAACACCCGGCCCACGATATCGTGCGAGACCCCGAACTGCAGCCCGTGTCCAAGGAATCGAGTCACCGTCTGCCCACGGTCCATGCCAGATGAACCCTCGAAGACCTGAACCAGGACTGTATCTCCCGAAACCTCAAGCACCTGCCCATGTCTCAGTCCTGAGACTGTGCGCAACTCAACCAGTTCACCGTACTTGACACCCTGAGCCCCATCCAGCAGGACGAGCGGCCCTACGATTTCGCGGACTGTTCGGTAATCCCTATTCATGATACTCCTCCCGTTCAGTCGTGTTCATTTCAGACAGAGTCTCAAAACCCTTCACTACCGACTTCTCGAGGGAGTCGAATACGGCAAGGTTCGCCTCGGGGATGTTCTTTGAGCGGGCGATCTCAACTCTCACCGGCATTGCCAGGACAGCTCCCAGGGGTACTCCCCCTGATGCGGCCTTGCCCGCCAGATGACTCCACAACATGATGACATCAAGCATTCGCAACTGCTTGCGGAGTGACGTGTAGCTGTCGCCCTCCGCGAATGCCCCCTGCTGAAGGAAATCCTCACGTATGGACTTCGCCGACTCCAGCACCAGTCGATCTCCAACAGACAGCGCATCGACACCAACGAGACGGACAAGTTCCTGCAGCTCTGCTTCCTTCTGAAGCAGGGCTCGAGCCTCGCGGATGTCCTGACTCCAACGATCGCCCAGTTCTTTGTCATAGAACTGTTCGAGGAGGTTGCTGTACAGTGAGTAGGACTGAAGCCAGTCGATCGCCGGGAAGTGCCGCGCGTACGCAAGACGGGAGTCAAGAGCCCAGAACACCTTGACTGCACGGAGAGTAGCCTGAACAACGGGTTCGGACAAGTCGCCTCCGGGAGGAGACACAGCCCCGATGACACTCAGGCTGCCTTCCCTGGGTTGACTGCCAAGACTCAGAGACCTTCCGGCACGTTCGTAGAATGCGGCCACCCTTGATGCAAGATATGCTGGATAGCCCTCTTCGCCAGGCATTTCCTCCAATCTCCCCGAGATCTCACGCATGGCTTCCGCCCATCGAGATGTAGAGTCTGCCATCAGGGCAACACTGTACCCCATGTCACGGAAATACTCGGCGATGGTGATTCCAGTGAAAACCGAGGCCTCACGAGCCGCAACCGGCATGTTTGACGTGTTGGCGATCAGGACCGTACGATTCATCAGAACTTCACCGGTCTTCGGATCCTTGAGCTGTGGAAACTCCTGCAAGACATCGGTCATCTCGTTTCCGCGCTCACCGCAGCCGACGTAGACAATGATGTCGGCATTAGCCCACTTTGCAAGCTGATGCTGGATCACGGTCTTGCCACTTCCGAAAGGTCCAGGCACACAAGCCGTCCCACCCTTGGCAACAGGAAACAGTGCGTCGATGATGCGCTGTCCCGTAACCAGGGGAGCGTCCGGTGCCATGCGCTTCGCATATGGCCTGCCATTGCGAACTGGCCACCGCTGGATCATGGTCATGGGTTGATCTTCTCCTGATTCGGTCCGCAGGTTTGCAACGGGTTCCTCAACAGTGAAGTCGCCCTCAGCTATCGAAACGATCCGGCCCGCCAGACCCCTGGGGACCATAATCTGGTGCAAGACAGCTCTCGTCTCCTGGACTGACCCGATGATGTCTCCTTCAACAAGGATATCACCCGTCTTCATGGATGGGACGAAGTGCCACTTCCGATCCCGAGCAAGGGCAGGAAGCGCTACACCACGGGGAATGAAGTCGCCATACTGTGCACGGATAGCGTCCAGCGGCCGCTGGATTCCGTCGTAGATCGAAGTGATGAGGCCAGGCCCCAGTTCGACAGTCAGGAGACTCCCCGTCTGAACAACGGGCTCACCCGGCCCGACGCCGCTTGTCTCCTCGTAAACCTGAATGCTCGCCATCTCGCCCCGAAGCTCGATGATCTCGCCAAAGAGCTTGGCCTCGCCGACGCGCACAAGTTCATACATCTGCGGATTCATCAGTCCTTTGGCAACAACGAGCGGTCCGGCAACCTTGACGATCTCACCGTGTGTCATGGCTTTTCTCCTCTGTCATTTTCCCAACCAAGTCTATGCCTACCGCATTCTCTATGAGACGTCGCACCGCAGCAGCCGCCACACCCGAATCTGATGAAGTCACCGGAACCACCAGTACGACGGGCACCACCAGCCTGCGCGCTGACGCCGACCCAGACCATACATCGGCCACGTCGGATGTCAGCAGGACCAGTCCGAATACGCCCGAACGAACCATCGCCTGAACAGCCTGAGATGCCTGAAGTCCGTCTTCAACTACTGTGCCCGCAAAGCCCAGCGCTTCGAAGGCTCCAACGGAATCGCGCGTGGTCACGACAGCCGCCTTGCTCACGACGTCCCTCCAGCCTCGTCAACGCCCAGCCTTATGGACGCAGCCGTTTTCAGAAGCCGCCGCAGTGACCATACTTCCCGTCGGAAGTCCATCAAGTAGGCAAACACGACGGCAACTCCGTACGGTTCGAATCCAGTTGCTTCGGGGCGTCCGACAAGCCAGGAATCGAGAGCATCCTCCAGCATCTGCAGCCGCTCTTCCGGAGTGAATCGCCGCCCGACGGCAAGTACAAATGCAGAAGCTTCTGGAACGAGGTCCATAGGCTGGAGCATGTCCCACGGTATACCCTGAATGCGCTCGACGACTGATACGAGCACGGTCCGTATCTCGGGTCTCAGAAAGGGCAACAGCCTTTCGAGTGGGGCACCGACGCCGGATGTGCTGCGAAGCTTCATTTTAAGTGCATGTCCGGCTATCATGAGCTTCAACAGTCCATCCATGTATGCAATGACAGCAGGGTGCCCATATGTCCGTGCCAGACCATCCAGGGTGACCTGGAAGGAGAAATCGAATACGGTCTGAGCATCAGAAGCCGAAGCTCCCTCCTGCGCTGCCTTCAGTCCGTCCCAGAGCGAACTCCCGAAAATCGATTCGGACAGTACCTCGGGAGAATTGCCTTCAGTTCGCATGCGTACGCAGTATGCAGCATACTCGCCGCTTGTTTCGTCAGTGCGTGTTCCGCCGTTCCCGCCAAGAAGAGCTTCAGCCAGGCCAGCCTTCGCGTACTCTTTCTCATCAAGCGCTGCAAGCAGATACGGAAGGAATCTCTCCGGCAAGTCACGGGTCGCCTGAGCTAGAAACGCCTGCCATGTGCTTTCGACCCTGGCCAGGGCTTCACCTGCCGAAATATCGGCACCAACAGGCGCATAGGCACCGCGATTGAGAGTCACCAGCAGCGACTCGATCCTGCCCGTCTCCGCTGTACGCCGCAGTTCCTGGACCGGCAGGAGCAACCCTCGCCTCACAGAGAACGAGCCGGAGGCGTACGCGTAAGCGCTCGAGTCGGCCTGGTGCGGGGTGAAGAGAGCAATCATCTCTTGTCGCCAAACAGAACTTGAGCGACCTCAACCAATGTACTCTCTCGGAGGTTGGTGGAAGCTGCCAACAGAGTCAAGTCGAGCTCCGCCTCGGCAAAGTGGACAATGAAGCCCCCGGCATCGTCGGGGAGCTTCGCGTCGATGCGTACTCCCGTCCCGTCCCTGCGTTTGGCCAACAATGCTGCGACAACAGGCTCGTCCTGGCGTCGACACTCGATAGAGACTGGCGTCTCCTGTCCAATCTGGAGCACCGCCCGCTCAAGATACGCGTGATAGAGGACATCATCGTTTCTGACTTTCTCTTCGAGTTCCAGGTAAAGCCCTTCAAGCAGCTCCTGCTTGCGCTTGAGGATGGCATTCCTCAACTCGATCTTCAGTGCAGTCTCGTGCGTCGCGACCTCGCGATCCCGGGCGGCTCGATGCTCCGCTACTCGTGCATCGGCATGTTCCTCCAGTTGTCGCTTCTGACTGTCGACAAGTTGTGAAGCCTCAACAGTGGCGGCCTCGATGAGAGCGGTCTCCTCTGCAGTCGCCTCCCGGAGAACCGCAGATCTCAGTTCCTCGGTTCCCATGTACGAATGGTCCTAGAA
>CAYRQW010000096.1:0-6429 GCA_964426505.1 uncultured Caldisericota bacterium
CCGACGTCTCGGCTCCCAGTGTTCGCACCAGTTCCTGTGCTTCGCTGCGAAGCATCGTCGACAGCTCACCCGTGAAGACGAACACCTTGCCGCTGAGTGGCCCCTGGGTTGAGGGGGGCGCAGACTCGAACATGCGAATGTTCGCTTTCCGCAGGCGTTCGATGAGCGTGCGGTTGTGTCCCTCCTGGAAGAAGGCGGTGATGTTCTCAGCCGTTTTCTCTCCGATGCCGTAGACGTGGATCAGGGATTCGGGCGTGGCTGCTTCAAGAGCCTCCATGGAGCCGAATGCCCGGGCAAGATCGCGGGCTCCTACCTCTCCTACCTGAGGAACGCCCAGGGCATACAGGACACGGGCAAGGCCCTTCACCTTGCTTTCTTCAAGGTGAACCAGCAATTTGCGTGCAACGAGAGACCCCATGCGCTCCAGTCTCAGAAGCTGTCCTTCCGTCAGTTCATAGAGGTCAGCGACATCACCGGCGATTCCGGCCGTGACCAGCTGGTCTACGACAGCCTCGCCCATGCCCTGGATGTCCATGGCATCCTTGGAGCACCAATGCAGCAGGCGTTCACGCACCTGGGCCGGGCACGAGGCGTTCACGCACTTGGTAGCGGCCTCATCTTCGATGCGCACGAGTTGCGATCCGCATACGGGACAGTTGGCTGGCATGACGAAGAGACGCTCGACGCCCGTGCGGGCAGAGAGCACAGGGCCGAGGATCTCGGGAATGACCGAGCCGGCTTTGCGCACGGTGACAGTGTCACCGATGAGGATACCAAGACGCTTGACCTCGTCCTCATTATGCAGGGTTGCCCGTGCAACGACTGACCCATCGATCTCCACTGGTGTGAGTACAGCGACAGGGGTTGCGACGCCCGTTCGACCGATGGAGATAGCGATGTTCTCCAGACGCGTCTCCTTTTCTTCGGGAGGGAACTTCCAGGCGGAGGCCCACCTTGGTTCTTTGGCTGTCTGGCCCAATGCGCGCTGCAGTGATATCTCGTTCACCTTGAAAACGATACCGTCGGCAGCAAACGGCAGTGAACTGCGGGCACTCGAGATCTCCCGGGTGACTCCCCACATCTCGACGGGTGTACGCACCAGGCGGACGAAGGGAGACACTCGGAAGCCGACACTGGCAATCCAGTCCAGCAGACTCTTCTGGGTTGGCAGCACCAGGTCGTCCGATGTTTCCCCGAGAGCATAGGCTACCATGTGCAGAGGACGCGATGCAGTGACTCGCGGGTCGAGTTGGCGCAGGGTTCCGGCGGCGGCGTTGCGGGGATTGGCGAACTGGGGATCACCCGAGCCGGCCCTCGCCTTATTCAGCGCCTCGAAGTCGCGTCTGAACATGACCATTTCGCCACGGATCTCGACCAGGTCGGGGACACGAGTTCCTATGCTGGCCAGGTTCATGGGGATCGACCGGATAGTACGGATGTTCGCGGTGACGTCTTCACCCGTCGTACCGTCTCCGCGCGTGGAACCTTCCACCAGGAGCCCCTTCTCGTAGCGGAGCGAGACCGCGAGACCGTCCATCTTGACCTCAGTGAGGTATTCTATGAGTTCATCCCGTCCGAGCGCTCGTCTCACACGAGCGTCGAAGAGAGCCACGTCGTCCTCTGAGAACATGTTGCTGAGGCTGAGCATCGGGACACGATGCTTCACTGTCGCGAATCCCCCGAGCGGGGTTCCGCCTACCCGCTGTGTCGGTGAGTCCGGGGTCACCAGATCGGCAAACTCGCATTCCAGACTCTTCAGCTCACGCATCAGCATGTCGAAGCCTGCGTCCGATATCTCCGGGCTGTCCAGGACGTAGTACTCATAATTGTGAAGCTCGATCTGTGCCTTGAGCTCCTGTATGCGCTGGCGCGCCGCGCTGTGGTCCACTGGCCTCTCCTGTCAGGGAGTCAGAATCGAGAAGCCATCTGCGAGAGCCACGACAGAGCGCATACCCGGCAGCTGGAACACCCGTATCGCGTCACTCTCGGCTGTACTCCACTGGCGCACAAGTGCACCGGTCTTCATGCTGTAGATGCCAAGGAAGTAGATTGTGGTCTGGGAAGCTGTTTGCTCCTGAAACACGAGTGCGCACTCGCCATTGGACGCTGAGCCGTCGATGACGTTGAAGTTGATTTTTGAGGCTGACAGCAACTCCTTGCCGTCCCTGTCGACAATCCTGGCACTGCGTCCGAAGATCAGAAAGTCGCCGTTCAGCGCGCGAAGGCCGGGATTATCAGCATCTGAGGCGATCTCGGTTATCGTCTTCCCTGTCTGGTCATACAGGTACCAGGACATCGCAGCGGCAACACCGGAAACGGTGCGGCCATAGCCCGCCAGGATACGTGTCCCGGTCTCGTCGACGGCTGCTACAATCCCCGCCAGTTTCTGGTCTGGATTGGGGACCGTGAATTTCGCGATGACCTTCCCTTCCGGTGAGATGGTATAGATGGTGCCACCTTCCAGTGTCACGACGAGCATACCACTGCGGGCGAGGCTGATTTGCGACCCACGGCCAAAATCGGGAACGGTGTAGCCGTCCAGATACTTGCCGGCAAGGTCATAGGTCACGAATTGCCGGGATTGGTCCGCCAGGAACGAGTAGACCACAGCGATCTTTCCCGTGATGGTGAAGACTGCGCGCTCCACGACACCGGGAGCCGTTGTCTTGCGTGACCATTTCTGACGAAGAGCATCGTCCAGAAGGGTCAGGCGCTGTCCTGCCACAAGGAGATACTTGCCTGAAGTGCTCAACGTCAACGATGTCGGCGTGTCACCCAGGTCCACTCCTTCGCTCTGACTCGCCCACCCGCGCAGTGAGAAGATCTGGCCGGCCGCAGTCAGGACGTATCCCTGGTCCTGTGTGCCCACGATCCCGATCAGGTAGTCACTGGTCTTGAACTGTGAGGCCAAGTGCAACGTTGTCATCCTTCCACGAAGTCCCCACGTGACGCCAGCCCCGATCGTTACTGCAACTATGATCAGGACGGCTAGCCAGCGCCGGTTGCGGAGGAGTATCTGCCGCAAGCCATGCGGCTGAACAGTATTCTTCATCTCATCACCCTGACAATTCTAACCTGAACGCGCGGTTTGGCAAAAAGGAGTACGGCCTGCATGAGGCTTCGGTCTCCCGGCGTTGCTTTTGGCGCATGCTCCAATATACTGACCGTATCGACCAGGGAGGTGGCCAGTGGACAAGTTCACGGAACGGGTCATTGCAGGTGCAAGGCGCCTTGGCGCAAGCTACTGCGATTGCCGTCTCATCGATATGGAACGTGAGGACGTGTCGGTTGTCGGGGGAGCGCCTCGTGCCGTCGTGCACGCTCACCAACGCGGATTTGGGGTCCGGGTCATCGCGAACGGGGCATGGGGATTCTCATCATCATCTGTCGTGTCCGAAGCCGAGGCCGACCATATCGTCGAAGAGGCAGTCGATATAGCACATGCCAGTGCGCTGGCAAAGAAGCAGGATGTCGCACTGGCCCCAGTCTCTTCCTGCGAAGACATGGTTCCGCATCAGGCCGAAGTCGATCCCTTCACGATTTCCGATTCGCAGAAGATCGGATTGCTCGCCGAAGCCACCAGAGCGATGATGTTGCCCGGAGTGGTGCTGGCGCGAGGTCAGATGCAGTTCGTGAAGGAGCGCAAGGTCTTCGCGTCGTCCGAGGATGCTTACATTATTCAGGACCGGATCGAGAGCGGGGCCGGCATCAGCGCCATGGCAGCCAGCGAGCAAGGCGGCGTCCAGGTTCGCAGCTACCCCATGGCTTTCTCCGGTGACAACGCTCAGTCGGGATGGGAGTTCGTTGACGCCATGAGGTTGCTGGAACATGCCGAACCGACCGCCAGGGAAGCGCTGGCACTCCTTTCTGCAAAACCGTGTCCGTCGGGTTTCAAAGACCTGGTTGTCGGAGGGCAGCAATTGGCACTGCAGATCCACGAGTCGTGTGGACACCCGACAGAGCTGGACCGGGTCATGGGTATGGAGGCGTCGTTTGCCGGAACGTCATTCCTGACTCTCGACAAGAAAGGCAATTTCCGCTATGGATCTGACATCGTCAATTTGACGGCCGATTGTACGATCCCCCACGCCCTGGGGGGGCTTGTTTACGACGATGAGGGGGTGAAGGGCCGCAGAGTACATCTGGTGCGGAACGGAATCTTCGAGCACTACCTCAATTCGCGAGCCTCGGCGCCCATTGTCGGAGAGGAACCCATGGGAGCGATGCGAGCAGATGGTTTCGCGCGTTCGCCCATCGTTCGCATGGTGAGTATCAACCTGGAACCAGGTGACCTGACCTTCGAGCAGTTGATCGGAGGCGTCGACGACGGTCTCTATGTGGATGGCATCAAGAGCTGGTCCATCGACGACCGACGCCTGAACTTCCAGTTTGGCAGTGAGATCGCATGGGAGATCAGGGGAGGAAGACTGCAGGACATGGTCAGGAATCCCACCTATACCGGTGTCGCATATGAGTTCTGGAGATCCTGTGATGGCATAGGAGGCCCGGGACTGTATCACGTATGGGGTGTCGACAATTGTGGCAAGGGCGAGCCGATGCAGGTGGCACATGTGTCACATGGTACATCGCCCGCCCGGTTCCGCCATGTGCAGGTGGGGGTGCTTCATGAGTAAGGAACAGCTTCACGGTCTCATGCACGACGCACTGAAGGTGTCCGACGCAGACCAGACGGAGATCGTGGCGATGACCTCCAGCAGCGCTCTCACATGGTATGCCGAGAACATCATCCATCAGAACGTGGCCGAGCACACCGCTCAGGTTCAGGTTCGCGCTGTTGTCGGGAAGAAAGTTGGAAGCGCCTCGACGACTGACTGCTCCCCCGACGGACTCAGACTTGTTGTTCAGCAGGCCGCGCAGGCGGCACGCCTCATGACCGATGATCCTGACTTCCCGGGTCTTCCGTCTCCTCAGCCCACCGCCACAGGGCGTATTGGTGGGTGGGTCGCGGCGACTGCTGCCTCAAGGCCCGAGGACCGGGTCCTCGCAGTGAAAAGGATCATCGAGCGTTCGGAGCGCGAGGGACTCCGGGCGGCCGGGACATACCAGGTGCAGGATTCCGAATTGGCTGTCGTCAGCTCCATAGGCGTTTCCGCCTACCACCAGTACACCGTTGCGGCGCTGAAAGCGGTTGTCATGGGCGACGACAGTTCCGGGTACGGTCTGATGTCGTCGGCCGATATCGCGGAAATCGATCCTGACGCAGTGGGCGAGCGAGCTGTGCTGACTGCCGTCGAGACGCGGCATCCCACGGAAATCGAACCCGGTGCGTTTGAGGTCGTCCTGAGCCCATTTGCTGTAGAAGAGCTCATGAACATGCTGGCGTACATTGCGCTTTCTGCTCGCAGTGTGGAGGAGCACACATGTTTCCTGGAAGGGCACGAGGGTGAGCAGATCGCCGCCCCCATCGTCAGTCTGTACGATGACGGACTTGACCCCTCTGGAATGCCTGTTCCGTTCGATTTCGAGGGAATGCCGAAGCATCGCGTCGATTTCCTCACGGCAGGCAGGGGAGGAAGCGTGGTGTACGATTCGTACTATGCTGCGAAAATGGGACGTGTGACGACAGGGCACTCACTCCAGCAGCCAAACGACATGGGTCCGTATCCGCTTAACATCTTCATGGGCGCCGGAGATAGCAGTGAGGCCGATATGGTGTCTCATATCGAACGAGGAATCTACGTCACCCGCTTCTGGTATGGCAATCCAGTGGAGCCGCGGCGAGCCGTGGTGACGGGGACGACGCGTGACGGCACCTACCTCATCGAGAACGGCCGCAAGGCGCACGGGCTTCGAAACATGCGTTTTACACAAGGACTGGTTGACATGTTCGCACACACCATGGAGATCAGTCGGGAACGTGCGGTTCTTGCCTCGTCATTCGGAATTGGCGCCATGGTGCTCCCCAGTATCCGGGTTGAGGAGTTCCAGTTCACCGGTGTGACCCGGTAGCAGAACGACAACAGGAGGAAGACAGATGAGACGTAGCGCGATTATGACGGCAGGGGCAGATGCACCAGGGATGAACGCAGCGATCCGCTCCGTTGCAAGGCGTTCGTTTGAGCTTGGATACGACGTTCTGATGGTACGGGATGGGTTTGAGGGACTGGTGCGCGGGGACATCGAGATCATGAACAAGAGGACGGTTTCGGGCATTCTTCCCCTGGGTGGAAGCATCTTCGGCAGCTCTCGCGTGTCGCCGGAGTTTGCGGTCCAGAACTTGGGGAAGATACGTGACATCATCCAGAGCAACAGTATCACCACCAGTGTCATCATCGGCGACCGCAGTGCTGTCGCCGTGGCTGCAGTACTCGATGCGAACAGCATTCCGTGTGTGGTGGTGCCCAATACCATCGACAACGACATTTTTGGCACCGACTTCAGCATAGGATTCGACAGCGCGATCACGAC
>CAYRQW010000097.1:0-6047 GCA_964426505.1 uncultured Caldisericota bacterium
GGTTGGGCGAGCTGATGCGTCAGGTCCTCGACAAACGTTCCTAGTGGCTTCCGGGCAACAGATTGTGGAGCCAGCTTCCCAGCGCTCTGAGGTCGATCGGAGGGAGTCTGACAAACAGGGGCGCCATCAGGGGGTAGATCCGGCTCTCGCCCAGGAGAGAGGTCGAGATGGAAATGGGCAGAAGATGCGCCACGAGTCCCAACAGGAGTCCTGTGACGGCGATCTTGATGATCGACGAGAGAATGATGGCAGGTACGGCTATCAGGACATAGAAGAGCAAGTATGTAACAATATAGTAGGCAACAGTTGCAAGCCCCTGGTTCGGTAACTTGATGAAGCTGACGTAGTATGGCGTCAACGAGGCCGTCAGGAGGGCAGACAACCCGATAGCCAGCAGGGATATGCCGATCTTGCCCTGCCTGGCAAAGAGGTTCCGGGCGATGATGATCGCCGCAGCTATGACGAGAAGCGTATCAAACAGCACTGGGCACCCCCGATGAACCTGTTCTTACTCTTCCAGTATGGGCCCAGGTGGCGTTGCGTCAACAAGTTGTGACGCCCAGAGCGGCGGTCGCCGTTGGCTGGGGCTGGTTCTTCGGTATACTGAACCACGCGCTCTGTGACTGGCGCGTGGATGTCTCCAGGCCATACCCTTTGATCTTCGCTGCACATGAAAAGGAGATAGACGTGGGATACTTCATCGATCTGCTTTTGCTGTTTGTGAGACGCCCCGCCGAGGGACTGCGCCGGATTCGTGAGCGTCCGTCCATACTTGCGGCCCTGATTGCCTTGCTGCTGACAGGAGTCATTGATGCGATGAGCTTTCGCCTTCTGGACGTTGTCGGTCTCCTGGAATCCGCGGGTCTCACGAGTCAGATGACAGATGCTCTTACGCAGGCTCAGCAAGCGCCAGGGACGTTTTGGGCATTCGTGACTGAACCCTTCTTCCTTGTCATGTTGTCGGTCGTCATCATCGACGCCGTGGCACAACTTGCATGGAAGCGCACGGCAGCCCCGCACATGTACGTTGCTCTCAGCTTCTCCGGACTGGTGGGAGCGACTCTGCGAGTGATCGGGATCCTGCTGATCGGTGTTGCAGGCGGTCTCGTTCTCGACATCCTGGCTTATGGGGCCATCCTTTACGTGCTCGTTATGGGAGTCCTGGCGGTCCGGCTGTACTACGAGAAGAGCACAGCAAGGGCACTTGCCGTCTACCTTCTGCCGACGCTTCTTGGAGTTGGTGTGCTGGTGCTTCTCACCCTGACCGTCGGCGGAGCGATCTGATGCCCCTCGATTTTGAAGGGGACCTCAATCCGTAACAGTTGAGAGCGGTTCAGGCCGTGTCCGGTCCATGCCTGGTGCTAGCAGGGGCGGGATCGGGCAAGACGCGCGTGATCACATACAAGGTGGCCTACCTCATCTCGGAATGCAGACTGTCGCCGTCTCGTATCATGGCTGTCACGTTCACCAACAAGGCGGCTGGCGAGATGCGCTCGCGTGTCGACGCACTCCTTGGGACAGACCTGTCCCGCAAGGGACTCTGGATCGGGACGTTCCACTCACTGTGTGGTCGCATCCTGAGAGAGCAGATCGAGAAACTCGGGCTGGGCTACACGAGTAAATTCGTCATCATCGACGAAGATGACCGCACGCGCCTCGTACGGCAGGTCCTCAAGGAACTGAACATGGACCCGAAGACCTACGAGCCGCAGAAGATCGTCTATCGGATCTCCGACGCGAAGTCGAATCTGGTCGGCCCCGAGGAGCTCTCAGACTACGGATACAGCTACATCGAGAAGGCGACGGCGACGGTCTACAAGCTCTATCAGAAGCGTCTCGAGCAAGGGAATCTGCTGGACTTCGACGACCTCATCGCGCTGGTTATTCGGTTGTTCGACAAGTGTCCGGAGGTCGAGGAACACTACAGCTCGAAGTTCGAGCACGTGCTCGTGGACGAGTACCAGGATGTGAACAAGATGCAGTATGAACTGGTCAAGCGGCTGTCGAAGGTGCACGGCAACGTCACGGTCGTTGGCGACGACGACCAGAGCATCTACGCGTTTCGCGGGGCCAACAGTAAACTCATTCTCGGGTTCGAGAAGGACTACGCTGGTGCCACGGTGGTCAAGCTCGAGCAGAACTACCGATCTACCCAGTCCATCCTGGATGCGGCGAACTCCCTGGTTGCACGCAATCGGACGCGTTTTGGAAAGAAACTCTGGACCAACAATGGAACAGGTACGGCCGTTCGTCTGCTTGAAGCTCTGACGCCGGAAGAAGAGGCTGGTTTCGTCGCATCCAGTATCGATGCCCTGGTCAGAGGTGGCGCAGATCCTCGGGATATGGCTGTCATCTACAGGATGAACAGTCAGTCTCGTCCGATCGAGGAAGCACTGCTTGCATCGAACATTCCCTATCAGATCGTTGGCGGGCTGAAGTTCTACGAGCGACAGGAAGTCAAAGATGTCCTTGCGTATCTCCGGCTTGGATTCAACCCCAGCGACAATCTTGCGTTCGAGCGCGCTGTGAGCCGGCCGTCCCGGGGATTTGGCGACAAGAGCCTCTCCGAGCTGAAACAGCTGGCGGCGGATCATGGCACGTCGTGGTTCATGGCGCTGCCCGAGTGGATCAGCAAGACAAAGGCTGGCAAGACCAGGGATAAGCTGGAGGCATTCGTCGATCTCATCGTACATATCGGTTCGTCCAGCGAGTCTGCCATAGCCGCCGCCAATCTCGTGTTTGCATCGTCCGGACTTCTGGAGCAATACCAGGACGATGGGGGCGAAGCTGATTTCGAACTGCAGTCGAGGCGCGAGAACCTGGGCGAGTTCATGCGTACGGCCGATGAGTTCGACCGAATGAGCGAGGACCGATCGCTCGGAGCTTACTTGTCGCAGGTGGCCCTGGTTCAGGATCAGGACAGCATGAAGTCGGGTACGGCCAGAGGCGTCCTGCTCATAACGGCGCACTCTGCGAAAGGCCTCGAGTTCAGCGACGTATTCGTGGTCGGCGCCGAGGAAGGAGTCTTTCCACACCGGCGAGCACTGGACAGCACTGCCGATATCGAAGAAGAGCGTCGACTGTTCTATGTGGCATGTACGCGTGCGCGCAAGGAGCTGTCGATCACCTATTGCACCCAGCGTACCAGCTACTATGGCTCGGGATTTCAGGAGCCATCACGCTTCATCAAGGAGATGGAACTGACCAGGGAGAGAGTCGCAGGAGTGTCGTCTCACGAGCGACCCGAACTGATCGATGGTGACACGGTCACGCACAACATCTTCGGTACTGGGAAGGTCCTGGAGGTGTTTTACGACGGGAACGACCAGTTCGTTGTGATCGATTTCAAGAAGGTTGGCATCAAGAAACTGGCTGCGCAGTATGCCCAGCTGAAGAAGGCGTAGCGGACCGCGCCCACCAATCTGCACAATGCAACTCCATTCTCTATTGAAGTGTCTGTGGATGATAGTAGAATAAAATCGCTGTAGCGCAATGAATGCTTTCTGGCTTCAGGGAGGTGCTCATGGTCGGTTTCTGGATAACGATGGCAGTCGTCTGTGCCGTGGTAGATGCCTTCCTTCCCTATTACCTTCTTGTCTGGTTCTCGGGCGGGGCTGTCGCTGCGCTCTTCTTCTCCTGGGCCGGGTTCAACACGTCAGTGCAGTTCCTTGTGTTCTTCCTGGTATCGTTTGCGCTCATAGCACTCGTTGGGCGTTACATCAACTCGCGCTTGTTGAGAGGTGGTTCCAAGATGCGAACGAATACTGATGAAATGATAGGCAAGACAGCCAGCGTCGTCATGGCTATCACAGCTGGCGGCGCAGGGCGCGTTGCCCTCAAGGGTACTACCTGGAGAGCCATTCTCAACGATGAGATGGCTTCTGCTGTCGTGGGTGACAGGGTCGTCGTTGCATCGATTGAGGGTGTTACGTTGACTGTGAGAAAGGAATAGGAGGTACTCATGCCAATACCGTGGTCCATCATCTGGTGGGTTGTTGGAATTGCTGTTGTTGTAGTCTTCGCATTGAGGTACATTCTGATTGTCCGTCAGAGCACTGCGGTCATCGTCGAACGTCTGGGGAAGTTCAGCCGTGAGTTGAAGCCCGGCCTGCATTTCCTGATCCCCATCCTCGACAGCGTCAGGGCGGTCGTCGACCTGCGTGAACAGGCGTGGGACTATCCACCCCAGGCTGTCATTACGAAGGATAACGTTCCGACCAGTATCGACATCGTTCTATATTACTATCTCACGGACCCGGTGAAGTCGGTCTACGAGGTACGCAATCTCAACGAGGCCATCCTGAAGCTTACGATGACATCGATACGCAACATCTCGGGCAGTCTTAACCTTGATGAGCTGTTGGTCTCGCGCGAAAACGTCAACAACGAGCTGACCCAGATCGTCGACGTTGCGACAGATCCATGGGGTGTCAAGGTAACGCGTGCGGAAATCAAGTCGGTGAACCCACCGGCAGAGATCCTCGAGGCCATGACGCGGCAGATGAAGGCAGAACGCAGCAAACGTGCTGCCATTCTTGAAGCCGAAGGATTCAAGGAAGCCGAGATCAACAAGGCTGAAGGAGAGAAGCAGGGCGCCATTCTTCGTGCTGAGGCCAATCGTCAACAGAGGATCCTTACTGCTGAGGGTGAGGCACAGGCACTGATCACGGTCGCCAACGCTCGCAAGCAAGCGGTGATTGCGTACTTCCAGGGTATCCATGAGGGTGGTGCTACCAATGACGTGCTTGCGCTGAAATACATGGAAACGCTTGAAGCCATCAGTGCAAACCCAGCCAACAAGGTGTTCATGCCCTACGAGAGCAGCGCCCTGATGGGAAGTCTCGGCACGATCAAGGAGCTCTTCAAGGACGTTCCGTCGGCGGTCGTTGCGCCGATTCCGCCGGTGAAGGGCAAGTAGATTGAACTGATTGCAGTGAGAGGCGCCGGTCTTTGTGACCAGCGCCTCTCTTTTTTGTGTGTTGCACCCTGTCCTGCGTCGTCCGCCCCTTCCAGATGTCCTCGCTGTCAGCTTAGTAGAATAAGCTGTCCACGGGCTTGCCCTGACCGGCATTCCTGCACCCGAAGAGCGCGTGCCTCTCTGCTCGTACCAGTTCTCGCACAAGCGTCTCGGCGAACACTGTCAGCGCATCGAATCAGGGGAGACCTTCCAAGTCCGGTGAACCCGCCCAACGGGTGTCACTTCTGAACGCGGTACGCCATCGCTTGGCCTGTATGCGCTAAGCAGGAGCCAGAGGTGTGGGATGCGTGTTCTGGTCACATGGTTTCCTGCCACTTCGTGAGCCAGGAGTCCTTCTGGCGAGTCTCACGGGTCGCCCGAAAGATCGGCCCATGTCTGTCTCGGACTCAATCGGGGCCCGGCCGGGTTGGAAAACCGGAGAATCTGCGTATAACTCAAGGGAAGCGGTTTCCTGCGACCTGATCGTACCTGCGCAAGTTGCCGAAAGCAATCATGGAACATGGGAGGAATGATGGAGGAATTCGAGAAGACTCTGAGCCGGCAGCAGGCCGCCATAGAAGCCGAGCGCTGTCTCTATTGCTACGATGCGCCGTGTCAGGCGAAGTGTCCGGCACATGTTCCAGTACCTGAGTTCATACAGTCGATTCGCAGCGGGAACCTCCATGGTGCACGAACCCTGCTGCAGGAGGCTCATCCTTTCATCGAGACGTGTGGTCGCATTTGCCCGGAGGAAGCATTCTGTCAGTCTGTTTGTACACGATCGAAGATAGATGCCCCTCTGCACATTCGCGAACTGCATCGATTCGTGACAGACTCAACCGATCCATCTGATCGAATGGAGCTGCCTGAAGCCACTCTGGGCAGGGTTGCCATCATCGGAGCTGGTCCCGCGGGGCTTGCCTGCGCCCGTGAACTCAGGGTCAAGGGATTTGCCTGTGACGTGTTTGAAGCACGGCAGGCGGGGGGTGTACCTGCCCAGGAAGTATCGACCCACCGGTATCCGCGCGAGATCGAAGAACGGGAGATTCGCTTTCTGGCGTCTTCATTCGTGGCAAACGCCCGCAACGAG